>NZ_JBEXIL010000030.1:75757-81780 GCF_040608555.1 Micromonospora sp. NPDC005172
GCGAACAGGGCAGACACAGTGAGTCGCGAGGAGTGAGCCGGGCTTGCGAGCCCCGCAGTCGCGAACAGGGCAACCCATGACCTTCGCGGTCTGCGCGGACGTCGGCTCGACGTACACCAAGGCGGCCGTGGTGGACCTGGCCGCCGGTGTGCTGGTGGGCGCGGCGGCCGCGCCCACCACGGTGGGCAGCGACGTGCTGCGCGGCCTGGACGCCGCGGTCACGGCGGCCACCGCCGGGCTCGGGGCGCGTGACATGCCGTGGTACGTCTGCTCGTCGGCCGGCGGCGGGTTGCGGCTGGCCGTGATCGGCTACGAGGCCCTCGTGACCGCGCAGGCGGGCCGGCGGGTCGGGTTGTCGGCCGGCGCGCACGTGGTGCACACCGCCGCCGGGCGGCTCGACGCGGCGGCCCTGACCGCGCTGCGGGCGGCCCGTCCGGACGTGGTGCTGCTGGTGGGTGGCACCGACGGCGGCGACGCCGACACGATCTGCCACAACGCGACCCGTCTGGCCCGCGCCCGCTGGCGCACACCCGTCGTCCTGGCCGGCAATGCCGACGTGCGTGCGGAGCTGACCGGGCTGTTGGAGGCCGCCGGGGTGCCGGTGAGCGGCGCGGACAACGTGCTGCCGCGTATCGGGGTCCTCGCGCCGGCGTCGGCGCGCGCGGCGATCCGCGCGGTGTTCCTGCGGCACGTCATCGGCGGTAAACGACTGTCCCGGGGCACCCGTTTCACCCGCCTGGTCCGGGCGGCCACGCCCGACGCGGTCCTGACCGGGGTGGAGGTGCTCGCCGACACCATCGGCGGTGACCTGGCCGTCGTCGACGTGGGTGGGGCCACCACCGACGTGTACTCGGTCCTCACGCCCGACGAGCGGGCCACCGGGCCGGGCCGGGAGGTCGCCGGCAGCCTGTGGCGGGCCCGCACCGTCGAGGGCGATCTGGGCATGCGGTGGAGCGCCCCGGGTGTCGTCCGCGCCGCCGTCGAGGAGCGGCTGCTCACCGACGCCGACGACCTCGGCGAGGCCGCCGCCCGGCGTGCGGCCGACCCGGCCTTCCTGGCCGCCGACGACGTCGAACGGGCCGTGGACGCGCGGATCGCCACCCTGGCGGCGACGGTGGCGCTGCGCCGGCACGCCCGTGGTGTCGCCACCGGCGAGCGGGCCGGGCGGGACCTGCGCGACGTGCGTCTGTTGGTGGGCTCCGGTGGGGTGCTGCGGCACGCGCCCGTCGACGCGTCCGGTCAGGTGTTGGCGGCGGTTCTGGCCGACCACGGGGGCGGGTGGGCGTTGCCCCGTGCGGCCCGGGCGGTCGTGGACGTCGACTACGTGCTGGCCGCCGCCGGGTTGCTCGCCGAGGAGCACCGGGCGGCGGCGCAGGCGTTGCTGCGTCACCATCTGGGCACCCAGTGAGACACGCCGACCCGACACGCCGTGGCGCAACACACGACAGGCCGGGGGTGGGTTGACAGGAGACGGGGTGCAGCACGTACCGTCTTTGAGTCCTACCACGGGAAGCGGCTGTTGTTCGCTTCGTCCCTTCGTCCGCTGGCCGAGCGACTTTTTTCAGCGTCATCGTCGCGGCGGCCAGGTCCAGCGGGCGGGGGTCGGCGGGGCGGCGCGAACCGGCCGCGGTTACCGGTGTACGGGCAGGGTGAGGTGCACGGCCAGTAGACAACGGCCCGGCGGGGGCAGCCAGTCAACCGCCTGGTCGGTCCGAAGGTCGGCGTGCCCCATTCTCGCCCCACCGGCCGGGAAGGGCCTGGGAGCATCGGGGCGCGGCGCAAGCCGCGCCCCGATTTCACCCCACCCCCCACCCCCCACCCCCACCCCCCGGGGCACCCCCGCACCCATCACCTCGCCGATCTTGCAGTTTCTGTTGGTGAGATGGGCCGGAATGCCCCTTGTGTCGGAGCAGAAAGTGCAAGATCGGCGAGGTGGGGTGGGGCCCCGATGGTGGCCGGGTAGCCTTCGGCGGGTGATCGAGGTGAAGCTGCGGTGACGACCCTGGACCGGGACGAGAGCCACGTCCCCACGGTGCTGCGCGAGCCGGTCGCCGCAGGTCGGCCGCTGCCGCTGCGCGTGGCCGCGCCCATGGCCGTCGTCGCCGGGCTGGCCCTGCTGCTGGCGTTCCCTCCCTACGGGGTGTGGCCGCTCGCGCCCGTCGGCGTCGCGTTGCTGGCCGCCGCCGCGCACCGGCGACGGATGCGCGCCGGCGCGGGCCTGGGTTTCCTCACCGGGGTGGCGCTGTTCGCGCCGATGCTGGCCTGGACGAACCTGCACACCGGCTACCTGCCGTGGGTGCTGCTGTCCCTGCTGCAGGCCGGCTACGTGGCGCTGCTCGGCACTGCCACCGCCTGGGTGTCCCCGCTGGCCGACCGTGGCCGCTGGGAGTGGCCGGCGCTGACCGGACTGCTGTGGGTGGGGCAGGAGGCGCTGCGCGACCGCACCCCGTTCGGCGGGTTCCCGTGGGGGCGTCTCGCGTTCAGCCAGGACGACTCGCCGCTGCTGCGCCTGGCCGCCCTCGGCGGCGCGCCGCTGGTCACCTTCGCGGTGGCCCTCACCGGTGGTCTGCTCGTCGCCGCCGTCTGGCGGGGCTGGGCGGCCCGCCACGAGGTCCGGCCCGAGTGGTGGCTGCCGGCTGCCGTACCGGCCGCTGTCGTCGTGGCGGTGGGCGCGGTGAGCCTGCTGGTGCCCGTCGCCGCGGCGGGCGGCGGCAACGCCGTCACCGTGGCGATCGTGCAGGGCAACGTGCCGCGCCTCGGCCTGGACTTCAACGCCCAACGGCAGGCCGTGCTGAACAACCACGTGGACGCCACCCTGGAGCTGGCCGCGCGGGTCGCCGCCGGCGCCGAACGGCAACCCGACCTGGTGGTGTGGCCGGAGAACTCCAGCGACATCGACCCGTTGCGCAACCCCACCGCCGGTGCCCGCATCTCCCAGGCCGCCGACGCGATCCGCGCGCCCATCCTGGTCGGCGCGGTGCTGCTCGGGCCCGGCCCCGGACAGGTCCGCAACGCGGGCATGCTGTGGCAGCCCGGCACCGGCGCCGACATGGCGCAGCTCTACGCGAAACGCCATCCGGTGCCGTTCGCCGAGTACGTGCCGCTGCGGGACATCGCGCGCCGGGTCAGCGACAAGGTCGACCTGATCCGCAGCGACTTCGTGGCCGGCAGCACCCCGGGCGTGGTACGCGCCGGCCCGGCGGTCCTCGGCGACGTGATCTGTTTCGAGGTCGCCTACGACGAGGTGGTCCGCGACACTGTCACCGGCGGCGCGCAGCTGCTGGTGGTGCAGACCAACAACGCCACCTTCAACGAGGCGGAGGCCCGCCAGCAGCTGGCCATGGTGCGACTGCGGGCCGTCGAGCACGGTCGGCCGGCGCTGATGGCCTCCACGGTCGGGGTGTCCGGGTTCGTCGCCCCCGACGGGCGGGTAAGCGATGCCACCGGGTTCAACACCCGGGAGGTCGTGGTGCGGCAGCTACGGCTCGACAGCGGGCGTACGCTCGCCACCCGCCTCGGCTGGTGGCCGGAGGTGGCCCTCGCCGGGCTGGCGGTGGCCGCCCTGGCCGGCGCGGGCGTGCTGCGCCGCCGCCAGCGGGTCGTGCCCGCATAGCAGCAGCCGGTACGCCGGCGGGAGCGGAGGAACCGTGATCCAGGCGACCGACACCATCCGGCGTCCGGACGAGGTGCCCGGCGTGGGCCGCGTCCTCGTGGTGATCCCCACCTACAACGAGGCCGACAACATCGCGGCGATCGTGGGTCGGGTCCGCCGGGCCGCCCCCGCCGTGCGGATCCTCATCGCCGACGACAACAGCCCCGACGGCACCGGCGCGATCGCCGACGCGCTCGCCGACGGCGACCCGCAGGTGCAGGTGCTGCACCGCCGGGGCAAGGAGGGCCTCGGCGCGGCGTACCTCGCGGGGTTCGGGTGGGCGCGTGAGCGCGGCTACCACGCGGTGGTGGAGATGGACGCGGACGGCTCGCACGCCCCGGAGGACCTGCCGGCGCTGCTGGACGCCGCCCGCGACGCCGACGTGGTGATCGGGTCGCGGTGGACCAGCGGTGCGCAGGTGGTGAACTGGCCGCTGCGGCGGCTGCTGCTGTCGCGCTGCGGCAACCTGTACGCGCGTCTCGCGCTGGGCATGCCCGTCTCGGACGCCACCGGCGGCTACCGGGTGTACCGGACCAGCGCCCTGGACGCCATCGACCTGGGGTCGGTGACCTCGCAGGGCTACTCGTTCCAGGTGGAGCTGTCGCGGCTGGCGCACCAGGCGGGGGTGCGGATCGTGGAGGTGCCGATCACGTTCGCCGAGCGGGAGCGCGGCGACAGCAAGATGAGCCCGCGCATCGTCGCCGAGGCGCTGTGGCGGATCACCACGTGGGGTGTGCGGGACCGGCGGCAGGCGGTACGTCGCAGCCTGAACGGCACCCCCACCGGTCAGGTGCGGTGGCCGTGAGCGCGGCCGTGTCATGCTGGATGTGCGGTTCGTGTCGTGCCGCGGGATGGCGATGAGGTGAGATGCGCCGAGGACTGAGGTTCGTGCCGCTGGCCCTGCTGCTGACGGTGGTGCTGGAGCTTGCGGTGTTCGTCGTCGTGGGCCGGGCGGTGGGGTTCGGCGCCGCGGTGCTGCTGGTGTTCGCCGCGTCCCTGCTTGGGCTGGTGCTGCTGCGCCGCGAGGGAATGCGCGCCTGGCGCGGGTTCCGCGCGGCCGCGCAGGCGGGGCAGCCACCGGGACGACAGGTGACCGACGGGCTCGTCGGGCTGGCGGGTGCGTTGCTGCTGGCGATACCCGGCCTGGTCAGCGGCCTGGTCGGGTTGTTGCTGATGGTGCCCCCGGTGCGCCGTCTGGCCCGCGCCGGGGTGCAACGCACCGCCGAGCGGCGGGTGTCGTCGATGGTCGCCGGTGACCTGTTCGGGCCGCGTACGGTCCGGGTGCGTCAGGGTGCCCCGCAGCCGACACCGCGTCCGCAACCGGAGCAGCCGGTGGTCGTCGACGGTGGCCGGGCGATCGAGGGTGAGATCGTCGAGCCGGGTCGCAACTGATCCACCCACACGACGGCGCCCCCGGGGTTTCCCGGGGGCGCCGTGTCGTGCGGGTGCGGCTCAGGCGCGGCCGCGGCGGGTGCGGACCTCCTGGAGCCGCTCGGCGAGGATGTCCTCGAGCTCGGCGATCGAGCGCCGCTCCAGCAGCATGTCCCAGTGGGTACGCGGCGGCTTGGCCTTCTTCTGCTCCGGCTCATTGCCGTCGACGAGTCGGGCGACGCTGCCGTCGAACTTGCATTCCCAGGTCGTCGGGACCTCGGCGTCGACGGCGAACGGCACCTCGAACTGGTGGCCCTTGGCGCACAGGTACTCGCGGGTCTGACGCGGCGCGAGCTCCGTGTTGCGGTCGGATTCGTAGCTGACCGCGCCCAGCCGGCTTCCGCGCAGCATACGCTCGCCCATGATCGACTCCCTCGTTCGTGGTGCTGGTCTTCTGGGTGTAACGGCGCGTTCCCGTCGCCCCATTCCCGCCCGAGGGCGTGAGGCGTCCACGGGCGGGCCGGAACCAAGGGTAGCCGGCCGGGACCGGGACGCCACGGCGGTGGCGTGTCGTGACTGCCACCGGGGATGTTAACGGCCCGGATGTGGTCAAGGTTGCGGCGGTGTCGCACCCGGGTCGGAAGCGTGCGGCGGTGTCGCACCCGGGTCGGCAGCGCCCGCCGCGGCGGGGGCGGCGGCGCCGAGGCGGGCCAGCGCCAGCGCCAGATCGCTGACCTGGTCACCGAGCTGCGCCACCCGCCGCTGGGCGACGTCCCGGTCGGCCTCGGCGGCGTCGAGTCGTACCGTCAGGGTGGCGAGCCGGCCCTCGGCGGTGGCCGCAGCCTGCCGGGCGGCGGTGAGGTCGGCGGTGAGAGCGTCGCGTTGCGTGGTCGCGGCGGTCACCTCCGCGCGCAGCCGGGCGGCCAGCTCGGCGGCCTCCTGCCGGGCGTCGTCGGCCTCGGCGGCGGCGACCTGGGCCCGGTCCCGGGCGCGTTCGGCC
>NZ_JBEXIL010000031.1:0-79219 GCF_040608555.1 Micromonospora sp. NPDC005172
CGCCGCGGCCGCCGAGCTGGCGCGGCTCGCCGCCGCCGGAGTGCCCGGCGCGCACCCCGACGACTGGTGGGGCCTGCGCGCGCTCTCCGACGACCGGCCACTCGTCGACGACGGGGAGCCGGTGCGGGTCACGCCGTCGGCGATGGAGAGCGCGCTGCGGTGCAGCCTGCGTTGGCTGTTGGAACGGCACGGCGGCAGTGGTCCGACCAGCACCGCGCAGGGTGTGGGCAACCTCGTGCACGCGGCCGCGATGCTCGCCGAGGACGCCAGCGCCGACCGGGGGGCTCTGCTCGACTACGTGGCCGCCCGGTTCGACGCGATCGAGTTGGCCGCCCGGTGGATGGCCGGCCCCGAGCGGGAGCGCGCCGAGGCGATGGTCGACAAGTTGCTGCGCTGGCTGGCCACCAACCCGCGCCGGCTGCTCGCCATCGAGCACGAGTTCGCGGTGCGCCTGGACGATCCGCAGCGCCCGATCGACCTGACCGGACGGGTCGACCGGCTGGAGGTCGACGAGGCCGGCCGGCTGGTGGTGATCGACCTCAAGACCGGCAAGTCGACCGCGGTCACCGGCAGCGAGCTGGCCGAGCATCCGCAGCTCGGCGCGTACCAGGCGGCGGTGGAGGCGGGCGCGTTCCCCGAGTTCGGCGACGAGTCCGGCGGTGCGGCGCTGGTGCAGCTCGGCACCACCGCGAAGGACGCCCGGGAGCAGAACCAGCCCGCGGCGGGCGAGGGCCCCGCGGCCGGCTGGGCGACGGCGCTGGTCCGGCGGACCGCCGATACGATGGCAGCCGCCACGTTCGCCGCGGTGGCCAACTCGAAGTGCCGGGTCTGCCCGGTGCGGACCAGCTGCCCGGTCTCCGGGCAGGGACGCCAGGTGGTCGAGCCGCCGACCGTCCGTTCTCCGGACAATCCGTGAGGGCGAGGAGTGAGCCGGTGTTGCGAGCCCCGCAGTCTCGAACTGAGACAACACAGTGACCCAGCCCACCCTGTTCGGCGCGGGTCCCGCGCCGACGCCCCGGCTCGCGGACTCCGGCCCCCGGTACACGCCCGTGGAGCTGGCCAAGCTGCTGCGGTTGCCGGCGCCCACCCGGGAACAGGCCGCGATCATCGCCGCCCCGGTGGAGCCGCTGCTCGTGGTGGCGGGCGCCGGGTCGGGCAAGACCGAGACGATGGCCGCGCGGGTGGTCTGGCTGGTGGCCAACTCGTACGTGCGGCCGGAGCAGATCCTCGGGCTGACGTTCACCCGCAAGGCGGCCGGTGAGCTGGCGCATCGGGTCCGTACCCGACTCGACCAACTGATCCGCAGGGTCGGCCGGCAGGACCGCGACCGGCTCGACGACCCGCTCGCCGGTGAGCCCACCGTCTCCACCTACCACTCGTTCGCCGGGCGGATCGTCACCGAGCACGGTCTGCGGGCCGGCTACGAGCCGTCCACCCGGCTGCTGACCGAGGCGTCCCGCTGGCAGTTGGTCGATCTGCTGGTGCGCAACTACGACGGCGACATGTCCGAGGTGGACCGGATGCCGAGCACCATCACCGACGCGGTGCTGGCGCTCGCCGGGGAGTTGGACGAGCACCTGGTCGCCCCCGACGAACTGGCAGCCTGGACCGGCCGGTTCTTCGCCGAGGTGCAGTCGCGTCCCGGCCGGGTGTACGCCGACGTACGCAAGGCGCTCACCCTGCAACAGACCCGGCTGCGTCTGCTGCCGCTGGTGCGGGCGTACGCCCGACGCAAGGTGGACTTCGAGGCGATGGACTTCGCCGACCAGCTCGCCCGGGCGGCCCGGGTGGCCCGGGATCACCCGGCGGTCGGCGAGATCGAGCGGGACCGCTTCCGGGTGGTGCTACTCGACGAGTACCAGGACACCAGCCACGCCCAGGTGGTGCTGCTCAACGCGCTGTTCGGCGGCGGGCACCCGGTGACGGCGGTGGGTGACCCGTGCCAGTCCATCTACGGCTGGCGCGGGGCCAGTGCCGGCACCCTGGACCGGTTCCCCACCGAGTTCGCCAGGACCGACGGCGAGCCCGCGCCGGCGCTCGGGTTGACCACCAGTTGGCGTAACCGTCCGGAGATCCTGCGGGTGGCGAACGCGCTGTCGACGCCGCTGCGCGCGGCCGGCGCGCGGGTGCCGGAGCTGCGGTCCGCGCTGACCGTCCGGGAGCCGATTCCGCACCGCAGCCCCGGCGGGGCGGCCGGTGGCACGGTGCACTGCGCGCTGCTGCACACGTACGCCGACGAGGCCGCGTGGATCGCCGACAGCGTGCTCGCCGCCTGGCGTGGCGCTGCCCGGATGCCCGGCGCGGCACCGGAGCACATCCCGGTGGCGCAACGCCCGACGACGGCCGTGCTGGTCCGCGTCCGCAGCCAGATCCCGGCGATCGAGTCGGCACTGCGCGAGCGTGGCCTGCCGGTGGAGGTGGTCGGGCTCGGTGGCTTGCTCGACACCCCCGAGGTCCGGGACGTGGTGTGCACGCTGCGGGTGCTGGCCGACCCGACCGACGGAGCCGCGCTGCTGCGGTTGCTCACCGGCGCCCGGTGGCGGATCGGGCCGCGGGACCTGGTGGCGCTGCACCGACGGGCGCGGGGCATCGCTAAGGCCCGCCAACAGGTGGCCGCCGACGAGGACTCGGACATCAGCCCCGACCTGCTGGACGAGGCGACCCTGGTGGAGGCGTTGGCCGATCTCGGGCCGGCGCAGGCGTACTCGGCGGAGGGGTTCGCGCGGCTGCGGGCGTACGGCATGGAGTTGGCGCTGCTGCGCTACCGGTTGGATCAGGCGTTGCCGGATCTGATCGCGGACATCGAGCGGACCATCGGCCTGGACGTGGAGGTCGCGGTGCGTGCCGGCCGCGACGGCGCGGGCGACGCCGGCCTGGCGCGGGGTCACCTGGACGCCCTGGCGGACGTGGCGGCCCGCTTCAGCGGGGAGACGCCCGGCGCGACGCTGTCCGGCTTCCTGTCCTACCTGGCCGCCGCCGAGGACGAGGAGCGCGGCCTCGCCCCGGGCGAGGTCGAGGTCGTGGAGGGCGCGGTGCAGGTGGTCACCGCGCACGCCGCAAAGGGGCTGGAGTGGGACGTGGTGGCGGTGGCCGGTCTGTGCCGCGGGTCGTGGCCCGGGCCGGTGCGCAACTCCGACCACTGGCTGGGCGGTCTGGGCGTACTGCCGTTCCCTCTGCGTGGCGACGCCGACGGGCTGCCGGAGCTGGCGCTCGACGAGGCGGTCGACCAGCGTGCCGTGGCCCGGGCGGTGGCCGACTTCACCGACGCGTGGCGGGCCCACGACGAGCGGGAGGAGCGCCGGCTGACGTACGTCGCGGTCACCCGGCCACGCCGGCTGCTGCTCTGCTCCGGTTACTGGTGGGGGGAGGGCACGAAGCGACCGCGAGGTCCGTCGGTCTTCCTGCGCGAGGTGTACGACGCCTGCCTGGACGGCGGCCCCGGTCACCTGATCGACGCGTGGGCACCGGAGCCCACCCCGGACACCGCGAACCCGACGGCCGAGGTGGTGCTCCGCGCGGAGTGGCCGGCCGACCCGCTGGGTGGCCGCCGGCCGGCGCTGGCCGAGGCCGCCGGACTGGTCCGCCGGCTGATGACCGACGGCCCGGCCTCGGCGGCGCTCGGGCCGGTGGGGCCGGTGCTGGCCGGGCCGGTGCCGTCTCGGTCGGACGACGAGCCGGTGGAGCAGGTCGAGCCGACCGGCCCGGAGGCCAGCACGGAGGCCGATCCGGAGGTGGCGCGCTGGCGGCAGGAGGCCGACCTGCTGCTGGCCGAGCGGGCCGAGCTGACCCGGCTCTCCGGCGCGGTCGAGGTGGCTTTGCCCGGGCAGCTGAGCGTCACCCAGTTGGTGGCGTTGCGGCGTGACCCGGCGGCGCTGGCGCGTACGCTGCGCCGGCCGGTGCCCACCGAACCCAACCCGTACGCCCGCCGGGGCACCGCCTTCCACGCCTGGCTGGAACAGCGTTTCGGTGCCGACCGGTTGCTGGACCTGGACGAGCTGCCGGGCGCGGCCGACGCGGACGCCGCGCCGGACGAGGCGCTGGTCGAGCTTCAGGAGCGTTTCCTGGCCAGCGAGTGGGCCAACCGGGTGCCGGTCGAGGTGGAGGTGCCGTTCGCCACGGTGATCGCGGGTGTGGTGGTCCGGGGACGGATGGACGCGGTCTTCGCCCGTCCGGGCGACCGGTTCGACGTGGTCGACTGGAAGACCGGCGCACGTCCCGCCGGGCCGGCCGCGGATGTGGCGGCGGTGCAGTTGGCCGTGTACCGGCTGGCCTGGGCCGAGCTGGCCGGCGTCCCGGTCGAGCGGGTGGGCGCGGCGTTCCACTACGTGCGGGACGGGGTCACGGTCCGTCCGACCGATCTGCTGGACGTGACCGGGCTCACCGCCATGATCGCTCATTTGCCCGTGGATTCCAGCCGAGTTTGACCATCACGGGGAAATCCGTGGTAGGTTGACCGGGTTGCAGTTTTGGTTACCAGAGACTCTGTGTGCGCCTGGCGGGAATTGTGGCCCCAGGCGCTCTTTGTTGTGTCCGGAGTTCTCCGGGCGGGGCGACCAGAAGCGACAGGCGATTCGCGCATCCCCGCGCGGAGCGCTCCTCTTCGGGCACGCAACAAGTGCGCGTCCGACGTTCCGTCAAGGAGACGAAACACATGGCTATTGGCACCGTGAAGTGGTTCAACGCTGACAAGGGCTTCGGCTTCATCACCCCGGACGGCGGCGGCGCTGACGTCTTCGCCCACTTCTCGGCGATCCAGTCCTCCGGCTACCGGAGCCTGGACGAGAACCAGCGGGTCGAGTTCGAGGTGACCCAGGGCCAGAAGGGCCCGCAGGCGGAGAACATCCGCCCGATCTGATCTTCGGATCGGTCAGTATTACCTGTCGCGCCCTCCGGGTGTGACGGTGACGGGACCGGCCCGCCTCGCCGCCGCCTGCCTCCGCAGGCGGCGGCCCGGCGGCGGGCCGGCCCGTACTCCAATCGGTTCGTGCTTGTGAGTCCTGGCTGCCTTGTGCCGCCGGTTGACAGCGCCGACTTCGGCGCCCTCCCTCGACACGTTCCGCGTCGAGGAAGGCTTCTGCGTGACCACAGTTATTCCGTCTTTCGCCCACACCGGTCTGGCGCCGGCGTTGCTGAGCGCGCTGACCGCGCAGGGCATCACCGAGCCGTTCCCGATCCAGACGGCGACTCTTCCGGACTCGCTCGCGGGTCGGGACGTGCTCGGCCGGGGTCGTACCGGCTCGGGTAAGACGCTCGCCTTCGGGCTTCCCCTGCTCTCGCGCACCGCCGGCCGTAAGGCCCGGCCGGGTCGCCCGCTGGCCCTGGTGCTGGTGCCGACCCGGGAGCTGGCGCAGCAGGTGACCACCGCGCTTGCCCCGTACGCCCGCGCCGTCGGTCTGCGCTGCGCCACAATCGTCGGCGGGTTGTCGTTGCAGCGCCAGGCGGACGCGCTGCGCGCCGGCGCCGAGGTGGTCGTAGCCACCCCCGGCCGGCTGCACGACCTGATCAACCGCGGCGACGCCCGGCTCGACCAGGTCGAGATCACCGTGCTGGACGAGGCCGACCAGATGGCCGACATGGGCTTCCTGCCGCAGGTGACCAAGCTCCTGGAGCAGGTCGCCCCGCAGGGTCAGCGGATGCTCTTCTCCGCCACCCTGGACGGTGGTGTGGATCGGCTGGTCCGCCGCTTCCTCAGCAGCCCGGTGACCCACTCGGTCGACCCCGGCACCGCCACGGTCACCGCGATGACCCACCACGTGCTGCACGTCGACGCGCTCGACAAGCCCGACGCGTTGACCCGTATCGCCGCCCGTGAGGGTCGCACCATCCTCTTCATGGGGACCAAGCACCGCGCCGACCGGCTCGCGCGCCAGTTGCTCTCCAAGGGTGTACGCGCCGCCGCGCTGCACGGCGGCAAGTCCCAGCCGCAGCGCACCCGCATCCTGGAGCAGTTCCGCAACGGTCAGGTGACCGCCCTGGTCGCCACGGACGTGGCGGCCCGGGGCATCCACGTGGACGGCCTCGACATGGTCGTCAACGTGGACCCGCCGACCGAGGCGAAGGACTACCTGCACCGGGGTGGCCGGACGGCCCGTGCCGGCGAGTCCGGCTCGGTGGTGACGCTGGTCCTGCCCGAGCAGCGTCGGGACATGTCCCGCCTGATGGCCGTCGCCGGCATCCGGCCGGAGTCGGTCCAGGTGCGCCCGGGCGACGGTTCGTTGGCCCGGGTGACCGGTGCCCGTGAGCCGTCCGGTGTGCCGGTCACCATCGCCGCGCCGCCGGTGGCTGTCAGCCGGGGACGTACCGCCGGTGGCTCGACCTCGGACGGCGGCGCCCGCCCGGCGCACCGCGCGTCGGGCCGGTCCCGTCGCCCGCGCCGCCCGCGTACGGTCTGATCCCTTCCGCACGTCACCGACCCGTCCCGCTTCGGCTGGGCGGGTCGGTTCGTTCCGTGCCACCGCCGCAGCCCGTTCACCTCGGGATGCTTCCGCCGGCTGGCCGTTCGGTTGAATCGGTAATCAGCCTCAAATGGGTCGGCTGGCCGACTGTGCCCCGCTGCACGGTGGTCGAAGCTGACCAGCGGGGGGAGCCGGGCGGGGGACCCGGCACGGGGGAGGAGTGACCATGGCGGGGGAAGTCGGCTCGGGGGCCCTACGCGAATTGATCCTGGTGGTCGCGGTCGGGCTCGCCGGGCTGCTCCTCGCCATGGTCGCGGCCTTCGGACCCTGGCATGCCACCACGGCGGGCAACGCGCCCGCCGGTCTGGTGGAGCTGCGCACTCCCGGCGACCTGGGCTCCGGCCCGACGGTCGAGCACCGGGGCTGAGCGGCGACCGGCCGACCGGTGCCGGCGGAGGGGCAGGCGCGGTCAGGATCGGTACGAAGGTGTGGTCGGGCCGGCGGGGCACCGGCCCGACCACACCGCCTTCGTGCGCGGGTGCGCTCGGGTCAACCAACTCGTCGATCTTGCACTTTCGGTCGCCGATCTGCGGTGATACACCCCTTTTATCGCCGCAGAAAGTGCAAGATCGCGGGGCGGGGCTGGGTGGGGCTGGGCGGGGTGGGGTGGGGCTGGGTCAGGGGGCGGCGGGGGTTTGGTTGTGGGCCAGCAGGTCCGCCAGGGTGGTGCTGTCGACGACCGTGGCGATCGCCCCGTGCACCGCCAGCCAGACGTCGGTGAGCCCGGCGGCCACCCCGTGATAGCCGGCCCGCTCGGCCGGCAGACCGCGCACGGTGGTCAGTGACCCGCCGACCGCGCGCAGCACGTCCCCGACCGTGATCTCGGTGGCCGGCCTGGTCAGCGCGTACCCGCCGTCGGCGCCCCGGTGGCTGTACAGCAGGCCGGCCCGGCGCAGGTCGAGCAGGATGCCCTGCAGGAAGCTGAGCGGGATCTCCTGTACCTCGGCCAGGTTGCCTGCCTTCACCAGCTCGCCGACACCGTCGCCGCCCGGTGCGGCGGCGGCGACGGCGAGCATCGCCCGGAGCGCGTAGTCGCTGCGCGCGGAGACGTACACCTCACTGACCAGCCTGGTCCAGTACGCCCCAACGACGGCGGATCGCCTTGTCCGCCGCGCCGAACGCGGCGTCGACGACCAGACCGACGACCAGAATCACGATCATGGTGGAGAGCAGCCACGGCGCGTCGGACAGCTCGCGGGAGTAGGTGAGCTGCGCGCCGAGCGAGGTCTGCGAGATGCCGACCACGAGCAGCTCGCCGGCCATCAGACTGCGCCAGGAGAACGCCCAGCCCTGCTTGAGGCCCGCGACGATCGCCGGCAGCGCGGCTGGTGCGATCACGTACCGGTAGAGATTGAGCCCGCGAGCGCCCAGGTTGCGACCGGCGCGCAGCAGCAGTGGTGGCACGTAGTCCACGCCGGAGATCACGCCGTTGGCGATCGACGGCGCCGCGCCGAGCACCACCACGAAGAAGATCGCCTTCTCGCTCAGTTCGAACAGCAGGATGGCCAGCGGGAACCAGGCGATCGACGGCATGGTCTGCAACGCGGTGATCATCGAGCCGATGGCGGCGCGCAGCACCGTGGACCGGGCCACCGCGAGACCCAGGAGCAGGCCGACGGCGACCGAGAAGACGTACCCGAGGGCCGCTCGGCGCAGCGTCGTGACCAGACCCTCCCAGAGCTGCGGACCCTGGGCCTGGGTGAGCAGCTCGCGGCCGACGACCAGCGGGCCCGGCAGGGAGTACGGCGGCTTCCAGCCCGACCAGACCACCACCTGCCAGGCGAGGATGGCGATGGCCAGCGCGGCGAGCTTGGGCCAGGTGGCGGCCCAGAGCCGGGTGCCCCGGGAGACCTCCTTCTCCCGGCCGGCGATCTCCAGCGCGTCCAGTCCGGTGATCTCCGCATCGCTACGCGCGGTGCTGGTGAGGGTGTCACTGGCCATGGCGGCCCACCTCCGTACGCAGTCGTTCGGTGACCTCGGCGGCGATGGCGGCGACCTCGGGAGAGTCGATCCGTCGTGGACGAGGGATGTCCACCTCGGCGGAGTAGATGATCCGGCCGGGGCGACTGGAGAGCAGGATGATGCGGTCGGCCAGCCGGGCGGCCTCACGGACGTTGTGCGTGACGAACAGCACCGAGAGTCGGCGCTCGGACCAGATCCGTTCCAGCTCGTCGTGCAGGATGTCGCGGGTCATGGCGTCCAGGGCGCCGAACGGCTCGTCCATCAGCAGCACCGGCGTGTCCAGGGCCAGGGTGCGGGCCAGCGCGACCCGCTGGCGCATCCCGCCGGACAGTTCGTGCGGACGCTTGCGGCCGAACTCGGCCAGGTGCACCGTGCGCAGCAGTTCGGCCACCCGGTCGCGGCGCTCGGCGCGGGGAAGGCCGCGCAACTTGAGGGGCACCTCCACGTTGGCCTCGACGGTCAGCCAGGGGAACAGCGCCGGCTCCTGGAACATCAGCCCCGGGCTGGCGCCACCGGCGATGCCGATCTCGCCGCCGCTGGGACGGTCCAGGCCGGCCACCAGGTTGAGCAGCGTGCTCTTGCCGCAGCCGGACGCGCCGACGAGGCAGACGAACTCGCCCGGCGCCACGTCGAGGGAGACCCCGTCCAGGGCCAGTACGGCGTTCGCGCCGCGTCCGTACACCTTGGTCACGCCGGAGAGCGCGACCGAGGTGGTCGCGCTCTGCGGCGTCGTCGTGGTCGACGTCATGGCTGGGTGACCTCGGGCTTGCCGGCCGCCTTGAGCGACTTGTTGAGGTAGGTCAGGTCGTACAGGCCCTTGAGGTCGACGGGCTCGGTGAGCTTGACCTCGACGGCGTGGTCGAGTCCGGCCTTGAGGGACGTGGCGATCGGGTCGTTGGTGAACTCCAACGTCGGCCACGCCTGCTTGATCAGCTTGAGGTCGAGCGGCTTGCCGGTGATCTTGCCGATCGCGTCGGAAATGGCCTGCTGGGCCTCGTCCGGCTTGCTGTTGACGAACTCGTTCGCGGCGACCTGGCCGTCGACCAGCTTTTGCACCACGTCCGGGTGCGCCTTGAGGAACTTGGTGCTGACCAGCAGGTTGGTGATGACGAACTTCTTGTCCGGCCACAGGTCCCGCTCGTCAACGAGCACCTTGCCGCCGGCGTTGACAAGCCGGGACACGAACGGCTCGGGTACCCAGGCGGCGTCGATCGCGCCGCTGCTGAACGTCTCCACCGTCTGGGCGTTCTCCTGCGGCACGATCTTCACGTCGCCGCCGCCCTCCTTGGTGGTGGTCAGCCCCTGCTGCTTGAGCCAGTAGCGGACGGCCACGTCCTGCGTGTTACCGAGCTGCGGGGTGGCGACCTTCTTGCCCTTGAGGTCCTGCGGCCCGTTGATGCCGGGCTTGACGACCAGCGCCACGCCTCCGGAGGCGGCGCCGGAGACCACCCGGACGGCCTCGCCCTTGGACTTCGAGAACGCGTTGACGGTGGGGTTCGGGCCGATGTAGGTCGCGTCCAGCGCTCCGGAGAAGACGGCCTCGATGGCGGCCGGGCCGGCGTTGAAGGTCTTCGGTTCCAGCTTGACGTCGGCGCCGAGCTTCTCGGCGAAGATGCCCTTCTCCACGCCGACGACGGCCGGCGCGTGGGTGATGTTGGGGAAGTAGCCGAGCCGCAGGGTCACCGGGCCGGAGCCGCCCCCCGCGCCCTCGCTGTCGTCGCCACACGCGGCGGTGCTGCCCAGGGTCGCCGCGCCGAGGGCGGCGAGGGTGGTCAGGGTGACCAACCGGCGCAGGGGGAGCCGTCTCATCGTCCATCCAATCCGCAGTATTCCTACTTACTTGGTAGGAAGACTGGGCCAGGCCTCCGTCAGCGTCAAGGCCCATCCACATGCCGGGAAGGGGCGTCTCAGTTATGTCGGCATTTCCTACCGTCTTGATGGGTCAAGTCCGCCGACTCGGCCGGCCCGGACTGCCCCTTCGCGGCCGAGTGGTGCTCATCGTCCCCAGCGGGCGCGACCCGTCGACGCGGTGACGACCGCTGCGATTCGCCAGACCGGTGACGGCGGCTCCGCCGAGGTCGGCGGTGGCGAACGGGCCGACACGCTAGGGTCGATCCCGTGGCGGCGCGGAGATCCAGAATTCCAGCGACGAAGTACCCGGTCGAGCGGTTCACCCTCGACAACGGCCTGCGGGTGGTCCTCACCCCCGATCGCAGTGCCCCGGTGATCGGGGTGGCGGTGGTCTACGACGTCGGCATCCGATCCGAACCCCAGGGGCGTACGGGTTTCGCGCATCTCTTCGAGCACCTGATGTTCCAGGGCTCGGAAAATCTGGAGAAGCTGGCCCACTTCCGCCACGTGCAGGGTGCCGGTGGCACCTTCAACGGCTCGACCCACCTGGACTACACCGAGTACTTCGAGACGCTGCCGAGCAACGCGCTGGAGCGCGCTCTGTTCCTCGAGGCGGACCGGATGCGGGCACCCCGCCTGACCGAGGAGAACCTGCGCAACCAGGTCGACGTGGTCAAGGAGGAGATCCGGGTCAACGTGCTCAGCCGGCCGTACGGTGGCTTCCCCTGGTTGACCCTGCCGCCGGTCATGTTCGACACGTTCCCGAACGCCCACGACGGCTACGGCTCGTTCGACGATCTGGAGTCGGCCACCGTCGCCGACGCCGCCGACTTCTTCCGTCGCTACTACGCCAGCGGCAACGCGGTCCTGGCCGTCAGCGGTGACATCGACGTGGCCGAGGCGACCGAGCTGGTGAACCGGCACTTCGGCGACGTGCCGGCCCGGCCCGCGCCACAGCGGCCCGACTTCACCGAGCCCGACCTGACCGCCGAGCGGCGCAGCTCGTACACGGACGCCCTGGCACCGTTGCCGGCGGTGGCCGGCGCGTGGCGGGTGCCCGACCCGATCGGCGACTTCGCCGGCTACCTGCCGTACGTGGTGCTGGCCGAGGTGCTCACCGACGGCGAAGCGTCCCGACTGGTCGAACGCCTGGTGCAGCGCGACCGCACGGTGACCAGCCTGGGTGGCTACCTCAGCTTCATGGGCGACCCGTTCGACGTGCGTGACCCGACGGCGTTGCTGTTGCAGGCACATCTGCCGCCCGGCGGCGACGTGGACAAGGTGCTGCGCACCGTCGACGAGGAACTGGACCGGCTGGCGACCGACGGGCTGACGGACGGTGAGCTGGCCCGCACCCAGGCGCGGATGGCCACCCACCTGCTCCGCGACACCGACGCGGTGCTCGGCCGGGCCCTGCGGATGGCCGTCCTGGAGCAGCAACGCGGCGAGCCGGGCCTGCTCAACGACCTGCCCCGACTGGTCGGCGACGTCACCGAGGAACAGGTCCGCGCCGCTGCGGCCACCCTGCTCCCGGAGCGCCGGGCGATGGTCGAGGTCATCCCCGGAGGTACCCGATGACGACCACCGCCACCGCCGGGCCGCGTACGTTGCCCGCGCTCGGCCCCACCCGCAAGCTCAAGGTGCCCAAGCAGGCCGAGCGCACACTGCGCAACGGGCTGACCGTGATCGCCGTACGCCGGCCCGCCGTGCCCCTGGTGGAGCTGCGGCTCTGGGTGCCGTTCGGCCGCGCCCACCTGGCGCGCGCCGCGATGCTCTCGCAGACCATGCTCTCCGGCACCGAGTCGATGACCAGCGTGCAGCTCGCCGCCGAGTTGCAGAAGGTGGGCGGCGGGCTCTCCGCGGGCGTCGATCCGGACCGACTGATGATCTCCGGCGCGGGCCTGGTCACCGGCCTGGACCGGATGTTGGAGCTGCTGGCCGAGGTGTTGACCGGTGCCAGCTACCCCGGCGACGAGGTGGCCGCCGAACGGGACCGGCTGATCGACCGGATCCAGGTCGCGCAGAGTCAGCCGTCGCACCTGGCCCGGGAAGCGTTGTTGAAGAGGATCTACGGGCGGCACCCGTACGCCACGCAGACCCCGGAGCCGGGCCAGCTCCGCGGCGTACGCCCGGCGGCACTGCGCAGCCTGCACACCGAGCGCGTGCACCCCGCCGGCGCACAGCTGGTGGTGGTCGGGGACGTGCAGCCGGAGAAGGCCCTGGACGCGGTCGAACGGGCGCTCGCCGGGTGGACCGGGGCCGGGCGTACGGCCAACCTGCCGGCCACCCCGCCACTTGAGCCGGGGCCGCTGCTGCTTGTCGACCGGCCCGGCTCGGTGCAGTCCTCGCTGCGGGTCGCGCTGCCCGCCGTGCCGCGCACCGACCCCGACCACGCGGCGCTGCAACTGGCCAACCTGATCTTCGGCGGCTACTTCTCGTCCCGCTGGGTGGAGAACATCCGCGAGGACAAGGGCTACACGTACGGCCCGCACTCGGTGGTCGAGCATTCGGTGGCCGGGTCGGTGCTGGTCGCCGGCGCCGAGGTGGCCACCGAGGTCACCGGTCCGGCGCTACTGGAGACCATGTACGAGCTGGGTCGTCTGGCGACGCTGCCGCCGAAGCTCGAGGAGTTGGAGCAGGCCCGCCAGTACGCCCTGGGCACCCTCCAGCTCGGCATGGCCACCCAGGCGGGTCTGGCCGCGCTGACCAGCGCGTACGCCGGGAACGGCCTGCGTCTGGAGTTCCTCGCGGAGTACGCGGCCCGACTGGCGAAGGCGACCGTCGACGATGTGGCGCGGGTTGCCGCCCACTACCTCGCGCCCGCCCGGGCGGCGGTGGTCGTCCTCGGCGACGCCGAGCGGGTCACCCCGGGGCTGGCCGCGCTGATGCCGGTCCACACCGAGCCGGTGCAGCCGTGAGGCGGGACGGTCACGGCACGTCCGGCCGTGTCGCCCAGCGCCGCGGCTGGGCGGCGACCAGCGGAGCGACGACGTGAGCGGCGAGGCCGCGCCACCGCTGGCGCGTTCGACGTTGGATCGGGCCGCGCACCGGCGGGGTGACGCGCAGTGGTTGACCGAGGCATGGCTGCGCGGACGGATACTGCTGCTCGACTCGACCGATGACGGGCGGACGCTCGCGCGTACCGACGTGTCGCCCCCGACGCTGGTGCTGTTCGACGCCGCCGACGTGCCGGCCGGCGCCGAGTCGACCGCGATGTTCCTCGGTGTCGAGCCGGACGGGGTGCCGGTGTTCGCGCTCGACACGCCGCTGCCGGCGGTGTCGGGCACCCGAGCGGTCAACCTGCGGGAGGTGGGCCACCTGCTCGGCGACCGGGAGGCCGGCATCTTCACCACCGCCCTCGCGCTGCTGAACTGGCATACCCGGCACGGCTACTCGTCGGCGACCGGCGCGCCGACGGTGATGGACGAGGCCGGCTGGTCGCGGGTGGATCGCAACGGCGGCCGGATCTGGCCGCGCACCGACCCGGCGATGATCGTGCTGGTGCACGACGGCGTCGACGGCCCCGACGGCCGCTGCCTGCTTGGCAACAACGCCGGCTGGCCGGGGACCCCGGGCGGGCGGCGCTACTCCTGCCTGGCGGGCTACGTCGAGCCGGGGGAGTCGGCGGAGGCCGCCGTGCTGCGCGAGGTCCGCGAGGAGGTGGGCATCGGGGTCGAGCGGATCGGGTACGTCGGCAGCCAGGCCTGGCCGTTCCCGGGTTCGCTGATGCTGGGCTTCCTGGCCACGGCCGATCCGGCGGACCCGGTGCGGGTCGATCCGTCCGAGATCGCGTACGCCCGGTGGTTCACGCGGGACGAGATCGGGGCGGCGTGCGCGGGGCGGACGGTGGACGTGGGGGACGGCGCCCGGCTGATCCTGCCGCCGCCGTCGTCGATCGCGTTGTTCCTCGTCCACCGTTGGCTGGACGGCTGGGTGGACGCCGGGCGTTGAGCACGGTCCCGGCCCGTGGCCGACGTTGCCGCGGCGGTCACGGGCCGGGAACACGGGCCGCCGTGGTCGGTGGGAGCGAATGACGCGGCGGGGGAGCCGAGCCGACCACGACGGACGTCTGGTGGGTCAGGTACCGGTCCGGCCGGGTCTGCGCCGGAAGGCGGGCCGCACTTCGCTGAGCGGAAGGACCTTGACCCGTTGCTTGCCTGCTCGTACCGCGCCGACTGTGGACAGGGCCCGGGCCAGCAGTAACGCGGCGTCCCGGTCCTCGGCGTGGACGGTCTGCCGGCGCGGCTCGGGTGTGGTCGTCTCGTCGCGGAGGCGATGGCCGTCCGCCCAGGCGGCGGCGATGTCCCCGTCGGCGACGGTGCGGATGTCGGTGCGAACGATCAGGAACCGCATAAGGGTCTCCGGATGAACCGCGACGGATGAGCCAGTGTGGAAGTTCCACGTTTCGTGGGTCATGTTACGCCCCGTGTTCATCCCAGCAAGTGAAACGCGCCTATTGGTTTCGAGCCTCGTCCGATCGGCGGATGCCTGGTCAGTGGGGTCGCCGACGGATACGACGGCGGGGCCGCCGGCATTGTGCCGACGGCCCCGCCTCAGTGGAGGATCAGTTCAGATCGAACTGGCCCGTCTTCGCTCCAGCGATGAAACCGAGCCAACCGGCCCGGTTGAACAGCAGCACCGGGCCGCCCCGGTCCTTGCTGTCGCGCAGCGCGACCGCCGACGGGCCGCTGCCCAGCGGTGCGACCTCCACGCAGTTGGAGGTCTGGCTGCGTGTGCTGGTACGCCACGGGGCGTCCGCCAGCGAACTGGCGGAGACGGACGGCGTGTGGTGGATGTCGTTCATGGCTCTGCTCCTGGTGTGAACCGATCCAATGGGACGAGTGGTGCCGCACGTCCCGACGGATGGTCCCCCGTGGATCACCGGTCCGTCAGCCGCCCCGAATCACGGCGGCGTTGGGTCGGCGCCGTTGCCGGCCCGAACGCCACTGTGGATGCGGGGCCCGCCCCGGTCAGCCGTCCCGTCGCCTCGATCAGCCAGGAGAGGGTGTCCGAGGCGTTCAGTGCCGCCGTGCATAGCCACTCGAACACTACTTTATAGCGATTTAGCGTGATTGACTCGGTCGACATGACGTCGGTGAACCCCCCTTCGATGGCCAATGTCTCCGGATCGAGTGGATCGGCGAACCGATAGAGGGAGAAGGCGGTCGGCGGAAGGTACCAATCGCCGACCTGCGTGTCCCGCGGAAGCACGTGCAGCGTCACGTTCGGCAGCAGGGCCAGCTCGCACAGCTGGTGCAGCTGCTCGTGCAGCACCTCGGGCGGGCCGGCCCGACGGCCCAGAGCCGCCTCCTCCAGCACGGCCGTGTAGCTCGGCGCGTGCGGCTCGCGCGTCAGCAGGGTCTGACGAGCCAACCGCGCCCGTACCTCGGTCTCCAGCTCGTCCGCCGGCTCGGGCTCGCCGGCGCCCTCGCCCACCCGGCGGGCCGAGAGGAGGCGGACCCGCGCGTACCCGGCGGTCTGTAGCAGGCCCGGCACCAGCACCGGGTTGTACTCGGAGATCTCCGCGCAGCCCGCCTCCAACTCGGCCCAGCTGCGCTGCTGCTGCGTCATCACCGGAAAGTTCTTCAACCAGCCGCGCATGTCGCCGGCCTCACCGGCGATCCCGAGCAACTCCTCGCGCGCCGCGGCGTCGGCGCCGTAGAGGTCCAGCAGGACGCCGACGTCCTGCGGGTCCGGTCTGCTGCGGCCGTTCTCCAGGCGTGACAGTTTGGACGCGGACGCCCAACCGATCCGTTCGATGACCTGGTCGCCGGTGAGGCCCGCGGTCTCGCGCAGGCTGCGCAGTTCGATGCCCAACCGTCGACGACGCATGATTGGGCTGGGTGCGGCAGGAGGCACAGTGTCCTCTTTCCCGTCGTCCGCCGCAGACGCGACGGTAACTGTATGAAATTCGCCCCCCACGGTCAGTATGGACGGCGCGACCGGTGTCGGAGGTTCCGGCGGGGGCGTGTCTTACCAAAAATGGACCACGGGTACGCCGGACGATGACGGACCCGCGGTCCCAGCCCCGTCGACCGCGCCCAGCCGGGCACGCCACCCTGCCGGAGGGACCCCATGCGCACCGTCCTGCGCCGACCCGACTTCCGCCTGCTGTTCGGCGGCCTGCTGGCCAGCATGACCGCCGAGTCGATCCTGCTGCTCGCGCTCGCCATCTGGGTCAAGGACCTGACCGGCTCCAACGGGCTCGCCGGCGGCATCATCTTCGCCGTCGTCGCTCCGATGACGACGGCGCCACTGGTCGGTTGGTTCGTCGACCGGTACCCGCGCCGGCCCTTCTTCGTGGCCGCGAACGTCGTCACCGCGCTGCTGCTCGTGCCGCTGTTCACCGTCCGCGACGCGAACGACGTCTGGCTCGTCTATCTGGTCGCCGCCCTGTACGGGCTGTCGTCCATCACGCTCGGCGCGGCGCTCAGCGGACTAATCCGGCAACTGGTGCCCGTGGACCTGCTGGCCGAGGCCAACGGCGTGCTGCAGACCGTACGCCAGGGGTTGCGGTTGATCGGCCCTCTGGCCGGCGCGGCGCTCTACGCGGCGCTCGGTGGATGGGCGCTGGCCAGCATCGGCATGGTCGGCTTCGTGACCGCCGCCGCGGTGGTGACCGCGGTGCCGAGCCCGGCGCAGTCGTCGCCCACCGTACGGCTGCGCTGGCCCGCCGAGCTGGGCGCGGGCCTGCGGCACCTGACCGGTGAGCCGGCGCTGCGCCGGGCCCTCGTCGGCTACGGGCTCGGGTCGCTGGTGATGGGCTTCAGCGAGTCGTTGATCTTCGCGTACGTCGACCAGGGGTTGGACCGGGACGCCGCGTTCGTGGGCGTACTCGTGATGGTGCAGGGCGTCGGCGGCCTGTGCGGGGGGCTCTGCTCACCGGCCCTGGTCCGCCGGCTCGGCGAGGTCGGCACGCTGGCCGCCGGGGTGGCGTTCTTCGCGCCGGCCGCGCTCGCGCTCGCGTATCCCGAACTGCCGCTCGGGTTCGCGGCGGTGCTGCTGGCCGGCATCTCGCTGCCCCTGACGATGGTGGGTCTGCACACGCTGATCCAGCGGCGCACCCCACCCGACCTGGTCGGACGGGTGGCGGCGGCCACCCAGGCGCTGGTCAGCGGACCGCAGGCGCTCTCCATCGGCGCGGGCGCCCTCCTGGTCGGCGTCCTGGACTACCGGGCCCTGTTCGTGCTGGTCGGGGTGGCCACGCTGGCCGCCGGTGCCTACCTCTGGCGGGGCCGGCACCTGAGCGCGCCGTCCGGGGCGCCGACGTCGACGCCGCCGGCCCTGCCGGGGCCGCGCCGCCCGCTCGACGCCGGCATCGACGGGTCGGTGACCACGGCCACCCGGCGGCCGTTCCGGCGGTGACGGATGTCGGGAACGACGAACGGCCGCCCCGGAGGGCGGCCGTTCGAGTGTCGTACCGGGCGGTCAGGCGCCCAGCGTGGCCAGGTGCTGCTTGACCTGCGTGATCGAGGGGTTGGTCAGGGCGCTGCCGTCGTCGAAACGCAGCGTCGGCACCGTCTGGTTGCCGCCGTTGACGCTCATCACGAAGTCCGCGGCCTTCGGGTCCTGCTCGATGTCGACCACCTCATACCCGATGCCTTCCCGGTCGAGCTGCGACTTCAGCCGGTGGCAGTAGCCGCACCAGGGAGTGGAATACATCGTCAGCATGATCTGATCCTCCAGCTGCTCCGGCCGCCGGCTTGCCGATCAAGCCGAGGCTGTCCGCTACAACGCCCGGGGGAGCTGAGATGATTCCTGGTTGTGGGGGTTCACTCAGCGTCGGAAGGCGTACTCGCCGGGCTGGACCCGGAGCAGCGCTCCGCGGTGACCGCACCCGCCGGCCCGGTCTGCATCCTGGCCGGGGCCGGCACCGGCAAGACCCGCGCGATCACCTCCAGGATCGCCCACCGGGCGCTCACCGGTGAGATCTCGCCCCGGCACGTGCTCGCGGTCACCTTCACCGCCCGCGCCGCCGCCGAGATGCGACACCGTCTCACGCTGCTCGGGGCGCACGGTGTCCAGGCGCGGACCTTCCACGCCGCCGCACTGCGCCAGGTGCGCTACTTCGCCCCCCGCCTGCTGGCCGGCCGAGCCATGCCCGAGCTGCTGGACAGCAAGGTGCGGCTGGTCACTCTCGCCGCCGCCCGGGTCGGTCTGCGTACCGACCGGGCTGCCGCACGGGACCTGGCCGGCGAGATCGAGTGGGCCAAGTCGTCGCTCGTCGAACCGGGCGACTACGTCGTGGCGGCGGCCCGCGCGCTGCGTGACACGCCACACGAGCCGGCGAAGGTCGCCGATGTGTTCACCGCGTACGAGCAGCTCAAACGCTCCAACGGGGTGATCGACTTCGAGGACATGCTGCGGGCCGCGGTGTGGGGCATCGAGGAGCACCCGGACGTCGCCGAACAGGTCCGTGGCCAGTACCGGCACTTCGTGGTCGACGAGTACCAGGACGTCAACCCGCTCCAGCAGCGGCTGCTGGACGCCTGGCTGGGCGGCCGCGCCGACCTGACGGTGGTCGGTGACGCCAGCCAGACCATCTACTCGTTCACCGGGGCGACGTCGGCGTACCTGGTCGACTTCCCGCGCCAGCACCGGAACGCCACGGTGGTCCGGCTGGTTCGGGACTACCGCTCCACCCCGCAGATCGTCGGGCTCGCCAACGCCGTGATCTCTCAGGCTCGCGGCACCGAGGCGCGGCTGCGACTGGAGTTGAGCGGACAGCGTCCTCCGGGGCCGGAACCCGACCTGCGGATCTTCACCGACGAGCCGGCCGAGGCGAACGCGGTGGCCGCGCGCTGCCGGACGCTGATCGACGGGGGGACGCCGGCGAAGGAGATCGCCGTGCTGTTCCGGACCAACGCGCAGTCCGAGGCGTACGAGAAGGCGCTGACCGAGGCCGCCGTGCCGTACGTCGTCCAGGGCGCCGAGCGCTTCTTCGAGCGCACCGAGGTTCGCCAGGCGATGGTCGCCCTGCGCTCCGCCACCCGATCCATCCCGGGGGAGACGCCGCTGCCCGCCGCCGTCGTCGAGGCGCTCACCGCCGTCGGCTGGGCGCCGGACACGCCCCCGGCGGGCGGCGCCGCCCGCGAGCGCTGGGAGGCGCTGGCCGCGCTGGTCCAGCTCGCCGAGGAGTACGCGGCCATGCCCGAGGTGGTGCCGATCGGTGCGGCCGCCTCGGTGGAGCGCGCGGTCACCCTCACCGACTTCACCGAGGAGCTGGCACGCCGGGCCGCCCAGCAGCACGTGCCGACGGTGGACGGGGTCACGCTGGCATCGCTGCACTCGGCCAAGGGGTTGGAGTGGGATGCCGTCTTCCTGGTCGGCCTCGCCGAGGGCACCCTGCCCACCACGTACGCCAAGACGGTCGAGCACGTGGAGGAGGAGCGCCGGCTGCTCTACGTCGGGATCACCCGGGCCCGGCAGTGGCTCTGGCTGTCGTACGCCGCCGCGCGCTCGCCGGGCGGGCGGGCCCGACGGCCCTCGCGGTTCCTGCCCCAGCTCGACCGCTCCGGAGGCACCGAGCGGGCCGGTGCCTCCGCCGGTCCCGCACCCCGTCCCGAGCGGCGTCGGACGCAGATCGTGTCCTGCCGGATCTGCGGCGCCACCCTGCTCGCC
This sequence comes from Micromonospora sp. NPDC005172, assembly GCF_040608555.1. Lineage (NCBI taxonomy): Bacteria > Bacillati > Actinomycetota > Actinomycetes > Micromonosporales > Micromonosporaceae > Micromonospora > Micromonospora sp. NPDC005172. Next base: position 19,890 of record NZ_JBEXIL010000031.1, read on the forward strand.
GGCCCGGACCGGAAGCTCGGTCGCTGCCCCACCTGCCCGTCCGACATCGACGACGAGCTGCACGAACGCCTGCGCGAGTGGCGGCAGCGGGTGGCCGGCGCGCAGAAGGTCCCGGCGTACGTGGTGTTCACCGATGCCACGTTGACCGCGTTGGCCGAGCGGCGGCCCGGCCGGCCGGAGGAGTTGATCGCCATCGCCGGCATCGGCCCTCGCAAACTGGGCCTCTACGGCGAGTCGGTACTGGCGCTCGTGGGGGGCGCGGGGGTGGACGACGTCTGCCCGGAGAAAACTTTCGAAATCTCGTCGTAAATTCGTTTGCCCTCGCGCCCAGGCGAGGAATAGCCTCAGAACACACCACGCGAGCGGCGCCATTCCGGCTGCTCACGGGGGTTGGTCCAGTCGATTCGAGGAACGTGAGGGAGGTGGCCACCGTGGAGATCTTCACCTATGAGCGTCTGACGGCGATGCCGTCTGTCCACGCTCCGCTGTCGGCTGTCCGGGTGGCCCTTGCGGCCGCACGACCGTCGGTTCCGCAGGTGCACCAGGTTCAGGCCGAGCTGAACCTGACCGTTGCGCCGAATGCCGGAGTCGAGGGGACCAGTGGCATCACGGGCATGGGCATCGATGGCGCGAAGAAGCGCACGGATGTCCGCGGCGTTCCACCTCGAGGTAGACCGGTCTGAATCTCAGACACCGGCTCACCTCGAGGCCGCGGAACCCGTTACCGGGATCCGCGGCCTCAGTTTTTTGCCCCGCCGAAGTACGTCGGAATGCGATCCACGAGATCGAAGTGAGAGAGAGGTGACCGGGAGATGAGTCTGGCGTTGGCCCCCCTCGATGTGAGCGTCGAGCTGGAGGCGAACCTGCCCTGCCGGAAGTTCGACCCCGACCTGTGGTTCTCCGACTCGCCTGCCGAGCTCGAGTTGGCCAAGTCGCTCTGCGGGGACTGCCCGCTGCGCGTCGAGTGCCTGGCCGGAGCGGTGGAGCGAGCGGAGCCGTGGGGCGTCTGGGGCGGCGAGATCTTCGAGCGTGGCGCGGTCGTTCCGCGCAAGCGGCCCCGTGGCCGTCCGCGCAAGGAGGACGTCGCTCGTGACGCCGCGCTCCGGGTCGAGGCCGAGGCGCGCCTGGCGGCCAGTGGGCTGTCCGAGGTGCGTGGCGCGGTCCGGCTGGCAGCCTGACATGTTCCCGACCCGTTCCAACTACGCCGGTGACACACCGGCAGTGAGTGAGAAAACGATGTTGAACGTTCCGAGTGGAGCCTTCGAGATGCAACTACTCCACGAAGCGTTGACCAGGGCTCGAATGCGCCGGCCTCAGGCCGGTCGTACCACCACGAGCACTGAGGCAACCCGATCCGCCCGTACCGTCGCCATGAACAGCCGTAACCAGTCGGCGCGCGACCTGGGCATTCTCTAGTACCACCCCACGCAGAAGGGCGGGTGCCGACCGGCACCCGCCCTTCGTCACGTCCTCAGGCGACCGGCGCGAAGCCCGGCAGCCAGCGTTCCAGGATGCTTCGGTACGGGGCCTTGGCCTCCAACTGGCAGAGCACCCCGATCGAACCGAGCGTCACCCGGTGGATGAGCAGGTACGACGGTGGCAGGTTGAGCTGTCGGCTCAACTGGTAGGTGGGGGAGCGGGGGCTGGCCAGCCGTGCCGCCTCGGCCCGCAGCCAGGCCCGGCTGAACCGGAACCCGTCGGCGGCGATGGGCTCCAGCATCGGGCGGAGGAAATCGAGGACTCCCTCGGCGTCGATCTCGTCGGTGGCGCCGATGAACCCCTCGTCCCGGAGCCCTGCCACCACCCCGTCCGCGTCGCCGCGCAGAGCCCGCCCGGCGATGAGGCCGATCGGCTCCGGTGTGCCCTCCGGCATCCGGGCCACCGCGCCGAAGTCGATCACGCCGAGCCGGCCGTCGGGCAGGAGCCGGAAGTTTCCCGGGTGCGGGTCGGCGTGCAGCAGACCGGCCCGCTGGGGTGCGGAGAGGTGCAACGTCGCCATGAGCCGGCCGGCCTCGTCCCGCTGCTCCTCGGTGCCCTCGCGGATGATGTCGGCCAGCGGAGTGCCCGTCACCCACTCGGTGACCAGGACCCGGGGCGACGCGGAGACGACCTCCGGAATGAAGATCTCGTCGTCGTCGGCGTACGCCACGGCGAAGGTGCGCTGCGACTCGGCCTCCAGCTCGTAGTCCAGCTCCTCGGTGATCCGCTCACGCAACTCGACGAGGAGCGGCTTGACATCGAGGCCGGGTTGGATGGCCCGGAACATCCCGCCCAGCCGGGAGAGCTGCTTGAGGTCGGCGAGCAACGCGTCACCGGCGCCCGGATATTGAATCTTGACCGCCACGTCGCGGCTGTTCGGCTCGCCCGCCGGGCCGTACCCCGGCTCCCGCCACCGCGCCCGGTGCACCTGCCCGATGCTCGCCGCCGCAGCAGGGGTGTCGTTGAACTCGACGAACCGGTCGCGCCAGTCCGGGCCGAGCTGCTCGGCCAGCACCTTGTGCACGCTCGCGGCCGGCAGCGGCGGCGCGGCCTCCTGGAGCTTGGTCAGCGCCTGCCGGTACGGCGCGGCGATCTCTTCCGGCAGGGCCGCCTCGAAGACCGACAACGCCTGGCCGAACTTCATCGCCCCACCCTTGAGCTGCCCCAACACGCTGAACAGCTGTTCGGCGGTGCGCTGTTGGATCTCTGCCGAGATGACGTCGGAGGCGAGCCCGGTGACGCGCTTACCCATGCCGAGGACGGTCCGGCCGGCGAAGCCGAGCGGCAGAGCGGCGAGCTTGGCGGTCCGGGACACGGCCCGGCGCGGGATGTCGGTCACTTCGCCATTGTTACCGACCGGAGGGCTCCGCTGCTGCTGTGCGGCCGGGCTGGTGCGGACACCCGGCTCCGTGAACACTCACACGCGGGGTGCGGCGGCCAACCCCGGCGACGAAACCGGCCCGCGCCGGAGATCTCCATGGCACCCCCGAGCGTCTCGGGTTGGCCTCCGTCGAGGTGCGCCAGGGCCTCCGCCACCGCGTACCCGATCGCCGCGAACAGGGTGCCGGTCGCACCCGCTGCCACCGGCTGCGCCGCCGCCAGTTGGGCGGCGAGCCCTGGCCAGGCCGGGTCGCGGTCCGCTCGGTGCAGCTCGACGCAGCGCAGACACGGCCCGGCGGGTGGGCGCACCAACGGTCCGATCACCGGTACGCCCTCGTGAAGGGTCACCACCAGGTGCGGTTGGCGACGCTGGGCCAGGCCGGCGGCGAGCAGCGCGGGTGGACGGTCCGCGCCGAACTGGATCACCAGATCCACCCGGGCGGCCCGGACCGGGTGGGTGCCGGTGCCTGGCGCGACACGGTCGACCGCCGCCCGGATCGCCGGGGCCAACGGCTGACCCAACTCGGCGGCGGGAATGCCCGTCCCGACGAGGTCGATCGGTCGTACCAGGCCGCTGAGGTGCGGGATCACCTGCCCGACGCCGGCCTGGGCCAGCGCCACGGCCAGCGGGGCGCCGAGGGCTCCGGCCCCGGTGAGCAGCACCCGCGCCACCCGCCGGCGACGCAGGACCTGGGCCGGGGTGCCGGGTAGCCGGGCCGCGACCAGGGCCAACGCTCCGGCCTCGGCGGCGAGCCGGGTCCGGACGGGCCCGGTCAGGTCGCGTGGGAGCAGGGTGTGCGCCGGCACCAACAGGCCCGCCGTGCGCAGAGCGTCCAGCAGCGTACGCGCGTCGTCGGCGGGGACCTGGGCGGCGCTGGCCTCGACCAGCACGTCCCGTTCGCTGCGGCTGCCGTCCAGCAGATCGAGCAGGTGAGCGGTACGCGGATTGGTCAGCTCCACCAGCGCGGCGGGGCCGGGGCCCAGGCCGATCTGCAGCGTGTGTCGATCTCGCCAGAGCCGGCTGAGGCCGGGGACGAGCGTGGGGCGAGGCAGCGGGGTACGACTCATGGTGACGAATCGTGACCGCTTCCCTGCGCTGGGTCGATCGTTGTCCACAGGCGCTCGGGGTCGTATCCAGCCTTGTCCACAGGTTCTGCCGGGTTATCCACAGGCCGCGGCGCGTACTGTCGGCCACCCGACAAGCCCGTCTACGTTCTGGACGGCAACGGGGGCGGGACGGCCCTGTGGCCGTCCCGCCCCCGCAGATCCGAACGGGTCAGACCTTCGCCTTGCCGAGAATCCGGTTCACTGTTGTGCCGCATACCGGACATTTGCCCTTTGCCATGTTCATGCCGGTCTTCGAGACCTCCACGTGCCCCTCGAAGTCCCGCTTCTCCTTGCACTTCACGCAGTAACCGTTGTAGGTCTGGGCCTGGTCGGCCACGGTGCCCTCCTCGTCTCGTCCGCCGGTCAATACGGTTCCGGCGGAATGCCCGGCGGCGGACCACACGGGGCGCCGGCGCTGGGTCTTACTCCACGGCCACCTTCGTGACCGCTGGTTCGCGGACCCTACCCAGGTCTGGGCAGTTCCATGTCAGCTGTGCATCGTCACTGTGAGCAAGTCGACGTCGAGAGTGTGCATGGCGAATTAGGTCGGATAAGTCAGTTTGGCGGGGACACGCCGACCAAACCCTCCCAGCCACTCCTGCGGGTGCCCCCGCGGCAGCGTCGGACGCCGTGATCACCTACCGTGTCGGAGAGGGCCGTGCGACGCCGCCATCGCCGTACACGGTGGGTGACGAGATGGCGCGACGGCACTTCAGGGGTGGTCCAGTCAAGAAATTTTCGGGACGCCGGACGACCAATCACCATTTTTTGGGCGCGTGTCGTGCGGTTGACTCTTGCGGACCCCTGGTCAGTACGCATTAGCTTTCCCTCGTGACACGTAGCCGAGGCTGCGCGGGCCAGTGATGGCGGGGACGCGTAAGCCGGTCGTCGAGGTGCGGCGCAGCCAGCGTCGGCGACGTACGGTGTCTGCGTACCGTGACGGTGAGCGGGTCGTCGTCCTCATCCCGGACCAGTTCTCCCGTGCCGAGGAGAGCGAGTGGGTGGACCGCATGCTGGCGCGGCTCGCCGCCCGCGAGGGCCGACTGGCCCGCTCCGACGACGAACTCGTCGCCCGGGCCAACCGGCTGATCGACCTCTACCTCGGCGGGTACGGCGAGAGGGCGGTGCCAGCCAGCGTCCGGTGGGTCACCAACCAGAACGGCCGCTGGGGCTCCTGCACCCCCGCCGACCGCAGCATCCGCATCTCCCACCGCGTCCAGGACATGCCCGACTGGGTGATCGACTACGTGCTGCTGCACGAGTTGACCCACCTCATCGTGCCCAGCCACAACTCCCGCTTCTGGGCGGTCGTCGGCCGGTACCCCAAGTCGGAGCGCGCCCGCGGCTACCTGGAAGGCGTCGCCGCCGCATCCTGCGCCCCCGTGCCCACCTGACCCGCCCCTGGGCCCAGCCCAGCAGTGACCGACTCCATATCGCTGATGTCGGGGTGTCCTGGCGTCGGGATGCCCCGACATCGCTGATGTGGAGTCGATCATCGGGCCCGCCGGCTGACTGGCCCGTCTGGGCTTGCGCGGTGCGGCGGGTCGCGCGCGTTGGGCTCGGCGAGGCGGGCTCGGCGCGCGTTGGGCTCGGTCGGGTGGGCTCGGCGGGGTGGGCGGGGCGGTAGGTCGGGGCGTTAGGGTCGGGTCATGGCGCGGCGGGTGGTGGTGGTCATGTTCGGGCCGGTGCGGTGGTCGCCGCCGGGGATCGACCTGGCGGAGTGGCGGGCGGCGCTCGCCGAGGATGTCATCGACCTGGTCGCGACCCTCAACGAGGTGGACGTGGCCGTCGCCGTGACCCCGGCAGACCGTCCGCTGGCGGACGCGCTGGTCTGGCCCGGCACCGCCGTCCACGAGGTGCCCGAGCCGACGCCGAACGCGGTGTTCGCCACGCTCGACGGCTACGACCAGGCGGCAGTGCTCGTGGGTGACGTGCCCGACCTGCCCGCGCTGACCGTCGGCAAGCTGTTGCGCCCGCTCACCACCCGGTCGGTCGCCGTCGCCCCGGCCGAGGGCGGCGGCCCGGGTCTGCTCGGAGTGGCCGTACGGCTGCCCGTGCCGCAGTGGTTGCCCCCGCTCGACTTTGACACCGCAGTGCCGGCCGACGCCCGGGTCGGCGCCCCCCAGCCAGGGGACGTCGCCGTCACGGCCGGCTGGCGACGCCAACGTGGCCCGGCCGACCTCGCCGCGCTGGACCCGGCCTTCGAAGGCTGGGAGGCCACCCGCTCGCTGCTGTCGGGCTCAGGCCGCCCCGCCTGATCGCCGCGCCTGATCGCCGTTCGCCTGGCCGCCGCGCTGTCGAGGCGTCGGCCGCCCCGGTGGGTTGTCGCGGGCGTGATCCACTCGGGTTCCAGGAAGGCGCGGCGTCCAGGCCGCGCGGACAACCCGCCATCCAGGAAGCCGAGTGGATTACTGAGCCGCGCCGGGCGCGCGCCCGGATCATCGAGCCGCGCCGAGCCGCCGAGCCGCGTCGGGCGTGTGCCGGACGCCCGAGCGGCGCGGGCGTGTGCCGGACGCCCGACCCGCGCGACGTCCGGCCTGGCCGCGTCAGCTCCTGGTGCCGCCGTCCGTGCCGCCGCCGTCGTTGCCGCCCTCGTCCTCGGTGTCGTCGGCCTCGCCCGGCGCCTTCTCGTGCGCGCCGCCCGGGGCCGTGAAGTCGAAGCTGTCCAGCTCGCTCAGGTCCATGTCGTTCATGGCGAACGCGACCGGGTCGGCGAAGTCGTCGTCCGACGGGAGCAGGTCCGGGTGGCCCCAGACGGCGTCCCGGCCCTCGATGCCGCGGTGCTGGGTGAGCGCCGCCCACAGGGCCGCCGCCTCGCGCAGCCGGCGCGGGCGCAGCTCCAGGCCGACGAGCGCCGCGAAGGTCTGCTCGGCGGGGCCACCGGCGGCACGGCGGCGGCGGAACGCCTCGCCGAGCCGGACGACGTTGGGCAGCCGGTCGCTGGCGGCGCTGTCCACCACGTGGCACACCCAGCCTTCGACCAGGGCCAACGCGGTCTCCAGTCGGGCCAGCGAGGCCTTCTGAGCCGGGCTGTCCTCGGGGGTGAAGATGCCTTCCAGGGCGATCGCCTGCATCGACTCCGGGTCGGTCGGGTCGACCCGGCCCATCGCCTCCTCGATCGCCTCCCGGTTGACCCGGATGCCCGAGGCGTACATCTCCACGGCGCTGAGCACGTGCCCGCGCAGCCACGGAACGTGCTGGAAGAGCCGCTGGTGGGCGGCCTCGCGCAGCGCCACGTAGAGGCGTACCTCGTCCTCGGGGAGTTCCAGGCCCTCGCCGTACGCGCGGATGTTGGCCGGGATCAGCGCGGCCGTGCCGGCCGGGCCGAGCGGGAGGCCGATGTCACCGGCGGAGAGCACCTCCGCGGCGAGCGAGCCGAGAGCCTGACCGAGCTGACCGCCGAAGAGCGCGCCACCGAGGGTGGCCACCATCGACTGCATCGGGCCGAGCTGGGCGCGCGCCTCCGGCGGCACCAGGTCGCCCATCGCGCCGACCATCCGGCTGGCCACCGGGTCGCAGAGCTTGCGCCACACGTCGAGCGTCTTGTAAATCCACTCGTTGCGGTTCCAGGCGACCGGGGACTGGATGCCGGACGGCCACGCCGTGGCCGGCTCCAACCACAGGTCGGCCAGGCGCAACGCCTCCTCGACCGCGTGGCGCTCGTACGGCGACACGGCCGGGTCGCCGCTGGCGGCGAGCTGGCTGGCGGCCACCTGCCGGGCCAGGTCCCAGTTGACCGGCCCGCTGCCCGGCGCCGAGAGCAGGTGCTGCAACTGCGACATGAACTGCTGCATCTGCGCGGGATCGTTGGGGTCTGGTGGTTGCCCACCCGGGAGCGCGAAACCGAACGGAATATCAGGCACGACGTCTACGGTACGCGGGCCGCGCCCCAGGTAGCCGCCGCTGGCGTTGCGCTGAGGGCGAAGTCGCGTGGCGCATCCGTCGGACGGGCCGGCAGCGATCGGTACGCTCTGGCGCATGAGACGTCGCGGCCTGACGGTCCTGCTCGGTGCCCTGTTCACCGCCCTGCTGAGCATCGGGGTGCTCCGGGTGCCGATCCCGTACGTGGTGCTCGGCCCGGGCCCGACGGTCAACACCCTCGGAACGACCGACGGTAAGGAGGTCATCCAGGTCACCGGCCGGGAGACCTCCACCTCCGCGGGCCAGCTCCGACTGACGACCGTGGGGGTGCAGCCGACGGTGCGGCTCCGCTCGGCGATCGCCGGCTGGTTCTCCGACGACGAGGCGGTGGTACCGCGCGAGCTGGTCTACCCGCCGGGAGAGTCGACCGAGCAGGTCGAGCAGCGCAACGCCGAGGACTTCAAGGTGTCGCAGACGAGCGCCGAGACCGCCGCGCTGCGGGAACTGGGCTTCCCGGTCCAGGTGGTGATCAAGACGGTGGCGGCGGACGGTCCGGCCGCCGGGGTGCTCAGGGTCGGCGACGTGGTCACGTCGGTCGACGGTAAGCCGGTGCCGGTGGCCGCCAAGGTCACCGAGCTGATCCGGGCCAAGCCGGCGGGTACGGCGCTGACCATCGGCTACACGCGCGACGGCGCGGCGGCCACCGCGACGGTGACCAGTCGGGAGCAGGACGGCCGGCCGCGGATCGGGGTCGAGATCGACCAGCAGCAGCCGCACCCGTTCACCCTGGGCATCGACCTGGAGGACATCGGCGGACCGAGCGCCGGCCTCATGTTCGCTCTGGGCATCGTGGACAAGCTGACCCCGGCCGACCTCACCGGCGGAAAGGTCATCGCGGGCACCGGCACCATCGACGACGAGGGCACCGTCGGCCCCATCGGCGGAATCGCCCAGAAGCTGGTCGGCGCGAAGCGGGCCGGGGCCAAGGTCTTCCTGGTGCCGGCGGACAACTGCGCCGAGGCGGTCCGTAACCCACAGCCCGACCTGCCGTTGCTGAAGGTGGGCTCGCTGGACGAGGCGCTGACCGCGTTGGACACGCTGCGCGCGGGTGGTCAGCCGACCCGCTGCTGACCCGTGTGACCGTGCCCCGACACGCTCAGGAACACCCCGTACTCTGGGTGCCTGATCGGAGCCGATCACATCGAGCGTGCGGAGCCAACAGTGGTAATGCGTAGCAGCAGCCCTCTGCCGAGGATGAGCCGGCGCGGCCGGGTCACGATCGCCGTCCTGGTCGGGGTGTTCGTGCTCTTCACCCTGCTCGGCTGGGGTGTACAGGCGTGGACCGACTGGCTCTGGTTCGACGAGGTGCGCTACACCGAGGTCTTCACCGGTGTGCTCGTCACCAGACTGCTGCTCTTCCTCGCCATCGGTGTCGGCATGGCGGTGGTCGTCGGCGGCAACCTGTGGCTGGCGTACCGGCTGCGGCCGCGGCTGCGACCGCACTCGGTGGAGCAGGCCACGCTGGAGCGCTACCGGATGGCGCTGAGCCCGCGCCTCGGCACGTGGATCGCGCTGACCGCCGCCGTGATCGGCCTCTTCGCCGGCCTGTCCGCGCAGGGCCGGTGGAACCAGTGGCTGCTGTTCCGCAACGGTGGTGACTTCGGGATCAAGGACCCGGAGTTCGGGGTCGACATCGGCTTCTACGTCTTCCAGCTTCCGTTCTGGCGCTACCTGCTCGGTGTCGGCTTCACCGCCGTGGTGCTGGCGCTGATCGGCGCGCTTGCGGTGCACTACCTCTTCGGCGGGGTTCGCCTACAGGGCGTCGGTGACCGGATGAGCACCGCGGCGCGCGCGCACCTGAGCAGCCTCGTCGCGGTGTTCGTCCTGCTCAAGGCCCTCGCGTACGTGCTGGACCGCCGGGCGATGCTGCTGGAGTACAACGAGGGCGCCAAGCTGTACGGTGCCGGCTACGCGGACGTCAACGCGCTGCTGCCCGCTAAGGAGATCCTGGCGTACATCTCGGTCGTGGTGGCCATCGCGATCATCGTGTTCTCCAACGCCTGGATGCGGAACCTGGTGTGGCCGGGCATCTCCCTCGCCCTGCTGGGCGTCTCCGCGGTGGCGATCGGCGGCATCTACCCGTGGGCGGTGCAGACCTTCGAGGTGAAGCCGAGCGCCAAGGACAAGGAAGCGCCGTACATCCAGCGCAGCATCGACGCGACACGTGTGGCGTTCGGGTTGGGCGGCACCGAGACCACTCCGTACGCGGCGAACAACCTCACGCCACCGGCGAACCTGGCCACCGACACCTCCGTCGTGTCGAACGTCCGGTTGCTCGACCCGCAGTTGGTCAGCGAGACGTACACCCAGCTCCAGCAGGTGCGGGGCTTCTACGACTTCGGCCCCAAGCTGGACATCGACCGGTACGGGGTGAACGGCAAGACCTCCGACTACGTCGTCGGCGTACGGGAGATCAACTACGGTGAGCTGACCGACCAGCAGAACACCTGGATCAACCGGCACACCGTCTACACCCACGGGTACGGCCTGGTGGCCGCCCCGGCGAACCAGGTGGTGTGCGGCGGGCAGCCCTTCTTCGTCTCGGGCTTCCTCGGCGAGCGGACCCAGGAGGCGTGCTCCTCGCAGACCGAGCAGATTCCCGCCAAGCAGCCGCGCATCTACTACGGCGAGCGGATGGCGCCCGACGACTACGCGATCGTCGGGCAGTCCGACCCGAACAAGAAGGCCGAGTTCGACAGGCCGGTCGGTGAGGGTGGCGGCGAGTCCTACACCTACACCGGTGAGGGCGGCGTCAAGATCGGTTCGTTCAGCCGACGGCTGCTGTACGCCATCAAGGAGCAGGAGTCGAACTTCCTGCTCACCGAGGCGATCAACAAGGACTCCAAGCTGCTGTACGTGCGTAACCCGCGGGACCGGGTGGAGAAGGTCGCGCCGTTCCTCACCCTCGACGGTGACCCGTACCCGGCGGTGGTCGACGGCCGGGTGCAGTGGATCGTCGACGGCTACACGACGGCCGCGACCTTCCCGTACGCCGAGCGCGTCAACCTCCAGGTCGAGACGACCGACGAGCTGACCAACCGGGGCACCTTCCAGTTGGCCCGGGAGAACGTCAACTACATGCGCAACTCGGTGAAGGCCACCGTCGACGCGTACGACGGCACCGTGACGCTCTACGAGTACGACGACACCGACCCGGTGCTCAAGGCATGGAACAAGGCCTTCGGCGGTGACCTGATCAAGCCGAAGGCGGACATCCCGCCCGAGCTGACCGAGCACCTGCGCTACCCCGCGGACATGTTCAAGGTGCAGCGCAACCTGCTCACCAAGTTCCACGTGACCAACCCGGGTGACTTCTACTCGGCGCAGGACTTCTGGCAGGTGCCGAACGTGCCGGACGCGCCGGACAGCGGCCAGAAGCAGCCGCCGTACTACCTCTTCACCCAGTTCCCGGGGCAGGAGAGCCCGCGGTTCCAGCTCACCTCGGCGGTCACCCCGAACGGCCGGCAGAACCTGGCCGCGCTGATCTCCGGGTCGTACGTCGACGGAAAGCCGCGGCTCGAGGTGTTGGAGCTGCCGGACCAGACCCGGATCTCCGGGCCGGTGCAGGTGCACCAGCAGATGACCAACAACGCGAACATCCGACAGCAGCTCAACCTGCTCTCCAGCAACCAGGCGCAGGTGCAGTACGGCAACCTGCTGTCGCTGCCCTTCGCCGACGGCATGCTCTACGTCGAGCCGGTCTACGTGAAGAGCAACCAGCAGGACGCGTACCCGCTGCTGCAGAAGGTGTTGCTCTCCTACGGTGACGGCGGCTCGTTCGTGGCGCTCGCCGACAACATCAACGACGGCATCAAGCAGTTGGTCGATCAGGGTAAGAAGGCCGGGCAGGGCACCTCGCCCCCGCCCTCCACGGGAGGTAACCCGACCAACCCGTCGCCGAGCGCGACGCCGACGCCGGGCAGCACGACCCCGGCGCCGGGCAGTGCGACGCCGCCGCCGACCGGTGAGCTGGCCGCCGCCGCGGACCGGGTGCAGACCGCCATCACCGAGGTCCGCGCCGCGCAGACGTCCGGGGACTTCGAGCGGTACGGTCGCGCGCTGAAGGCGCTGGACGAGGCGCTGACCGCGTTCCAGCAGGCGCAGCAGGCGGCCAACCCGAACGGCGGGGCACCCCCGTCGCCGTCGGCCACCCCGGGCGGCTGACCAGCCGCCTGCGGAGCACACCGGAGCCCTCGTCGTCGGACCCACCCGGGTCTGGACGCCGGGGGCTCCGTCGCGTCCGTACCGTATGCCAGCCTGTCGCCTCTCCGACACGATTTGTCCGGCCGACCCGCAACCCACACCAGCTCCCCGCCGTCCTTGATGCATCGGGGGGGGCGCGGACAAGGGGGAGGCAGTCGTGAGGGACGCACGGAGCTTCGACGATTTCTACCGCGGCACCTCGCGGCGGATGATGCGGTACGGCTACGCGGTGACCGGCGACCACACCGAGGCGCAGGACGTCGTGCAGGAGGCGTTCGCGCGGGCCTGGCGGCAGTGGGGGCGGCTGGCCGAGCATCCGGCGCCGGAGGCGTGGCTGCGGCTGGTGGTGTCCCGGTTGGCGAACGACCGTTGGCGGCACCTGCACCGTTGGCGGGTGCTGCTGAGCCGCAGCGGGCCGCCACCGACCGCGCCCCCTCCGGGTGAGGACGCGGTGCTGCTCGTGGGCGCGCTGCGCCAACTGCCGCCCGCGCAGCGACAGGCGCTGGCCCTGCACTACCTCTTCGACCTGCCGGTGGAGGAGATCGCCCGGGAGGCCGACGTGCCGGTCGGCACCGTCAAGTCCTGGTTGTCCCGGGGCCGGTCCCGGCTGGCCGCGCTGCTGCCCGACGTCCACATCGACGAGCTGGAGGCGAACGATGTCAGCTGAAATCTCCGACCTGTACCGGTCGCTCACCGTCAGCGCGGACGAGGTGACCGTGGCACGTCCCGAGGTGGTCCGGCGGCACGCCGACCGGCAGGCGCGCGTCCGGATGGCCGGCAGCGCGCTCGCGGTGGCGGTGCTGCTCGGCGGGGTGGCAGTCGGTGGACGCCTGGCGTTCAGCGCGGACGGGTCCGCGCCGCTGCCGCCACCGGCCGGCGCGCCGGCCCCGATACCGAGCGGGGTGACTCCCACCCCGACCCCCGGGCCGTCCGCGTCGTCTGCGGCCGGGTCGTCGGGTCCGACGCCGTCGCGCACCACCCCGGGGAGTACGCGGCCAGCCACGCCCACCGGCGCGGCGACCGCCCACCCGCCGACCTCGATCCCGGACCGCGCCTTCTTCGTCCTGGCCGCCGCCAACCGGACGGGCCTGGAGTCGACCGCCGGCGGCCCGATCCTGCCGCCGCTGTGCGACGCCCGGTACGCCAGCGAGTCGACGGTGGTGCAGCGCCGCGCCCGGTCGATCGCCTACAAGACGCCGGAGGCCCCGGCGGGGAGCGTGCCGGCCGGCAGTTACCGGCACAGCATCACCATCTACCGGCCCGGCCGTGCCGACGACGCGATTCGGGAGCTGCGGCAGGCCGTGCGCGCCTGCCCCGAGCAGAAGATGCCCGACGACAGCAGGACCTGGCGGCAGCGCCTGCTGGACCCGGGGGTGTACGGCGACGAGTCGGTGCTGTTCGAGCTGCGTTCCCCGTACCCGCCGGGGATGGGTGACCCGGGCGCGTACGAGGTGCGGCTGGTCCGGGCCTTCCGGGTCGACGACGTGGTGACGGTGCTCTGGGAGCAGGGCTGGGAGTACACCGCGGCCGAACGCGCGCAGGTCGACGCCGACAGCCGACGGGCGGTCGCGGCGATCGAGAACTGGCTCGGCTGACGGCGGTATCGGAGTCGTTTTGCGGTGCCCCGGGTCGGTGCGCTACGGTTAACGAGCCGACGCGGGGTGGAGCAGCTCGGTAGCTCGCTGGGCTCATAACCCAGAGGTCGCAGGTTCAAATCCTGTCCCCGCTACGAAAGAGAAAGCCCGCCTCCGGATTCCGGGGGCGGGCTTTCGTCATTGTCGCGTCCGCTCGCGCGGTTGCCCGGCGGTGACCCCCGCTGATCATCGCCGGGGCGCATGGGTTAAGCTTGAATAGCCGACGCGGGGTGGAGCAGCTCGGTAGCTCGCTGGGCTCATAACCCAGAGGTCGCAGGTTCAAATCCTGTCCCCGCTACCACGGAAAGTGCACGACAGAACCCGGTTCCCCCTGATGGGGGGGGCCGGGTTTTCTGGTTCCGGCGACGGCACCGCCGTCGCGTGCGGGGGCCGGCGCAGACCGGCCCCCGCACGGACGTCACTTCAGGCCGAAGGCCCGCCTGACGGTCTGGGTGACGCCACCGCCGTTGCGCTGCTGCGCGGTGACGCGGATCGACACGTACCCGGCCTGGCCCGGCGCGTTCAGGGCCGCCGTCCAGGTGCCCTTGCGCTCCTTGAGGGTCTGCCGCTGCCAGGTGCGCCCGTCGTCGTACGAGACCTCGAGAGCGAGCGAGGAGACCCCGTCCTTCGCGGCGGTGCTGCCCACCACCACCGGGGTGATGGTGAGGTCGTTCCTGCGCGGTGCGCGGCCCGCCAGGTCCACGTCGGTGCCGTAGTCCAACTGGACCAGCGGCGTCGCCTGCACCTCGGTGACGGCACCGGAGAAGAACGTCCAGTCGGTACGCGTGCTCGAGGAGTACGGGCTGTACTCGGGCTTGGTCTCCGTCTCGACGACCAGCCGGTACGGCGACGTCTGCGCCGGCAGGTCACCGGCGAACAGCTCCGGCCAGTTCTCGAACTGCACCAGTTGTCTGTCGCCCTGGTAGAACGAGATCCGTTGCAGCATGGCCGCGCCGCCGCTGTGCGCGGCACCGGCGTCACCGAATCCCTGGATGTAGGCGCTCATCCCGAACTCGCTGCGGAACGGGATGTCGTACGTCAGCAGGCGCGGTCGTGTGATGGGCCCGAACCAGCGGTCCTTCTGGACGCTGCCCGGCCGGTAGGCGATCTCGTCGGTGTTCGACCGTCCCCAGTTGACGACGTCCGCGAACTGCTTCCACCGGACACCGTCGCCGGCCGAGACCCAGTCGGTACGCGGCCCCGGGGCCACCGGCTGGAAGCGGAAACCACGGGCGGCCGCCCACTCGTACGGCGGGAAGTCGGTCCGCGTCTCGGCAGCCTGTTGACCGGGCGGCGGGGCGAACACGAGGTCGATCCGGGCGAGGTGCTTCGGGTCCGTCCTGGGCGACGGATCCTCGGGTACGCCGCCGCGGTGGTAGTCGACCAGGTCGTACAGGTATCTCGATGACGGATGGGCGGTGACGGTGAGGCGTACCCCCTTGCGGCCGGCGGCGGTGATCCTGCTGATCAGGTTCTCGCCCCCACCCGCGATCAGCGACGCGACCGGGAGCGGTCCGTTCGTCGTACCGTCGGAGTTTCCGTACCACTCGCTGGCCCGGCCCTCGCGGTCGTTGACGACCAGGAGCAGCGCCGCGCCGGCGGCGGTTGCCGCCTTCACCCGCTCCGACGGGGGTACGGCGTCGTCCCGCCGCACGACGACGGCCCTGCCACGGGCCGACACGCCGGTGTAGTCAGCCGTCGAGCCGGTGCCGGCGAAGACGGCGCCGAGGCGTGTCATGCCGTCGGTCAGCGGGTGGGCGCCCGGCTGTGCGAGGGGGTCACCGATGCGACCGCCCTCGTGGCTGATCACCAGCGGTGTCTGCTCCGCCCGGATGCGGGTGGTGAAGACGAAGCTGCCCTGTCGCACCGTGCCCCTGGTCGGCAGTGCCCAGAGGCTGTCGTAGGTGGCGCCGGGCCAGAACGTCTCGTGCAGGGCGCTCGTGTCGCTGGGCGTCGGCTCGCGAGAGGTGAACGAGCGGTAGACGTCGATGCGACTGTTGGTGATGGCGGTCGGCTGGGGTGTCGCCACCTTCACCTGACGTGCCTTCGAGGCGTCGAGGTCGACGACCCGGTCGGTCGTCAACTCCACCTCGGGCACGGTCAGCAGCGCGAGGCCGAGCGAACGGTCGCCGTGCAGACCCTTGACGTCGACGGCGCCGACGACCGTGTAGGAGCCGGGCGTCCAGCGGCTGGTCAGCTGTCCGTCCGGTACCCACATGAAGGTCGAGACGCCGTCGGCACCGACGACCTCGACCTCACCACTCATGGGCCGGCCTGCGCGGTCCTTCAGTCGGATCGTGAGGTCGTACTTCTTGGACTCCACGGCGATTCCGACGGCCGTGTGCACGACACCGGCGCCGTGGCGGGCGGTGACCCGGGCCGAGTAACGGCCGGGGGTGAGGCCCTTCGGGTCCACCACGACGTCCACCGTCGAGGTGCCCTGTGCCGGCACCGTCAGCCGGGTGGCGCCCGCCGTGAAGGTCGTGGTGGGGGCGTCCGTGCCGTCGACGGAGAGCGCCAACGTGACGGCGCTGCTCGTGGTGTTGGTGTAGGTGATCTTCCGGGTGATGCGCTGCGGCTGCGTACGCGGCGACCACCGGACGAGACCCGCGTCGACCGATCCGGTCGCGATGATCTGGTCCTGGTGGTAGGCGGCGGCGACGTTCAACCGGCCAGTGCCGGCCCGGTAGGCGCTGTAGTCGGGCGTCGGCACGGTGGTGCTCATCAGGGCGTCCTTGATCTGCCCGGCGCTCCAGGTCGGGTGCTTCTGTGCCAACAGGGCGGCGGCGCCGGCGACGTGCGGTGCCGCCATCGAAGTGCCGCTGTCCAGCCGGTAGAAGCCCTCGCCCCACTCGATGTGCTGCGAGCGTGCCGCCAGCACGTCCACCCCCGGGGCGGTCAGATCGGGCTTGAGGCCGTCGTCGATCATCCGGGGTCCGGCGCTGGAGAAGTCGGCCAGGTGGTCGGTGGCGTCCACCGCGCCGATGGTCAGCGCGGCGTCCGCGGTCCCCGGCGCTCCCAGGGTGTACGGGTCCGGGCCGCCGTTGCCGGCGGCGACGACGAAGAGAGCACCGGTCTCGGCGCTCAGTTGGTTGACGGACTGGCTCAGCGGATCATCCTGGCTGTGCCAGGCGCTGACGCCGAGGCTCATGTTGATCACCTTGGCGTGTTCGGTCCGCGCCGCCCATTCCATGCCGGCGATGATCCCCGAGGTCGACCCGCTCCCGAACTCGTCGAGGACCTTGCCGATGACCAGGTCGGCGCCGGGGGCGACCCCCCGCTCCCGCCCGTCGGAGGCGGCGCCCGTCCCGGCGACCGTGGACGCGGTGTGGGTGCCGTGCCCGTTGCGGTCGATGACGTCCTGGCCGGGGATGAAGCTGCGGGACGCCACGACCTGGTCCGCGAGGTCCGGGTGGGTCGTGTCCACTCCGGTGTCCAGCACGGCCACCCGTACGCCGCTGCCCGTTCCACCGGCGGCCCAGGCGGCCGGTGCGCCGACCTGCGCGGTGGTGTCGGCGAGGGCGGCCTTCGCCCTGCCGTCGAGCCACACCTTGTCGACGCCGGCGGCGAAGGAGGGCGTCGCGGCGTCGGCCGAGCGTGTCGTGGACGCCGCTGTGTCGGAACGTCCGGCGGTGAGGGCCGACCAGAAGTCGGCAGCCTGCGGGCGGTGGGCGCGGATCGCCTGGCCACGGACCGACGGCAGGTCCAGGGTGGTCTCCGCGCCCGGCAGGTCGGTGCGGGTCCGGAGCGTCGCCGAGTCCGTGGCGCGGGTGACGATCAGCGGGAGCGCGCTGGCCCGTGCGTCGTCGAAGCCCTGTGCGATGAGTTGCGTGACGTCGAAGAGCTGCTTGTCGAGGCGGCCGGTCGCCAGGTACGGCAACGCCTCGTCCGGATACACGTAGGTGTCGCCGCCCTCGGTGGCGACGCGTACGGAGCCGGTGGCGCCCGACGCGCGCGCGACGTCCACCGTGGGCGTTTGACCGGCGCGCCCGGGGGTCACGGTCACCCGGTCGCCGGTGATGAGGGTGACCGTCACGGGAGAGGCGGGGGCGTCAGCGGCCCGACCGGGTGGTGTCGGCGGTGCCGGGGACGCCGGAGCGGCGTGGGCTGTCGTCGGGGTGACGAGAGCGGCGACGAGGGTGACGCCGACCGCTGCTGCCGCAGATCTTCGGGTGGGAGAGAGCCGCACAGTGCCTCCTGAGGTGACCAGTTGCCGAATCTGATCACCTCGATGGATTCATGTAAAGATCATCGTCTTTACCGTGCGGTTGCGGGCACATTGCGCGGGCGGCCGGGCCCGGTCCCGTGAATTTGGGGTCGACCGCCGTGCCGACGTTGCGCCCTTCGGCGAGGATGGGCGCATGTCTTCTTTCGGCAAGTGGTGGGGCCGGCTCAGCGCGGTCCTCGGTGCGGTTGTTCTCGCGGTCTTCGTGCCGGTCGCGGCCTGGGCGTCCACGGGCACCGGAGAGCTGGTGGTGGAGGCCGCGCGGCGGCGCTCCCGTGGTGGCGGCTTCGGTTTCCTCGGACTGCTCTGCTGTCTCGTGGTGGTGGCGATCATCGTGTTCCTGGTGCTGCGACTGACGCGCAACCGCCGTGGCGGTCCGCCGCGCTGAGCGGCGGCACCGTCTGGGGCAGGACCGCGTTCGACGGGTGACCGCCGCGCGGAACGACCGGCGGGCTCAGCCCGCGAGGGCGCCGATGGCCTGGGACAGGAAGCGGGCGGTGGCCTCGCGGGTGCCGTCCCGCTTGACCCGGACGCGCTCGGCGGCGGTGACCAGCAGGGTGCGCACCTTGGCATGGCCCTTCGGCGGTGGCTCCGGCGCCGGCCCGAGCTGGTCGGCCAGGCTGTCGCCGAGGGCGGCGGCGCGCCGCTGCGCCGGGTCGGTGATGCTGCCCTGGGTGTACCGGCGGACGGCGAGGCTGGGGTTGAGGCCGCGCTCGTGGCCGAGGACCGTGCCGGCCTCGCCGTTGGTGGTCAAAAAGTTGATCACGTCGGCCACCGTGTCCGGATGGCGGGTGCCCCGGAAACCGGACCAGTACATCGATGCGCGCGGCCACTGGGCGCCCGCAGGACCGGGGAAGCCCACCACACCCAGCTCGGAGTCGGTGAGTCGTTGCAACTCCGGCAGCTGGTGGGACCACGCGAAGGAGGCGGCCGTCAACCCGGTGACCACCGGTTGCCGGGACGGCTCCCCGCTGTCGGCCTGCTCGACCAGGGCCGCGCCCGGTGTGGCCCGCCCGGCGCGGGCGCGCTGCCACAGCTCGAACCAAGCGATCAGCTCGTCGGCGCCGAAGCCGAGCTCCCGCCCCCGGTAGAACTCGCCGCCCTGGGACCGGAGCCAGAGCCAGAGGGCGCGATAGTCGCCGGACGCGTCCATCGTGCCGGCCACCTGACCGTCGCTGGCCTCGGTGACCTGCTGTGCCCACGCGATGTAGTCCGCCCAGGACGTCCCGCTGCGCGGCTCGGGTACCCGCAGCTCGCGCAGCAGGTCGCGGTTGAAGACCACAGCCGCGAGTGTCTGCCCGGCGGCCACCCCTGTCGTCCGCCCGTCCACCGTGCCGTAGCGGACCAGACCCTCCGGGAAACCACGCAGGTCCACTCGGTGATCGCCGATCGCATCGGTCAGGTCCAGGACGATCTGACGCTGGGTGTACTCGGCCAACATCGAGTCGTCGAGCTGGATCAGGTCCGGAACGTTGCCGCCGGCCGCCTGGGTGGCCAGCCGCTCGTAGTAGCCGTCGACGCCCTGCCAGGTGACCCGGAAGGTGACCCCCGGGTTGCGCTCCGAGTACAGCCGGAGGGCCTTCTCCGTCAGCTCGGCCCGTTTCGCTCCGCCCCACCAGAAGACCGACAGCTCCACCGGCGCGTTCCCGGTCGAGGTGTCGGCGCCGTCGCTGCACCCGGCCAGCCCACCGGTGGCCAGCAGGGGAGCGCCGAGCAGCGCGCTGAGCACCCGGCGTCGGCCCGGGTCGGCGCCAAACCGGTCGAGCGTGGGACGAACAGCGGGCACGGGGTCTCCTGGCACCAACGGACGGGGGCCGGACCATTCACGCAGGCGGCGCACGAGGGTGTCAACGTCCGTCCGGTCACCCCGGTCGGATGGGTGGCCGCAACAGGCGCTGCCCGGTCACGTGGTGTACTAGGGCGCGTGGAACTTCTGCACTCGGGCAAGGTCCGGGATGTGTACGCTGACGGCGACGACCTGATCCTGGTCGCGTCGGACCGCATCTCGATCTACGACGTGGCGTTGCCGACGCCGATCCCGGACAAGGGCCGGCTCCTGACCGCGCTGTCGCTGTGGTGGTTCGAGCAACTGGCCGACCTGGTGCCGAACCACGTCATCTCGGCCACCGACGTGCCGGCCGAGTTCGCCGGCCGGGCGATCCGCTGCCAGCGACTCGACATGGTTCCCGTCGAGTGCGTCGCCCGCGGCTACCTCACCGGTGGCGGCCTGCGGGAGTACGAGCGCACCGGCGCGGTCTCCGGCGTACCGCTGCCCCGCGGGCTCGACGAGGCGTCGATCCTGCCCGAGCCGATCTTCACCCCGTCGAGCAAGGCGCCGGCCGGTGAGCACGACGAGCCGATCACCTACGCCGACGTGGTGGACAAGGTGGGCGAGGCGACCGCCGAACGGCTCCGGCAGATCACCATCGACATCTACCGGCGCGGCGCGGAGCTGGCCGCCGACCGGGGCATCCTGGTCGCCGACACCAAGATCGAGCTGGGCTGGGCGCCGGACGGCACCCTGGTACTCGCCGACGAGTTGCTGACGTCCGACTCGTCGCGCTTCTGGCCGGCCGAGTCGTACCAGCCGGGCCGCGTGCAGTTCTCCTACGACAAGCAGTACGTGCGGGACTGGGCCACCGGCGGCGGCTGGAACAAGCTGCCGCCCGCGCCGGACGTACCCGCCGAGGTCGTCGAGGCGACCCGCGCCCGCTACGTCGAGGTGTACGAGAAGCTCACCGGCAACCGCTGGGAGTGACCGCGCCGCCCCGGGGGCCCTCAGTGGTTCCAGGCGTCGTTCCCGAACAACCTCGACCACAGGTTGTCGACCACGCCCGAGGTGCCCCAGACGGTGTCCCCGTCGCCGTCCGCACCGGCCGGCGCGACCTGGGTGCCGCCTCCGTAGATCAGGTAGCCGGGTCCGGTCGGGGAACCGACCGCGTGGCGGGCGCCGCTGTGGATGCCGTAGCCCACGAAGTCGCGCTCCCACTTGGACAGGAACCCGGCGGCCACGTTGTCGAGCCCGTCGACGGTGGCCTGGACCAGGTCCTTCAGCACCCCGACGTCGCCGCTGCCGAGGTGGGTGCCGACGTCGAACGAGGCGGCGCCCGCGATGGCCGCCGCCCCGCCGGTGGCGACGGCCTCGGCCATCGTCTCGATCCCCTTCAGGAAACTGAGCGCCGAGGCGGCGAACGAGGCTGCCGTGGCCTCGGCCGAGGCCGCGGCGGGCGCTCCGACGACGGTCGCCGAGGCCGCCACGATGAAAGTGGCGAAGGCCAGCAGGATCGTGGATACCACCGCGTACGCCACGACGAGGGCGAGCAGGACCCCGCCGACGCAGAGCATGGTGACGCCCACGGTGACCGTCAGCACCTGGGTACCGACGACCTGGACGCCGTACGCGTTGATGTGCGCCCCGAACGCGTCGCGGTCCTTGCCGCTCCACTGGGCCGCTGTGAGGGTCGCGAGGGCGTCGTCGAGGTTGCCGTGTGCGGTGCCGAGCTGGTCGTACATGGCCAACCAGTCACCGCCCTTGCGCATGATCGTCTCGGGGTCGCACTGGTTGAAGTAGACGATCTGCGCGATCGGCCAGGCCGACGGGATGACCGAGGCGGCCACGCTGATCTCGGCCATCGCGATCTTCGCCGCGGCCGCGGGGTAGGTAGGGTCTGCCATGTCGGTCTCCGGCGTCGTCAGCGGGGAGCGATGGTGCTGGCGGTCTCGGCGGCTTCCCAGTTGTCCGCCGTGCGGCCCAGCCGGGACCGGACCTCGGCGAGGTGCTCGCGTTTGGTGCGCAGTTGCTCCTCGACGAACTCGATCGCGCCCACGTAGGCGACCGCGAGCTGCGGCACCACCGAGGTGAAGTTGCTGTGTTCGATGGCGCGGGCGGAGGCCAGCAGCTCGGCGCAGGCGTCGAGGGGCGGTCCGACCTGACGTTCGATCGTCTCGCCGAGCGCGCGGATCGCCGGCGGGTCAACCTCGATCATCGACTCTCCCCGTGTACGCGATCGATGTTCATGTTGCCGGAGCCCGGACAGCCTAACAGGATCATGGATGGGCGTGAGTGCCCGTCGCTGGTAGCCTGCGACCCATGCCAGCCGGACCGTCCGCGTCGACGCCCCCCGACAACTACGCGGCCCGGATGGCCCGCCGGCCGCGCTGGCAGCGGGTGGCGATGCCAATCGTGCTGCTCCTGGCCCTCCTGGTACTGCCGGTCGGCCTCGGCCGCAATCTGATCGGCGCCGAGCGGGTGAGCATCCAGGTCGAGTCCTGTGACAACGATGGTCCCAAGGGGGCCGAGCGGTGCCGTGGCACGTGGAGCATGTCCGACGGCCGGGTGGTCACCGGTCCGGTGGGCGGTGGCGCCCCGCACGCCGGGGACCGGGTCGACGGCTGGGCCAACGGCGACCGGGCCACCGTCAGCCTGATGGCCTGGGTCATCGCCCCGTTGCTGGTGGGCTCGGCCCTGCTGGCCGCCATGGTGGCGCTCGCCGTCGTCTATCTGCGGGCGGCCGCGAAGCGGGTGCGGCGCAGCCGCTGACCCGCTCCGGGCCGGCGACCGTCACACCCCCAGTTGACGCCGCAGTCGTTCCAGCATCTCCGTGCTCTCCCGGAGCGGCCCGCTGACCATGTCGTTGAGCTGCGCCAGCTTCGCCTGAGCCGCCGCCGGATCGTGCACGAGCGTCGCCGGTCCGGCCGGACCACCCACCTCGCGCATCACCTCGGCGGTCGCCCGTGCCAGGTCGGCCCGTGCCTCGCGCAGGAGGCCGGCGACCAGTTCCGACAGCTCGGCGGCGGGCAGGCGCAGGGCCCGTGGGTCGATCTGGAGTTCCCGGGCCGGGTCGTCGGCGGTGCAGGTGACGCGGACCAACCCGTTCTCGCTCTCCGCGCGACCGGTCAACCCGGTCAACCGGCCGCGCAGTTCCTCGCCGCGACCCAACTGCTCCCGCATCCGTGCGGCCAACTGCGCCATCACGTCCGGTCTCGGTGTGTCGCCGATCGGCCCGCTCATCGTGCCCCTCCCGCTGTCGTCGGTCTGACCGGCCGACGGTACCCACCGCGACCCGGAGCTGGGGGGCCGGACCATTGTGGAGGGCGGGTCAGCCCAGTCTCACGAAGACCCCGATGCCGACCACCAGCACGACAACGCTGACCGTGAGCAGCGAGACGAACGGGACCAGCACCGAGGACGTTCCCGCCGCGCTCGGCGACTCGACGAGGATCCGGTTCGGACGCTCGGGTTCGTACACGACGGTGACCGGCCCCGGCGCGGCCGACAGCGGGGTCTGCCGGAAGCGTCCCGGCGTCGCGGTCACCACGGAACCGTCGGTCGGCCGGTACCGCACCACCGGGTAGTAGGTCCGGGGACCGTTCCCCCGGATGACCGGACGCAGCTCCACCATCTCACCCGGCGTCCGTACGCCCCGGCGCAGCAGGCCGAGGTCGCGCCGGAACCGGACGAGGGCGTACGCCATCCCGGCCAGGCCAAGGCCGGCCAGGATCGTCAGCACCACCTGCGGCATGACTCACTCCTCCCAGTCGAGGGTGCGCTGGACGGCCTTGCGCCACTGACGCAACTCCCTCTCGCGCAGCTCGGGGGCCATCGTCGATTCCCACTGCGCGTCGGAGCGCCACTGCGCGCGCAGGGTCGCGAGGTCGGGCCAGAAACCCACCGCCAGACCGGCGGCGTACGCGGCGCCGAGGCAGGTGGTCTCGGTGATCCGGGAGCGGACCACCGGAACGTCGAGCACGTCGGCGAGGAACTGCATGAGCAGCGCGTTGGCCGTCATCCCGCCGTCCACCCGGAGCCGGCGCAGCGCCACGTCGGAGTCGGCGTCCATCGCGTCGACCACCTCGCGGGTCTGCCACGCCGACGCCTCCAACACGGCCCGGGCCAGGTGTCCCTTGGTGATGTAGCCGGTCAGGCCGGCGATCACCCCGCGCGCGTCGCTGCGCCAGTGCGGGGCGAAGAGACCGGAGAACGCCGGCACGACGTAGCAGCCGCCGTTGTCGTCCACGGTGCGGGCCAGGTCCTCCACCTCGGACGCCGAGGAGATCAACCCGAGGTTGTCCCGCAGCCACTGCACGAGCGAGCCGGTGACCGCGATGGCGCCCTCCAGGGCGTACACCGGTGGTTGGTCCTTGATCCGGTACGCGACGGTGGTGAGCAGGCCGTGCGTCGACGGGACCGGGCTGGCGCCGGTGTTGAGCAGCAGGAAGCTGCCGGTGCCGTAGGTGCACTTCGCCTCGCCCGGCTGGAAGCAGGTCTGCCCGAACAGGGCGGCCTGCTGGTCGCCGAGCGCGCTGGCCACCGGCACGCCGGCCAGGACACCGGTGGCCGTGCCGTACACCTCGGCGGAGCAGCGGATCTCCGGCAGCATCGCGGCCGGCACGCCCAGCGCGTCCAGCAGTTCCTGGGCCCAGTCGAGGGTGGTCAGGTCCATCAGCAGGGTCCGGCTGGCGTTGGTCACGTCGGTGACGTGCCTGCCGGTGAGCTTCCAGATCAGCCAACTGTCCATCGTGCCGAACAGCACCTCGCCGCGCTCGGCGCGCTCGCGCAGACCGTCGACCTCGTCGAGCAGCCACCGCAGCTTCGGACCGGCGAAGTAGGTGGCCAGCGGAAGGCCCGTGCGGGCCCGGAAGCGCTCCTCGCCGTACGCCGAAGACAGCTCGCGCAGCAACGGCCCGGTGCGGGTGTCCTGCCAGACGATGGCGTTGGCCACCGGGCGGCCGGTGGCCCGGTCCCAGACGACGGTGGTTTCCCGCTGGTTGGTGATGCCCACCGCCGCGAGCCCGTCCGCGTCGATGCCGGCGGACCGCAGCGCCTCGGCCACCACCTGCTGCACGTTGTCCCAGATCTCCTCGGCGTCGTGCTCCACCCAGCCGGGGCGGGGAAAGATCTGGCGGTGCTCGCGTTGGGCCGCGGCGACGATCTCCCCGGCGGAGTCGAAGACGATGCACCGCGAGGAGGTGGTGCCCTGGTCGATGGCGGCGACGTACTCGGGGGTCACGGCAGCACCGTACCCAAACCGGCGACGCGGAGCGACCGACGTCACGTCGGCCTTCGCTTCGCCTACGATGTGCGAACGTGCGCGACATCGCCGTTTTCAGTGGAACCGCCCATCCCGATCTGGCTGCCGAAATCTGCGCCCACCTGGGGGTGCCGCTGCATCCGGTGCGGGTCTCCCGGTTCGCCAACGACTGTCTCGAAGTGCAGTTGCAGGCCAACTGCCGCGAGCGGGACGTCTTTTTGATCCAGCCGCTGGTGCCACCGGTCCAGGAGAACCTGGTCGAGCTGCTACTGATGATCGACGCGGCGCGGGGCGCGTCCGCCGGCCGGATCACGGTGGTGCTGCCGCACTACGCGTACGCCCGCTCGGACAAGAAGGACGCGCCACGGATCTCGATCGGCGCCCGGCTCGTCGCCGACCTGCTGACCTCGGCGGGAGCGGACCGGGTACTCGCGCTGACCCTGCACTCGCCGCAGGTGCACGGCTTCTTCAGCGTTCCCGTCGACCACCTGCACGCGCTGCGGGAGCTGGCCACCCACTTTCGGCGGTACGACCTCAGCAACACCGTCGTGGTCTCGCCCGACCTGGGCAACGCCAAGGAGGCCGCGGCCTTCGCCCGGCTGCTCGGCACGCCCGTCGCGGCCGGTGCCAAGCAACGGTTCAGCGACGACCTGGTCAAGATCAGCGCGGTGATCGGTGAGGTCGCCGACCGGGACGTGATCGTGTTGGACGACGAGATCGCCAAGGGCAGCACGGTGATCGAGCTGATGGAGCACCTGCGCGACCTCAAGGTCCGCTCGATCCGGTTGGCCTGCACGCACGGCCTGTTCTCGGGCGACGCGTTGCGTCGGCTCAGCGACCAGAACGGGGTGTTGGAGATCGTCTGCACCAACAGCGTCCCCATCGCCGCCGAGAAGAGGGTGGAGAAGCTCCAGGTCCTCTCGGTGGCTCCGGCGCTGGCCGAGGCGATGCGCCGGATTCACAACGGAGAGTCGGTCTCCGCCCTCTTCGGCTGACCTCAACGCCCCCCGCCCCGCCCTCACCCCACCCCGCCCTCGCCCTCGCCCCGCCCGCGCCGCGCCGCTCCCGCCCCCGCCGATCTTGCAGTTTGTGTTGCCCAAATGTCGCCTTGGGACCGCTTTGTCGCCACCGAAAGTGCAAGATCGACGCGACGGGGGGCGGGCGACGGGGGGCGACGCGACGGGGGTGGGTGGGGTGGGGGTTAGGGGGTGGGGAGGGTGGCGGTTATGCGGACCGTGGTGCCGGCGGAGCTGGTGGCGATCTCCATGGCGTCGGTCAGTTCGCGGGCCAGCCAGAGACCCCACCCGCCCGCGGTGTCCGGGGCGGGGCGGCTCCGGTCACCGAGCCGCTGCGGGGTGATGCCGTGCCCGTGGTCCGCCACCTCGCAGAGCAGCTCACCGGGCTCCTGCCAGAGCCGCAGCCACCCGCGCCCACCGCCGTGCCGCACGGCGTTGGTGATCAGCTCGTTGACGGCGAGCACGAAGTCGTCCAGTCGTTGGCCGTCGAGACCGCAGGCGTGCGCGCAGGAGGTGACCGAGTGGCGAATCTCGGTCACCTGGGCCTGGTTGAAGGCCTCGGCGATCAGGAGGGCGGGTTCGATGGGCACAACCGTACGCGGTGCGTGCGGATCTGCATTCGTCATGGCCCTGTCCCGGGTGCGGATCTCGGAGTATTTCGCGGCTTTTCAACCGTACTTCAGCGTTTCTCGCACCGCACGCCGTGGCCCCCGCGCGGCTGACCCGGCTGTGGCATCCTGACCGCCATGCCGTCCCCGCCAGGTGGTTTCGAGGTGCCGCTCTGGCGGGCGCTCACCGTGTTCCGGCTGGCCTCCCTCGGGTACGTCTGCGCGCTCGCCGTGCGCGACGTCGACAGGTACGACCATCCGATCGCCGTCGGCGCCCTGGTACTGCTGATGATCATCTGGACCGGAGTGACAGCCGTCGCGTACGCCCGGCCGGCCTGGCGTCGCTGGCCGCTGCTGCTGGTCGACCTCGGCGTGGTGATTGCCATAGTGCTGTCCAGCCCGTGGGTGGTGGGACGGCAGGCGCTCGGACACGGCGTACCCACTCTCGGGGTGGCCTGGATGGCCGGCCCGGTGCTGGCCTGGGCCGTCTCCGGAGGCCGGCGTCGCGGCACGGTGGCCGCGCTGCTGGTGGCCGGCGCGGACCTGGCCACCCGGGAGCGGATCGGCCAGTCCTCCTTCACCGGGGTGATCCTGCTGCTGCTCGCCGGGCTGGTGGTCGGGCACGTCGCCCGGCTCGCCGCGACCGCCGAGGAACGCCTGCAACACGCGGTGGAGTTGGAGGCCGCCACCCGGGAGCGGGAGCGGCTGGCACGCGACATCCACGACTCGGTCCTCCAGGTGCTGGCGCTGGTGCAGCGGCGCGGTGCGCACCTGCCCGGTGAGGCCGGCGAGTTGGCCCGGCTCGCCGGTGAACAGGAGGCCGCACTGCGCGCCCTGATCGCCGACGCCACCCCGGCCGCGCTGACCGGGACGGACGCGGTGGACCTGCGTGGCCTGCTCGGCCGGTACGCGTCGGCGGCGGTGTCGCTGTCCGCGCCGGCGACCCCGGTGACCCTGCCCCGGCAGGTGGCGGGCGAGTTGGCGGCCGCCACCGGGGCGGCCCTGGACAATGTGGGCCACCACGCCGGAGGGCGGGCCTGGGTGCTGATCGAGGACGAGGGGGAGACCGTGACCGTGTCGATCCGTGACGAGGGGCCCGGCATCGGAGAGGGCAGACTGGCCGAGGCCGCCGCGCAGGGGCGGCTCGGCGTGACCCAGTCGATCCGCGGTCGGGTGTCCGACCTGGGCGGGACGGTCCGGATCATGTCGAGCCCCGACGCCGGCACCGAGATCGAGCTGACCGTGCCGAGGACGCGGCGGTGACCGCCGTGCGGGTGATGGTGGTCGACGACCATCCGATGTGGCGCGAGGGCGTGGCCCGGGACCTGGCCGAGGCTGGCTTCCTGGTGGTGGCTACCAGTGGCGAGGGGCGGCAGGCGATCCGTGTCGCCGCCGCCGTTCGACCCGACGTGGTCGTACTCGACCTGCAACTACCGGACATCTCCGGCGTCGAGGTGGTCGTCGGGCTGCGCGCCGTCCTGCCCGACGTGCGGGTGCTGATGCTCAGTGCCAGTGGCGAGGAGCAGAGCGTGCTCGACGCGGTCAAGGCGGGCGCCACCGGCTACCTGGTGAAGTCGACGGCACCCGGTGAGTTCCTCGACGCGGTACGTCGCACCGCCGCCGGCGCTCCCGTCTTCACGCCCGGTCTGGCGGGGCTGGTGCTGGGGGAGTACCGCCGGTTGGCCGCCGGGTCGGACGCGGGCACGGCCGCCGACGGTGAGCCGGGGACGCCCCGACTCACCGGTCGGGAGACGGAGGTGCTGCGCCTGGTGGCCAAGGGGATGTCGTACAAGCAGATCGCCGAGCGGCTCGGCCTGTCCCACCGTACGGTGCAGAACCACGTGCAGAACACGCTCGGCAAGCTGCACCTGCACAACCGAGTCGAGTTGACCCGCTACGCCATCGAGCGTGGCCTGGACGACTGACCGGCTCAGACCGAGCGCGGCGGCTCGGTCTCGTGGATGGCCAACTCCTCCGCGGTCGCCCCGCCACCCGCCGAACCGGCGTCGTACGCCACGGAATCGGTCTCCTGGTCGGTGTGTGCCCCCTCGTCCGGTTCCACCAGCCGGCCCACCGTCGCGTCGGCGACAGTGCCGAGCTGACCGTGGTCGTAGAGGGAGACCGGCGAGTTGGGATCCGAGGTGGGCCCCGGGTCCATCACGTCGGCGTCGAGCTGGGCCTCCGCCGCGGCGGCCTCGTTCTCCGCCTCGAAGGCGATCTTCGGGTCGACCGGGCCGGCGAGCGGGTCGTCCACCGGACGCTCATACACCTCCCGATCGAGCTTGTAGTCCAACGACTCCCCGTCCAGTTGCTCCTCGGCGGTCGTCCCGAAGCGGTCCACCGCCACCGGGGTCCGGTCGCCGGGCAACTGGGCCGGGTCCGGGCCGTCCGCCTCGCGCCCGGTGAGCACGTCGTCGTTGGCGGTGGAGTCGTCATCGGCGGTGTCGGGCAGGCCCTGCGCCTCGGTGTCGGACACGGGGGTCGGGTACTCGTTGTCGCGCATGTCTGATCACTACCCGCTGCCCTCGCGCCGTAACCGGAGCACGGCTGGTCATCAGCGGTCGGGGCGGGATCGACGGTTCATCGCCGCCATCGTGCCGACGGCGGTGCCGGCGGCGGCGAGACCGAACGCCGCCGTCATCCGCACCAACTGACGTCGTCGACCGTGCCAGCCGCCGTCGTGGCTGGCCTGCCCGTCGGCATGGAACACGTTGCCGGTGCTGTCCAGTCGGACGCCCGGGCCGAACTGGGTGCGGTGGGCGTACCAGCCGAGGGTCCGCTCGACCAGCGCCGGGGCCAAGCGCCACTGCAGGCCGAGCAGCCGGGCCGCCCCACCCGCGTACGCCTCGCGGCGTGGTCGGCGCAGCAACCGCACGATCGTCTCGGCGACCACCTCCGGCGGGTAGATCGGCGGGGGCGGCACCAACTCCCGGCCGGTGTGGTTGGCCGCGTGCCGGAAGAACGGGGTGTCGATGGTGGCCGGCAGCACGGTGCAGACGGAGATCTGCCCCCGGCCGGTGACCCGCAGCTCCTGCCGAACGGTGTCGGCCAGGCCGCGGATGCCGTGTTTGGCGGCGTTGTACGCCGACTGATACGGCATCGCCACCTCGGCCAGCACCGACGCGTTGTTGACCAGCACGCCCCCACCGGCCGCTTCGAGGTGCGGCAGCGCGGCCTTGATGCCGTGCACGGTACCCAGCAGGTTGACCTCCAGGACGCGCCGGAACTCGGCGACGGGGATCTCGTCGAACAGACCCACCGCGCTCACCGCGGCGTTGTTCACCCAGGCGTCGACGCGGCCGAATTCGACCACCGCCCGCTCGGCCAGGTGCTGGACCGAATCGAGGTCGGTCACGTCGGTCGGTACGGCCAACGCTCGGCCGCCCAGTTGTCGGCAGCGCTGCGCGACCTGTCCCAGCGCCTGCTCGCTGCGGGCGGCGAGGACCACGGCCGCGCCGCGGCGGGCCAGCGCGTACGCGGTTGCCGTGCCGATCCCGCTGGACGCGCCGGTGATCACCACGGTCGAGTCGTCGAGGCTCCGGGTCAGCGGCATTCACCAGCGGTACCCCGGGTCGGGCCTGGTCATTCCCACCGGCCGTCGACGATCCGAATCGGGGCTACTGTGATTGCCGTGGCGCAAGTGTCGGTGGCACTCGCGGTGACTGTTCCCGATCTGCCAGGTTTCGGCTCGGGTCCCGCAGGTTAATGGGACGCTCTGACCGGGACCGCCGAGGAAAAGATCGCAGGGAGGTGACCCATGCGCGTCGGCCTCGTCTGCGCGCACAGCAGTTCGTACCGGCACGCCGACGGCCCGCCGGTCGGCACCCGACAACACATCGCACGGGTCGCCGCCGAGTTGGTCGGCAGAGGCCATGATGTCCGGATCTACGAGCGCCAGGATGATCCGGCCCTGCCGGCGACGGCGGACGTCGACGGCTACCGGGTGCACCGGGTGCCCGTCGGCCCTCCGACCGCCCTGCCCACGGCCGGGCTCGTACCGCACGTCACCGAGTTCGGCCGCTGGTTGACCGACGAGTGGGGCGGCGCCTGGCGTCCCGAGGTGGTGCACGGGCACTACTGGATCGGTGGCCTGGCCGCCGCGCACGCCGTCCGGGAGACCGACATCCCGGTCGTGCAGACCTTCCACTCCCTCGGCGTGGAGCAACTCCGTCACCTCGGCGGCGGGTACGACGGCCCGGGGGAGCGCATCCCGCTGGAACGGGCGCTGACCAGGGCGGTGGACATCGCCGTCGCCCAGTCCAACGACGAGGTGGACGAGCTGACCCGGATGGGTCTGCAACGGACCTCCGTGGCGATGGTGCCGGCCGGCGTGGACATCGCGCAGTTCCACCCGGACGGCGAGGCGGCCCCGCGCGAACAGCGGGCCCGGATCCTCTCCGTCGGCGGACTGTCCCCGGGGCACGGCCAGGACGACCTGATCAGGGCGATGCGACTGGTCGGCGACGCCGAACTGGTGATCGCCGGTGGCCCACCCGCCGATCAACTGTCCCACCACGCGGAGTCGCGCCGCCTGCGCGAACTGGCCGAGCTCGCCGGGGTGGCCGAGCAGGTACGCCTGGTCGGGGCGGTGCCGCACGACCAGATGGCGACCTGGTACCGCTCGGCCGACGTGGTGGCCTGCACCCCGCACTACTCCTCCGCCGGGCGGGTCTCCCTCGAGGCGATGGCCTGCGGGGTGCCGGTCGTCGGCTACGCGATGGGTGGCCTGGCGGACGCCGTCGTCGACGAGGTCACCGGCCGCCTGGTGCCACCCGGCGACGTCCGGACCCTCGGCCTGTCGCTGCGCCGGCTGCTCGGCGACAACGCCGGCCGGTTCGCCTACGGTCACGCCGCAGTTGACCGGGTCCGCAGCAGCTACACCTGGGAACGGACCGCCGGTGCACTGGAACGCCTCTACGAGCGGGTGGTGAGCCGCCGCAAGCCCGTCGAGGCCTGAGACGACACGGCCCACGCCACGCCCGCACGGTGTGGCGTGGGCTGCTCGCTCACCGGCGTGGTGGGCTTCTCGCTCAGATGGGCCGGCCCACGCCGACCATGGCCCGGTCGCGGCGGTGCGCCATCGAGCGGTGCTGCTGCGGCTGGGCGTACCGGGTCAGACCGATCACGGCCGCCAGGGTGACCAGGAAGCCGACGGCGGCCAGCCACTCCCGCCCCGGCCAGATCTTGTCGTTGAGCAGCAGCAGGCCGACGATCGCGGCGGGCACCGCCCCGGCCGCGTCCATGGCGGCGACGGCAGCGGTCGTCGAGCCGCGCTGCATGGCCAGGCCGAGCAGCAGTTGGCCGACGATCGAGTGGGCGACCAGCAGGTAGAACAGCGGGTCGGCGAGGAACGCCTCGGCCGACGGCGCGGAGGCCAGGGGGCGTGCCGCGACTGCGGCCGAGGAGAACGCCAATCCGGCCAGCGAGCCCAGCGCCACCGAGCCGGGCGCGCCGTGCAGCCGGACGGCGAAGACGCCGAGCACCGCGATGACACCGAGCGCCACCAGGAGGGCCACCGAGCCGGCGGTGCCGAGCTGCTTCGACGGCGCCGGCCGGGCGGCCAGCACCAACGCGGTGATCCCGGCGAAGAGCAGGGCCAGCAGGGCCACCTCCGCCATCGGCAACCGCCACTTCAGCACCAGTACGCCGATGATGGCGGTCACCCCGAGCCCGGCCGCCACGCTCGCCTGCACCAGGAACAGCGGCAGATCGCGCCGGGCCAGGAAGGCGAGCACGAAACCGCCGATCTGACAGGTCAGCCCGACCAGGTATGTCCGGTGCCCGGCCAGTCTCAGCAGCAGACCCGGATCGAAGGTGTGGTGCACGGTGGTGCGGGCCGCCGCCACCGACTGGAGCAGGTTGGCGAAGCCGTACGCGACGATCATCGCCGCGAGGAAGCACCAGCCGGAGGAGACCACCTGGCGAGGATAGAGGTTGTCGTGAGTCAGCGCTCGGCTGGTCGATCGAGGCGGGCGAGGATGTCGGCGTGCAGCACACCGTTGGTGGCCACCACGCTGCTCTCGGTGCCGGGCTCGCCCGTCGGCGCGGGTCGACCGCTCAGATCGGTGATCGTGCCACCCGCCTCGGTCACGATCGGCACCAGCGCCGCCACGTCCCACAGGGACAGCTCCGGCTCGACCATCACCTCCAGCGCGCCCTCGGCCAGCAGCACGTAGCCGTAGAAGTCGCCGTACGCCCGGCTGCGCCAGCCGGCCCGCAACAGGTCGAGCATCGCGTCGAGCCGGCCGGCGTCCTCCCACCCGGTCAACGACGAGTAGCAGACGCTCGCGTCGCCGACGTCGCGTACCGCGGACACGCCGATCCGCTCGCCGGCGTCGGGACCGGGACCGGCGTACGCGCCCG
Organism: Micromonospora sp. NPDC005172; assembly: GCF_040608555.1. Taxonomy (NCBI): domain Bacteria; kingdom Bacillati; phylum Actinomycetota; class Actinomycetes; order Micromonosporales; family Micromonosporaceae; genus Micromonospora; species Micromonospora sp. NPDC005172. The sequence goes on from NZ_JBEXIL010000031.1 coordinate 52,857, forward strand.
CGCCCGCGCTCGCCCACCAACGCCGCCCCAGCGCCGGCGCGGACACCACGCCGACCGCCGGACGGTCACCGTCGTACAGCGCGATGAGGCTGGCCCACACCGGCACCCCACGGACGAAGTTCTTGGTCCCGTCGATCGGGTCGACGATCCACCGGCGACCACGCAGGTCGGTGGCCGGGGCCGCGCCGTACTCCTCACCGAGCAGTCCGTCGCCGGGCCGGTGCTCGGCCAGCAGCGCGCGGATCTCCCGCTCGACGGCGGTGTCCGCGTCGGAGACCGGTGTCAGGTCCGGCTTCGTGTCCACCCGCAGGTCGAGCGCCCGGAACCGGGCCGTGGCGATGGCGTCGGCGCGGTCGGCGAGCAGGTGGGCGAGGGCGAGGTCGTCGGCGTACCCGGTCATGCCGGCAACCTAGCCGACGCCCGCCGGCTCACTCGTCGGGCCCGCGCCGGTCGTCCTCGCCGGGCCCGCGCTGGTCGCTGTCGCCGCGCGCGTCGCCGTCGCCGGCACGCGAGGCGAGCAACCGGCGGTACGACGCCAGCCGGCGCGGGTCGGCCTTGCCGGCGGCCACCCAGGCGTCCAGGGCGCAGTCGGTCTCGTCGGCCGTGTGCTGGCAGTTGGGCGGGCAGTCGACGGTGCCCTCGACCAGGTCGGGAAAGCCGTGCAGCAGGCTGTCGGCGGAGACGTGCGCCAGCCCGAAGCTGCGGATGCCCGGGGTGTCGATGATCCAGCCCGGGTCGGTGTCGACACCCGGCACCGGTGGCAGCCGCAGCGCCACGGCGCTGGTCGAGGTGTGCCGGCCACGGCCGATCGCGCTGACCACGCCGACGGCGCGCGCGGCCTCCGGGACGAGGCGGTTCACCAGCGTCGACTTGCCCACTCCGGAGTGCCCGACCAGTACCGAGACCTTGCCGCTCAGCAGCGCACGAAGCGCGCCCAGGTCGGAGTCGGGCCGGTTGAGCACGTACGGCAGCTCCAGCTCCGTGTAGTAGCCCAGCACCTCCTCCGGACCGGCCAGGTCGGCCTTGGTGAGGCAGAGCAGCGGCTCGACGTCGGCGTCGTACGCGGCCACCAGGCAGCGGTCGATGAACCCGGTACGCGGCGGCGGGTCGGCCAGCGCGCTGACGATCACCAACTGGTCGGCGTTCGCCACGACGACCCGCTCCAACCGGCCCTCGGCGGTGGTCTCGTCGTCGTCCGCCGTGCGACGCAGCACCGAGCGGCGCTCGGCGATCCGGACGATGCGGGCGAGAGCGCCCTGCGCGCCGGAGGTGTCCCCCACGAGGCTGACCCGGTCACCCACGACCACCGACTTACGGCCCAGTTCCCGGGCCCGCATCGCGGTCACCGTCGGCAGCTCGGCCCCGACCACGCCGCGTTCGGCGCCGGCCAGCACACACTGGTAGCGGCCCCGGTCGACGGCGATGACGAAGCCGTCGACCGCGTCACTGTGCTGGGGTCGGGTGCGCGTACGCGGACGCGACGACTTGCCGGGCCGGACCCGTACGTCGTCCTCGTCGTACTCCCGCCGTTTGGTCGCCAGGACCGTCCCCTTCTCGCGTCAGCTCTTGCCAGTCACCATCGCTGACCATAGTGCCGGGAACTCGGGCATCGTCTTGGAGGTACACCCCACGTCGTCCACCTCGATGCCCGGAACGGCGAGCCCGGCCACCGCTGCGGCGTGCGCCATCCGGTGGTCCTGGTAGGTGCGGAAGACTCCGCCGCGCAGTGGGCGGGGCCGGATCTCCAACCCGTCCGGTGTCTCGGTGATGTCGGCACCGAGCCCGCCGAACTCCCGCGCCAGCGCGGCGAGCCGGTCGGTCTCGTGGCCGCGGATGTGCCCGACGCCGGTGAAGACCGACGGCGAGTCGGCAAGCATGGCCAGCGCGGTCAACACCAGGGTCAGCTCGCCGACGTCGGACAGGTCGGCGGTCACGCCGTGCACCACGCCGGTGCCCCGGACGGTGAGCCCGCCGGTGGAGAGGGTGACCTCGCCGCCCATCTGCTGCAGCAGCGTGCGGAGCCGGTCGACCGGCTGCGCGCTGCGGTGCGGCCAACCCTGCAGGGTCACCTCGCCGCCGGTGACCAGGGCAGCGGCGAAGAACGGCACGGCGCCGGAGAGGTCGGGCTCGATCTCCCAGCCGCGCCCGGTGAGCGGGCCCGGCTCGACGGTCCACACGTCGGGGGTGCTGTCGTCGACGGCGGCACCGGCAGCGCGCAGCATCTGCACGGTCATCCGCAGGTGTGGCGCGGACGGCACCGGCGGGCCGACGTGGCGCACCACGAGGCCCCTGTCGAAGCGGGGAGCGGCCAGCAGCAGCCCGGAGACCAGCTGGCTGGACGCGGAGGCGTCGATCACCACCGCACCGCCGGTGACCCGACCGGCGCCGAGCACGGTCAACGGCAGGCTGCCCGAGCCGGTGACGTCGATCCGGACGCCCAGCGAGCGCAGCGCGTCGACAAGCGGGCCGAGCGGGCGGGTGCGGACGTACGGGTCGCCGTCGAAGGTGACCTGCCCGTCGGTCAAACCCGCCACCGGCGGCAGGAACCGCATCACGGTGCCGGCCAGCCCCACGTCCACGTGGGCGGGGCCGACCAGCGGGTGCGGCCGGACCAGCCAGCGCTCGTCGTCACTGATCGAGACGTGCGCGCCCATCGCGCGCAGACCTGCGGACATCAGCTCGGTGTCGCGGGCGCGCAGTGGCTCGGCCAGGGTCGACGGCCCGGCGGCCAGGGCGCTGAGCACCAGGGCGCGCGCGGTCATCGACTTGGAACCGGGTAGGCGCAGCGTCGCCGCCACCGGGTCGGATGCGGTCGGTGCGGTCCACGGCTGCGGCGGCCGGGTCGCGGTCAGATTCCCCACGGTTACATTCTGCCGTGCCGGCCGGTGGGAGGCATCGACCGGCGGTCGTACTCCCGGTTGGCGGGACAGCAGGCGGGGCCCCGGAGGGATAGCGTGGGCGCATGTGCGGCAGGTACGCGACGACCCGTGGCGCCGGTGAGCTGAGCGCCCTGTTCGAGTCGTCCGACGACACCGACGGGGTGATCCGGCCGGATCACAACGTCGCGCCCACCGATCGCGTTCCGCTGGTCCGGCTCACCCCCGAGGGTCACCGCAGTCTCTGCGTCGCCCGCTGGGGTTTCCTGCCGCACTGGTCCCGGTCCGCCGCCGGCGCGGCGCGCATGATCAACGCGCGGGCCGAGACGGTGGCCACCAGTCGGGCGTACGCCGGCGCGTTCGCCCGGCGTCGCTGCCTGGTTCCGGCCGACGGCTGGTACGAGTGGGTCCGTCAACCCGACGGCGGTCGGCAGGCGTACTTCATGACCCCGGCCGACGGCTCGGTGCTCGCCCTGGCCGGCATCTGGTCGGTCTGGGAGTCCGGCGCCGACAGTCGGCTCACCTTCAGCGTGCTGACCACAGCGGCTGTCGGCGAGCTGGCCGAGGTGCACGACCGGATGCCGGTGCTGCTGGAGCCCGAGCGGTGGTCGTCGTGGCTGACGCCGTGTGACGAGCCCGAGCGCCTGCTCACGTCCGCGTCGCCCGACCTCCTCGCCGGGTTGGAGATCCGCCCGGTCGGGCCGGCCGTGGGCGACGTCCGCAACGACGGCCCGGAGTTGACGGCCCGGGTGTCCGTCCCGTCGATGTCGTCCCCGCCGGAGCTGACCCTGTTCTGAGAATGAGAGGCATCGTCGGGCGCCGATTTGCCAGGTTCTGATCGATTCGTCGCCTGGCCGTTCAGCCATGTTCTCGAAAGCCCCTTGTCCTCGTGTCCGAAAGTGCGATACAACACAGCGCCGGTAGTGGCTGTCGGTTCGCACGGGGCGGACGACTTCACCGATCCTGCCGGTCCCACGGGGGAGGTGGGTGGAAATGACACGGGCGCGTATGCCCCGCCCGCACGAGGTGGCTGCGGCACGCAGAGATCCGCGGCTGCTACGGGCCTTACGAGAACGCCGACAGGACGACGCGTGGCGCACCAGAGGCACGTGCCAGAGCGTCGATCCGGAGACGTTCTTTCCGGCGCCGAACGAACCGGCGGACGCCGCCGTCGCTCTGTGCCGCAGTTGCGACGTGCAGGGTTCCTGTCTGGCGTGGGCGCTGGAGGTGGGCGACTGCCACGGCGTGTGGGGCGCGACCACGCCGCGCGAGCGGCGGGCGATGCTCGTCGCGTGGCGCGGCGAGGTCGAGCCTGATCCGGACGCGGTCGACGACGCCGGCCCACCGGTGCGCGACCGCCTGCTCACACTGGTGCCGCTGAGCTGACCAACGCGGCGAACCGATCCCGGTGACCGGCGGGCCGGCGCAGAATGGGCCGGTGCTGCCCAGCGACGACATCGACACCCCGCGCGGTCCGGCGCGGCTCGACACCGACCTGCCGGTCGGGCCGCCGGACCGCGCGGCCACCGTCGCGCCAGCTCGTGCGCCGGCAGCCCTGCTGGTGCTCGGGCACGGTGCGGGCGGCACCGTGGACGCCCCCGACCTGCTCGCGGTACGGGACGCGGCGGTCGCGGCCGGCCTCGTGGTGGTCCGGGTGACACAGCCCTACCGGGTCGCCGGTCGGCGTGCGCCGGCACCGGCCGGGCACCTCGACGAGGCGTGGACCGCCGTGCTGGCCGTGCTGCGCGAGCGGTACGCCGACGTACCCACGATCCTGGTCGGCGGTCGTTCCAGTGGCGCGCGGGTGGCCTGCCGGACGGCGGGCGCGGTCGGCGCGGCCGGCGTCGTCGCGCTGGCCTTTCCGCTGCACCCACCGGGCCGGCCGGAGCGTTCCCGGGCCGCCGAACTCGCCACCGGCCTGCCCACCCTTGTCGTCAACGGCGACCGGGACCCGTTCGGGATGCCGGCGTCCGGGCCGGACGTGCGGGTGGTGAGCCGTCCGGGGGAGACCCACGACCTGCGGCGGGACCCGGCCGGGACGGCCACCGTCGTACAGGAGTGGCTGCGCTCCCACGGTTGGACGGCGGACTGACCGGCGGACCGTTTCCGGTGCCGGGCGCGGGTCGTTGCAACCGGTGGCGCCGTCGGACCGATTCGGACAGGCGGTGCCAGTCCTCCCAGGCCCTTCCTGGTCCCAGCGCCGGTGCCACCGGGGCCGGGACCAGGAACGGGAGAGCCGGACGGAATGCCCCAGTGGTCATCTCGCGTTACCAACCCCGGACGACTTTTCTGCGAGGGGGGTGACCGGTGCCGACCGAGACACGAAGCCTGGAACGGGACGAGCGGGACGCCCGGCAGCTACGACGGCTGTTGGATGGTCCGGACTGGCCCGTGACAGCGGGACCGGGCGGGGTGGGTACGGTGAGCACGAGCACACCGGCCGGAAGTGAATCTGCGGGCAGGTCCGTGCGCGTATCCTCGGCGGGAAAGCATCCGACGCGAGGGGATGTGCGGTTGACCACCGAGAAGACGGACGAGCGCAGGGCCCGGTTCGAGCGGGACGCGATGCCATTCGTCGATCAGCTCTACGCTGCTGGGCTGCGCATGACGCGTAACCCGGCGGATGCCGAAGACCTGGTCCAGGAGACGTACCTGAAGGCGTACGCGGCCTTCCACCAGTTCGAGCAGGGCACGAACCTGAAGGCCTGGCTCTACCGGATCCTGACCAACACCTACATCAACTCCTACCGCAAGCGGCAGCGCCAGCCGATCCAGGCGCCGACCGAGGAGATCACCGACTGGCAGCTCGCCGAGGCCGAGTCGCACACCTCCAGCGGTCTGCGCTCGGCTGAGACCGAGGCTCTGGACCGGCTGCCGGACAGCGACGTGAAGGAGGCCCTCCAGCAGTTGCCGGAGGAGTTCCGCCTGGCCGTCTACCTGACCGACGTCGAGGGCTTCTCCTACAAGGAGGTCGCCGACATCATGGGCACGCCGATCGGCACCGTGATGTCGCGTCTGCACCGCGGCCGTCGTAATCTGCGCAAGCTGCTCGAGCAGTACGCCTCGGAGCGGGGCTTCAGCCCGGCCCGGTCCGCGAAGGGCTCGACCGCCGCCGCTGCCGGCCGGGAGGTGTGACGTGAGCTGTGGAGAGCCGCACGAGACGGACTGCCGCGAGGTGCTCGCGGAGGTTTACCTCTACCTGGATCTCGAGTGCGCCGACGAGCGGCGCACGTTGATCCGGCACCACCTCGACGAGTGCGGGCCGTGCCTGCGCGAGTACGGGCTCGAGCAGGAGGTCCGGGCACTTGTCGCCCGTTGCTGTGGCAACGAGACCGCGCCGGATCAGCTGCGTGAGCGGCTGCGGGTCAAGCTCACCGAGCTGGTGGTCTTCGAGACCAGCGATTCCCGTGAGCTGGCCGACTGAGCGTCGGCGTACGACGAAACACCGGTGGCCCGGGTCGATCTCGACCCGGGCCACCGGCGTACCCGGCCTGCGCCGGGTGGGACTGACCGGTGACGGGCGCATCGGCCCGTCGGCGCGTTCAGGAGTTGGGACGCTTGCCGTGGTTCGCGGCGCTCTTCTTACGGGCCTTCTTCTTGCGGGACTTCTTCGCCATGCTGACCTCCTCGTGATGGGTCGGATTCGCGCTGCGCGCGGCCTCGCCGGTTGCACCCACCGGCCGCCCGGCGTCGGGTCCGACCCGCTGATGGTAGTGCGGCCGGCACCTCGTCCCTTCCCCCGGGGGCGTCCCGCGCCGCTGCGCACCCATGCTCCAGCCTCCCGTGATTGGATACGTCGGCAGGCACATCGCGAAGAGGGAGGGCCGTGGACATGGCCGAGGAGATCCGCGCCGAGATGGTGGCGAACGTCTGGAAGGTCGTCGCGTCGGCGGGCGACACCGTGTCCGAGGGCGACACCCTGGTGATCCTCGAGTCGATGAAGATGGAGATCCCGGTCGTCGCGGAGGCCGACGGTGTGGTCCAGCAGCTCGCCGTCCACGAGGGCGACGTCGTGCAGGACGGCGACCTGATCGCGGTGATTGGTTGACCGGCCTGCTGGTCCGGCTCGCCGACCCGGCCGACTTCCCGGCGGTCGCCCGACTGACCGTGGCCGCGTACGAGGCGGATGGTCAGCTCAAGGGCGAGCACGGGTACGGGGCGGTGCTGGCCGACGTGTCGACCCGGGCCGCCGAGGGCGCGGTGCTGGTCGCCGTGGACGAGGCGACCGGCACGGTGCTCGGCTCGGTGACCTTCGTGCTGCCGGGCACCCCGTTCGCCGAGCTGTCCGGGCCGGGCGAGGCGGAGTTCCGGATGCTGGCCGTCGACCCGGCCGCCCAGGGGCGGGGTGTCGGCATGGCACTGGTCCGGGCGTGCGTCGACCGGGCGACCGAGCTGGGCTGTGCGGCGGTCGTGATCTGCGTCCGCGCGGGGATGGCCGTGCCGGCCCACCGGCTCTACGAGCGTCTCGGGTTCGTCCGCACACCGGAGAAGGACTGGTCGCCGGTGGCGGGTGTGGCCCTGCTCGGCCTGCGGCTGGCGCTCGCCCGCACCTGAGAACCGGCTGATCAGCCGTGTGCGTTGGCCGGGTCGCTCGGCGTCGCGGCCCCGTCGGGCTCCGCACCGCCGATCGCGGCCAGCAGTTCGTCGGCGACCTCCAGCGCGAGCCGGCGACGATCCTCGTCGGTGATGCCCGGTGCCCGCACGGCGAACCAGCTGGTGTGCACGGCGAACAGGCACAGGGTGGCGCGTAGTTGGGCGGCGGGGGAGTCGTCGCCCCGGCAGAGGGCGCTGGCGAGCCGCATCATCCGGCCGCGCATCTGCTGACCGGAGGAGAGGCTCTTGAGCACGGTCTGGTTCTGCTCGAAGAAGCGCATCACCGACGGCATGTCGCCGCCGAACATCGTGTCGGCGTAGCGGGAGATGAGGGTGCGCCGGGTGGCCAGGGTCGCGGGCTGTGACTCGGCCCAGGCGGTCAGCGCGTCCATCTGCTCCAGCCGGTCCTCCACGAAGCTGGCGACGATGTCGTCCTTGCTTCTGAAGTGGTAGTAGAGCGCGGCCTTGGTGACGTTCAGGCGCTCGGCGATCTCTCGCAGGGAGGTCTTCTCGTACCCCTGCTCGGTGAAGAGCTCCAACGCGACGGCCTTGATCCGCTCTCGGGTGCCGCCTGTGCTCTCCCTCACCCACGCTCTCCAATTCGGTTGACCGCCAGTTGGTACCCAACTTACCGTGCGGCTAGTAAGGTGACTAGCCGGGCGGCAAGTAAGTAGGACAATCCTCGGGGGGAGCTTACCCATGACTCAGGCAACCCAGGCCGACGTGCGACCCAATGTACGGGTCGTGCTGTTCGGGCTGATGATCGCGATGATGCTCGCGATGCTCGACAACATGATCGTCAGCACCGCGCTGCCGCGGATCGTCGGCGAGTTCGGCGGCCTCAACCACTTCACCTGGGTGGTCACCGCGTACGTCCTGGGCACCACGGTCTCCACCCCGATCTGGGGCAAGCTCGGTGACCTCTACGGCCGCAAGTCGGTCTTCCTGACCTCGGTCGGCATCTTCCTGGTCGGCTCGGCCCTCTGCGGCATGGCCGGTTCCGGGATGTTCGGCGGACCCGAGGACGGCATGGTGCAGCTCATCGCCTTCCGGGCCGTGCAGGGCCTGGGCGCGGGCGGCCTGATGGTCGGCGTGATGGCGATCATCGGTGACCTGGTCCCGCCGCGCGAGCGCGGGCGCTACCAGGGCATGATCGCCGGCATCATGGCCATCGCCATGGTGGCCGGCCCGCTGGTCGGCGGCTTCATCACCGACAACCTCTCCTGGCGGTGGGCGTTCTACGTCAACCTGCCGCTGGGTGGCATCGCGCTCCTCGTGCTCATCACCACCATGCACCTGCCGAAGTACCGGACCGAGCACCGCATCGACTGGCTCGGCGCCGGACTGCTCTCGGTGGGCATCACCGCGATCGTCCTGATCACCACGTGGGGCGGCAACGAGTACGACTGGACGTCGCCGCAGATCCTCGGGCTGGCCGTGCTGGCACTGGTGGCGCTTGTGGCGTTCGGCCTGGTGGAGCGCCGGGTTCCGGAGCCGATCCTGCCGCTGACGCTCTTCGCCAACCGCAACTTCGCGCTGATCTCGGTGATCGGCTTCCTGCTCGGCTTCGCGATGTTCGGCGCCATGAACTTCCTGCCGCTGTACCAGCAGACCGTGCAGGGGGCTTCGGCCACCAACAGCGGCCTGCTGCTGCTGCCGCTGATGTTCGGCATGCTCGTCGTCTCGCTGGTCATCGGCCGGGCGATCACCAAGAACGGTAGGTACCGCGCGTACCCGATCCTCGGTGGTGTGGTGATGGCCAGCGGCATGGCGCTGCTGTCGATGCTCGACACCAACACCAGCAAGCTGACGTCCTCGCTCTACATGGTCGTGCTCGGCGTCGGCATGGGCTTCCTCATGCAGACCTCGATGCTCATCGCCCAGAACAGCGTGGAGCAGAAGGACCTCGGCGCGGCGAGCGGCGCGGCCACGTTCTTCCGGTCGATCGGCGGCTCGTTCGGCATCTCGCTGTTCGGCGCGATCTTCGCCAACCGGCTGGCCGACTCCGCTGCCGGTAAGGCGTTCGGCGGCGGCGAGGGGGCAATGGACCTGGCGAAGCTCAAGCAGCTGCCCGCCCAGGCGCGTGAGCTGGTCCTCACCGGCCTGGCCGACGCGATCTCGCACGTGTTCCTCTGGGCCGTGCTGTTCACCGTCGTGATCCCGGTGCTCGCCTGGTTCATCAAGGAGATCCCGCTGCGCACCGCCAACGAGGCGCCGCCGCAGGCGACTCCGGAGGAAGAGGCCGAGGTCGCCCTCGGCAAGGCCCCCGTGGCCTGAACCTCCCCGCAGAAGCGCCGCGTCGATCCTCGGCGCGGCGCTTCCGTGCGACGGCGGGGATTCAGCGTCGGTGAGTCAGGCGCTGCCAGAGGCGGCGTAACGGGTTGCGGGGGCGGGGAAGTCGGGGGGTCCGCTCGCCGAGCATCCGGTTGGCCAGCGCCACGGTGGTCGGGTCGACGGCAGGGGCGGCCAGCGCGAGGTGGGCCAGCGAGATCGCGATCGGCACCGGCCGCGTCTGGGCCACCTCCGCCGCGTCGGCCAACCGCTCCGACACCACCCGGGCCACGTCCGGCCGCACCGCCGGGTCCACCCAGGCGGCGGTGACCAGGGCGAACAGCGCCGCTTCGGTGATCCAGTCCTCCACACCCCAGACCAGGTCCAGCAGCACCTGCCGTCTCATCGAGCCGTCCCAGGGCTCGTCGGTGCGCTGGTGCAACAGTCCCAGACAGGCCCACACCTGCACCCCGCGAACCCAGATCGACGGGTCCTGGGCGGCCAGCAGTCGGCCCAGCGCGTTGGCCGGCGGGGCGGGCGGATGGACCAGCAGCCCGAGTAGGTCGTCCACGTCGAGCCCGGCCAGGCCCACGGCCGCGTCGTAGGCGGCCGGCGGGTGCGGCCATGCCGGCTGGGCCACCTGGCCGATCCGCTCGACCGCCGCCGCCGAGGGCGCGGGAAGGGTCGGCGTCGGCACGTGACCCGCGAAGGTCCAGAGCCGCCGCGCGGACGCGCGCCGAGGCTCGTGCGGGTCCGGCCCGACCGAGCCCTCGACCTCGATCCGCAGCCCGGGTGCCACGGACGTCGCCGTCCGTACGGCGCTCGGTGGGGCCGCCGCCGGGAGGCGTACGACGTGGCCGACGCCGTTGTCGTCATCGACGACCGCCTGTCGGAGCGCGTCCACCAGGGGACCGCCGGCCGGCGTCAGTTGCCCGAGCCAGGGTCGTCCACGGCAGCACTGGGCCAGATCGCCGTGCTCGTGACTGTCGTCCGGGTGATCACGGATGAAGTCGGCGAGCGCGACGAGGTGGGACACGTCGCCGTCGCGCAGGTGCCGCAGGCGGTGAGCCGTGTGCACCGCGCAGTCGAACGTCGGGTCGCGGGCCAGCGCCCGCTCGGTCCACTCCAGCGCGTCGTCGAGCCGGCCCGTGTCGGCGAGGGTGCCCGCGATGTCGGCGTAGATGGCCAGGTCGTCGGGGTCCCGGTCGACGGCCCGGTACAGGGCCGCGAGGGCGTCACGGGTCCGGCCCGCGCTGCGGTACGCGTACCCGAGCCAGACCTCGCCCATCTTGGAGGGCTGGCAGCGTACCCCTCGGCTGGCCCAGCGGATCGCCAGCGCGATCTCGCCGAGACGCCGGGCCAGCGCGGACGCCGCGCCCAGCAGCATCCCGTTGTCGGGATGGACGGTGACGGCGTTGCGGGCGAGCGTGAGGTACGGCGTCAGCGCGGCCCGGCCGGCGCGCGGCACCGGGTCGCCCAACGCCGCGCAGACCTGCATGAGAACGCGGGCGAGGCGGTCCGGCTCCAGCCGTTCGGCCAGTTCGGGGGCGGTCACCCACGGCACGCCGGCCCACTCGGTGCCGGGCGCGTGGCTGGTTGCCGCGGCGAGCAGTTCCAGACCCTCGGCGGGGCGGCCGGCGGCGGCCAGCAGATGGGCGCGGGCGACGACCGCGCCCACGAAGGTGTGGTGGTTGATCGGAAAGAGGTCCAGTCCGCCGCTGTCGGCCGCGGCGAGGCGGGCCAGCGTCTCGTGCACCTCGGGCAGGGTGGGCGCCCGTGCGAGCGCGCCGGCGACATGACGGGCGGCATGGTGGAGGTCACCCTCGCCCAGTGCCAGACGGGCCAGGGCCAACTCCTCCGTCGCGGAGAGCGCGGGGTTGTCCCTTCCCTCGGGCACGGTGTCCTCTCGTCGTCGCTGTTCGGCCGGGCCAGCGTAGTTGATGTTGAGATGATCAAGTGATCAACTGCGCACTGCTGCTCGAATAATTGCTCCCTCCCGCAAAAGAGTGCAAGACTGAGCAGGAAACGCGCGGCAATCGCGCACGAGGGGAGTGTCCGTGACAACCGCTGGGTCCGGAATGGCCGCCGACATCGACGAGCAGCCGGCCGGTTACGCGCGCCTGCTGGACAGCGCCAACGCGGCGGCGATCGCCCAGGTGGCCGCGGCCGTGGCCGAGCGTCGACCTCGGCACGTCGTCTTCACCGCCCGAGGAACGTCCGACCACGCCGCCCTCTACGGGGCGTATCTGACCGAGATTCGGCTCGGCCTGCCCGCCGGGCTCGCGTCGCCGAGCGTGGTCACCCTGTTCGGTGCACGCCCCGACCTGTCCGACGCGCTCGTCGTCGGGGTCAGCCAGAGCGGTGGCTCACCCGACCTGGCCGAGGTGCTGCGCGCCGCGCGGGCCTCCGGCGCGCTCACCCTCGCGGTGACCAACGCTCCCGGCTCCCCGCTGGCCGAGACGGCCGAGCTGAGCATCGACATCGCCGCCGGGCACGAGCGCGCGGTGGCGGCGACCAAGACGTACACCGCCGAACTGCTCGCCCTGCTGATGCTGGTGGAGGGAATCCGGGCCGGCGACGGCGTCCTCCCGGCAGCCGAGCGGGAGGCGCTCGCCGCGCTGCCCGACCTGGCCGCCCAAACCCTGGCCGACGACACCCCGGCCCAGCTCGCGCCGCGTTACCGCTTCGCCCGCCAACTCGTCACCACCGGCCGGGGGTACGCCTACCCGACCGCCCGCGAGGCCGCGCTGAAGCTGATGGAGACCTCGTACCTGCCGGCGCTCGCCTTCTCCGGCGCCGACCTGCTGCACGGCCCGCTCGCGATGACCGATCCGGAGGTCCCGGTTCTCGCCGTCGTCGGCTCCGGCCCCGGCGGCCGGTCGATGGGCGAGGTGCTGCCCCGCCTCGGCGAACGCCGCGCCGACGTGGTGGTGGTCGGCTCCGCCGACGTGCCGGGCACCGCGCGGCTCGCCGTCCCCGAGGTCGACGAGCGGTACGCCCCGCTGCTGGACATCCTGCCGTTGCAGCGCCTGGCGCTGGCGTTGGCACTGACCCGTGGTGAGGACCCGGACGCGCCGCGCGGCCTGAAGAAGGTCACCGCGACGATGTGAGACGTGGCGCGGCGTGGCACCCTGGTCACCGTGTCCACGCTGCGCGACCTCGCCGAGGAGCACACCCACCTCCGTCCGGCCGACATCGACCATCTGCACCGGATCGCCGGTGACTGGCAGTTGCTCTCCGATCTGTCCTTCGCCGACCTGCTGCTCTGGGTGCCGGTGGACGCCGAAGGGACGTTCCTCTGCGTCGCCCAGGTCCGCCCGACGACCGCGCCCACCGCGTACCAGGACGACCAGGTGGGCCGGATCATCGGCGGCTCGGAGGTGGCCCATCTGGGGGTCGCCTACTCCCAGGGGCGGATCTGGCGCGAGGGCGACCCGGTCTGGTACGGCGACGTACCGGCCCGGCACGAGGCGATCCCGGTGCGGCTGCGCACCGCCGACGGCGAGGCCGGCGAGGTGATCGCCGTGGTCGGTCGGGACACCAACCTCTCCACCGCGCGTACCCCAAGCCAGCTCGAACTCAACTACCTGACCACGGCCGACGACCTGGCCCAGATGATCGCCGACGGCACCTTCCCGCCGACCCGGCACCCGGGTGAGACCACCTCCGCACCCCGCGTCGGCGACGGCCTGGTGCGGTTGGACGCCGGCGGGAAGGTCACCTACGCGAGCCCGAACGCGCAGTCCGCGTACCGGCGGTTGGGCTACGCCTCGCACCTGGTGGGGGAGGACCTGGCCGCGCTGCACCGCCGGCTGGCCGGCGATCCGCTGGACGGCACCGAGGCGGCGAACGGCATCCTGGCCGCGCTGCGCGGCGAGGCACCGCCCCGCCGGGAGATCGACGCGCGCGGCGCGACCATGCTCACCCGGGCGCTGCCGCTGATGCCCGCCGGTGTGCCGATCGGCGCGCTGGTGCTGGTGCGCGACATCACCGAGGTCCGGCGCCGTGATCGGGCTCTGATCACCAAGGACGCCACGATTCGGGAGATCCACCACCGGGTGAAGAACAACCTCCAGACCGTGGCCGCGCTGCTGCGGTTGCAGGCTCGCCGGGTGGCCATGCCGGAGGCCCGGGTCGCCCTGGAGGAGTCCGTCCGCCGGGTCGCCTCGATCGCCCTCGTGCACGAGACGTTGTCGATGTCCAGCGACGAGGCGGTCGAGTTCGACGGCATCGTCGACCGGGTGGCCAGCGCGGCGACCGAGGTCGCGGCGACCGAGGTGAGCGTCGGCATGCGCCGTCAGGGCAGCTTCGGCGTACTGCCGGCCGAGATCGCCACGTCGCTGGTGATGGTCCTCAACGAACTGCTGCTCAACGCCGTCGAGCACGGCTTCCCATCGGCGGACGAGGCGGAGGAGCCAGCCGCGCCCACCGCCTCGGGCATGGTGCCGGCTGCCGCTGGTGACATCGATCCGTCGCTGCGGCCCGAGGTGGTGGTCTCGGCGCACCGGTTCCGCAAGATGCTGCACGTGTCGGTGACCGACAACGGGCGCGGGCTACCGCCCGAGTTCGACGCCGAACGTGGCAGCCGGCTCGGCCTCCAGATCGTCCGGGCCCTGGTCACGGGCGAGTTGCGCGGCACCATCGAACTGCGGGCGGGCGCCAACGGTGGCACCGAGGCGCTGCTTGTCGTCCCGCTGGCCCGCAGCACGCACGACGGCCGCGCGCAGGGCTGAGCCGCCCGCTGCCGGCGACCCCTTCCGGGGAGCGGATACCAGAATGAGCGTGATGCCTCTGAGTCATCAAGATGACTCAGAGGCATCAGCCTCGTCGAGGTGGGCCCGAATGCCGGACGATCAGGTCGTCAGCCGAGGCCGCGTGGACCGGTGGCGTGGCGGTCAGCGGCTGGTCAGCAGGGCTACGGTCAGGCCGGGGCGCTGCCAGACCTGGGCGACGGTGAACCCGGCGCGCAGAGCGTCACCCTTGGCGCCCTGCACGCCGGCCAGCGGCTCGGCCTGCCGGCCGGCGACGACGAGCCACACGCGCGTCGTACCGGTCAGACACTGTGCCGGCTGCGGGCACTCGGCGGCCCACAGGTCGCCCCGAGCGACCTCGTCCTCGGTGACCAGCACGTCGCGTGGGGGCTTGTCGAGGTGGTACGCGGTGCCCAGGTCGAGGAAGAGCCAACTGCGCCGGGGGGAGTAGACCACGGCGTCGCCCGGCCGCTGGCCGTCGGCGATCACCCGGGCGGCGCCCGCGTAGTCCACCGGTGCGCTGCGTGGCCACTCGTGGGTCCGGCGTAGCGCGGCCTGGTCGGGCAGGCCGAGGAGTCCGGCGAGGACCACCACGGTCAGCGCGGCCGGCGCGGTCACCGACGCCAGCGCCGCGCCGGCCAGCAGGCAGGCGAACGGCACGACGAACACCAGGTAGCGGGGCACCCACAGCGGTACGACCGCGCCGGCCGCGAAGAGCAGCAGGACCGGCAGCAGCACGGCGCTCAGCGGCAGCAGGGCACGCCGTCCGAGCCGGGCCGCGCCGAGCGCGGCGACCCCGACCAGCAGGCCGCCGACCACGCTGCTCTGGGCCACGCCGCCGGGCAGCGCGCTCAGGTCGTCCAGCCGGGCCGGGTCGACCCAGTTCAGCTGCTCGGACCGCTGCGCGCGGGCACGCAGCAGCAGCGGGGTCACCACCAGCACGGCCGGCGTCAGCGCGAGCGCCCAGCCCCACACCCGCCGGTCCCGGACGGTGGGCCCGGCCGGAGTGGCGATGCCGGCCGCGGTGGGCCCTCGCCACCAGCAGATCAGCACGACCACCGCGTGCGCGGCCAGCAGGGTGAGCGCGATCAGGTGCGTGAGCCCGAGCGCGGCCACGGCTGCGGCGTATCCGGTCCAGCGGCCCCATCCCGGTCGGCGCAGCGCGGTCACCAGCAGCAGCGTGGCGAGCACCGCGAGCGCGGTGGCCAGGGCGTACGGGCGAGCCTCCTGGCCGTACCGGGAGGTGCTGGGCAGCACCGCGAACAGCAGCCCGGCGAAGAGGCCGCCGCGCCGGTCGACGAGCTGCGCCCCGAGCACGGCGAGCAGCCCCGCGGCGACGGTCATCGCCAACGCCGCCGGTACCCGCAGGGCGGTCGTGGAGTCCCCGGCGAGTGCGGTCCAGACGTGCATGAGCAGGTAGTACGGGCCGGTGGCGCTGTCGATGGTGCCGGCCAGTCGAGCCAGTTCGCCCGGTGAGCGGGTGGCCGCGCTCCAGGTGGCCAACTCGTCGCGCCAGAGCTGCGCCGAGTCGATCCCGGTCAGCGTCACCGCCAGGGTCAGCAGCGCCGGGAGAAGCCAGACCGGCCCGCCCCGAACCACCCCGATCGCCTTCCCGGACAATCCGCCCACGGTCCGAGCCTGCCACGGACGTACCCTCGCCCGGGGGTGGCCCGCGACAGTGGTGGGCCGGCCCGTGATGTGGGATGCGGCACGTGTACATTGGCCGGTTCCCATGGGGTGTGGCAGCATGGGCGCATGACCGCCGCTGTCGTCCGCCGCTTCGTGGCACGCCGCCACGTCGATTACGGCCGCGTGCGCAGCGCGATCTGTCCGGCCTACTGACGACGCCCGACCAATCTGTCTCGGGCGCGCTCCGCGCCGGCTGTCTGAAGACACCGTTGTCCCGCCCGCTTCGGCGGGCCGGCCGCCGCGCCCCGCGCGTGCCCCGAGGCACAGCAAACAACGGAGGACGCCGCGATGGCGGTCAGCAGCATCCCGGCCCGGTCCGAGGACCCGACGGCCCGGCCCGCCCGGCCGCCGCGCCGACCCCGGGGCGAGGGTCAGTGGGCGCTCGGTCACCGCGAGCCGCTCAACCCCAACGAGCGGATCAAGAAAGATGACGACCCGCTCAACGTTCGGGCCCGCATCGAGAACATCTACGCGCACCGCGGCTTCGCCTCCATCGACCCGCAGGACCTGCGCGGCCGGTTCCGCTGGTGGGGCCTCTACACCCAGCGCAAGGCGGGCATCGACGGTGGGCGCACCGCCGTGCTGGAGCCGCACGAGCTGGAGGACGAGTTCTTCATGCTCCGGGTCCGTATCGACGGGGGGCAGCTCAGCCTGGCCCAGCTGCGCGTCATCGCGGACATCTCCCGGGAGTTCGCCCGGGACACCGCCGACATCACCGACCGGCAGAACATCCAGTACCACTGGATCCGGGTCGAGGACATGCCGGAGATCTGGCGTCGCCTCGAGTCGGTAGGCCTGCAGACCACCGAGGCGTGCGGCGACTGCCCGCGCATCGTGCTGGGCAGCCCGGTCGCCGGGGTGGCCCGCGACGAACTGCTCGACCCGACTCCGGCGATCGACGAGATCGTCGCCCGGTACGTGGGCGACAAGCAGTTCTCCAACCTGCCCCGCAAGTTCAAGACCTCCATCTCCTGGCTTGTCGACACGCCGTACGAGTCGAACGACATCGCCCTCCTCGGCGTCGACCACCCCGAGCACGGCCCCGGCTTCGACCTCTGGGTCGGCGGCGGGCTCTCCACCAACCCGATGCTGGCCCAGCGGCTCGGCGTCTGGGTGCCGCTGGCCGAGATTCCCGACGTGTGGGCCGGCGTGGTCGGCATCTTCCGCGACTACGGCTACCGCCGGCTGCGTAACCGGGCCCGGCTGAAGTTCCTGGTGGCCGACTGGGGCGTGGAGCGTTTCCGCGAGGTCCTGGAGAAGGACTATCTGGGTCGTACGCTGCTCGACGGTCCCGCACCGGAGCTGCCGGCGAAGCCGATCGACCACGTGGGCGTGCACGAGCAGGCCGACGGGCGGCACTACGTCGGGGCGGCCCCGGTGGTCGGGCGGGTCTCCGGTGGGCAGCTCGCCCAGCTGGCCGACGTGGTCGAGGCGCACGGCAGCGACCGGGTGCGGCTCACCCCGTACCAGAAGCTGCTGGTGCTCGACGTGCCGTCGGAGCGGACGGAGTCGCTCGTCGACGCGCTGCGCGGGATCGGCCTGGAGGCCCGGCCGTCGGCCTGGCGGCGCGGCACCATGGCGTGCACCGGCATCGAGTACTGCAAGCTCGCCATCGTCGAGACCAAAGCCCGGGGCGAGGAGCTGGTGGCTCGCCTGGAGCAGCGGCTGCGCGACTTCGACGCGGACATCTCGATCCACATCAACGGCTGCCCGAACGCCTGCGCCCGCACCCAGGTCGCCGACATCGGCCTCAAGGGTCAGCTGGTGGTCGGCCCGGACGGCCGGCAGGTGGAGGGTTTCCAGGTGCACCTGGGTGGCGGGCTGGGCATGGCGCAGGGGCAGACCGCCGGTTTCGGCCGCAAGCTGCGCGGCCTCAAGACCACCGCCGACGAGCTTCCGGAGTACGTGGAACGGCTGGCCCTTCGCTACTTGGCCGGGCGCAGCGAGGGCGAGACGTTCGCCAACTGGGTGATCAGAGTCGACGAGGAGGAACTGCGATGAGCAGCGAGAACCGAGCGGCACCCCTCTACTGCCCGTACTGCGGCGAGGAGGACCTGCGGCCGCACGAGGCGGGTCACGGCGCCTGGGAGTGCCACGCCTGCGCCCGGGTCTTCGCGGTGAAGTTCACCGGGCTGCTCTCGCAGGCGGTGACCCGATGAGTCTCGTGTCCGCCGCAAGCCTGCGCCTGGTCGGTCCGGGCGCGCAGACGTCGACCGCTCCGGCCGGGCGCAGCCCGGACGAGCTGCGCACGCTGGCCGAGCAGGCTGCTCGGGACCTGGAGGGCGCCCCCGCCCTGGAGATCGCCCGGTGGGCGGCGCAGACCTTCGGTGACCGCTTCTGCGTCACCAGCTCGATGGCCGACGCCGTCCTGGCCCACCTGGTGTCCCGGGTCGCCCCGGGAGTGGACGTGGTCTTCCTCGACACCGGTCTGCACTTCCCCGAGACGCTCCGCGTACGCGACGAGGTCGCCCGTACGCTCCCGGTGAACGTCCGGTCGATCCGACCCCGGCTCACCGTGGGGCAGCAGGACGGCCAGTACGGTCCGCGACTGTTCAACAAGTCACCGGACGACTGCTGCCAGTTGCGCAAGGTGGAGCCGTTGGAGCGGGCCCTGTCCGGGTATGACGCCTGGGCCGCCGGACTGCGCCGGGACGAGTCGCCGACCCGGGCCAACACACCGGTGGTGACGTTCGACAACCGGCGCGGCAAGGTGAAGGTCAACCCGATCGCGGCCTGGTCGCAGGGGGACGTGGACGCCTACATCGCCCGCTGGAACGTGCCGGTCAACGAGCTGTTCAAGCAGGGGTACGGCTCGATCGGTTGCTGGCCGTGCACGCGCCGTACCAAGGCCGGCGAGGACCCGCGGGCCGGCCGGTGGGCCATGTTCGAGAAGACCGAGTGCGGGCTGCACGTCTGACCGCGTCGTCGACGACCCCGACCGGCCCGGATGCGGCCGGCGGGGCGGACCCGGTGGTGCTGGTCGCCCACGGCAGCCGTGATCCGCGAGCCGCCGAGGCCACCCGGGCGCTGGCTCGGGCGGTGTCGGCGGCCCGGCCGGGCCTCGCGGTGTGGGCGAGTTGGCTGGACCACACCGAGCCGGGGCCGACCGAGGTGCTGAGCACGCTGGCCGAGGCCGGGCATCGGCGTGCGGTGGTGGTGCCGCTGCTGCTGACCGCCGCCTACCACCACCGGGTGGACATCCCTGCCGCGGTCGCGGCCGCGACGACGGCTGGACCAACGCTGACGGTACGGGTGACAGACGTGTTGGGCCCTGCGGACGGGACGGTGGCACCAGCGTTGCTGGCGGGGCTGCGCCGTCGGCTCGGCGAGGTCGCCCCGGGTCGCTTCGACGCGCTGGTGTTGGCCGCCGCGGGCACCCGTGACGCGCGTGCGCGGGGTTCGGTGGGCCGGGTGGCGGACGCGCTCGGCGTCGAGTTCGGGGTGCCCTGCCGGGTGTCGTACGCCTCGGCGGCCCCGCCGGGGACCGGTGTGGCCGTTGCCCGCCTGCGGGCGGCTGGGGCGCGCCGGGTGGCGGTGGCCGCGTACTTCCTCGCGCCGGGCCTGTTCCACGACGCGGTGACCGAGTCCGCGCGGGCGGCCGGTGCCGTGGCGGTGGCGGCCCCGTTGACGGATGCGCCCGAGTTGGCCGAGCTGGTGCTGCACCGGGTCGACGTGGCGGCCTGACCGCTCGTGCGACCGACACGGTTCCGGACAGCAGTACGCCCCGGCAGGCGGACCTGCCGGGGCGTACTGCTGTGTCGTTGGGGGATCAGGCGGAGTGAGCGCGCAGCACCCGGAGGCCGCCGCGCCGCTTGACAGCGCGCCGTTCCTCCTCGCTCATCCCGCCCCAGACGCCGGCGTCCTGACCCGACTCGAGCGCCCACTGGAGGCACTGGTCGGTGACGGAGCAGCGCCGGCAGACGGCCTTGGCCTGCTCGACCTGAAGGAGAGCCGGTCCGGACGTCCCAATCGGGAAGAACAGCTCCGGGTCCTCGTCGCGGCAGACAGCATGGTGACGCCAGTCCATGGCGGCAACACTCCTCATTCTGGATGGGTGGCAATTTATTGCGGGCAGTTCTTTTCCTATATGCATCCGCAGTGCCGATGGTGACCGTTTGCGTCTGACCATTCGGCAGTGCGTGAGCAGGCAGTTAGCCCCCGGGGACCTGCTGGAACAGCTCAACCTGACGAGCATATCCAGGCAATGTCCCGGTAACTCAAGTTCGCTTGTGAATACTTTCACGAACGCTCGTGATGTCAAGGGTGACGCTCGGAAAAACTCCGCGCGGTGAGCAAGCCCACAACCCATTTGTCCGGGTTCCAGTGCCTTCCTGGTTACCCGCCGTGCCACAGTCGAGGATCAATATAGTACAGTCCGCGTGACATTGCTGACATTTCCGGCACCTGCCCCTCGGTGTGGCGGTGCCTGCCGGTGCGGTTGCGGCGCCGCGTCGACCAAGGGCAGTACCCGAGACCTAGCAGATTACTCTGAGTGCGGCCGGAATGGAGGTGAATCTGACTTTCTCCCGCTCGCCAAGATAGTCGCCGTCGAGCTGGAACGCCTGCGGACGGCTGGAGAGCAGGGTGAACTCCGCAGTGTCATGGAGCCGCAACACCTGACGACCGTTCGGATCTGGCTGCCGGGACATGAATTGAGTCACTGTCCGTGTTGTGCTAGCCACCCGGAGCTGACGCAGCGCCAGCACGTCGAGGCCGAGGTCGAACGACGCCTCCGGGTTCGGGTTGACCTCCCGGTCACCCAGATAGGTCCACGGCGCGGTGTTCTGGATGATGACGGTGGCCAGCTCGCCCTCCGACGCCTCACCCGGCCGCTCCAGGCTGATCGCGGGATGCCGTCGGTCCGAGGCGAAGAAGTACTGGCCCATGATCGAGCGGAAGTAGAGCCCGGGAGTGGAGACGCGCCCCTTGCGGCGGGCCTGCTCCACCCGGTGGATCACGGCGGCGTCCAGGCCGAACCCCGCGCAGAAGGTGAAGTAGCGGTCGTCCGCGCGGCCCAGCCCGACCGTGCGCTGCCGGCGCAGGCGCAGCCCTTCCAGGATCATGCTGGTCGCGTCCGGCCATTCCCGGGGCAGACCCAGCGCGCGGGCGAACACGTTCGTCGACCCGCCCGGAACCGTGGCCAGCGCGGGCAGCCGCTCCGCCATCGACGCGCCCTCGACACCGGCCGGCGGTTCGGCCGTCATCAGGCCGTTCACCACCTCGTTCACGGTGCCGTCACCGCCCAGGGTGACGACGAGGTCGACGCCCTCGGCGGCAGCCTCCCGGGCCAGCGCCATGGCGTGCCCCCGGCGACGGGTGTAGCGCACACTGAGGTCGACTTCGCTGCGCAGCGCGCGGACAAGCACGTCCCGACTGCGTTCGCTGGTGGTGGTGGCCTTCGGATTGACCACCAGGACGGCCCGCATGGGCGGCACTTTACCTCTCGGTAGCACGGGTATCGTGGCGCGCGTGACCATCGACTCGGCCCCGATTCCCGTCACCCTTCGCTGGGCGGTGCGGCTGCTGTGGGCGGAGGCGGTCGCCGTCGGGCTGATCGCGGTCTGGTTGGTCTGGGCGGACCTGACCGCCACCACCACCGACCTCGCGTCGGCGTTGCTGGTGACCGCGTTCGCCGTCGGGGCGGCCGTCGCCCTCTGGGCGTTGGGCCGCGCGCTGCTGCGGCGTCGTGCCGGCGCACGCGCCCCGGCGATCGTCCTCCAGCTGATGCTGCTGCCGATCGGCTGGTTCATGATCCAGGCCGGCCTGGGGTGGCTGGGTGTACCGCTGATGGCGCTCGGCCTGGGCGTCGGCTGGCTGCTCGTCAGCCCGCCCACGACGAGGGCGCTCGGCTTCGAGTAACCCCGACCGGCGTACGTGACCTGGCGTGCGGCCCTGCCCGGCGGAGCGCGCTCAGCGCGAGCGTGCGGCACCGCCCGGGTCGGCGCGCCTCGACGCGGGTCCCGTCGGTCAGTAGCCGCCGGAGCGGCGGGTCAGCAACGAGATCGTCGCCCGGCCGTCGGCGGCCGTGGCGGACGCCGACGTCGTCAGCGCGGTCAGCACCTTCCAGGCGAAGGACGACTCGGCGGGCAGCGTGGCACCGCGGACGGTCGGCACGGTCACCTCGACGGTCAGCGCGTCGTTGGTGACGGAGAACCGACACTCCAACTCGGCGTCCCGGGTGGCGATGGCGAGCAACATGGCGCACGCCTCGTCGACCGCGATCCGCAGATCCTCGATCTCGTCGAGCGCGAACTGCAGCCGGGCCGCGAGGCCGGCGGTGGCGGTACGAAGCACGCCGAGGTAACCGCCGTCGGCGGGCACCGTGAGGTGCACCACGTCGTCGTCGGTCGCTGGCTGGCCGGTCAGTTGAGTCACGCTCATCCCCCCGGTCGGGGACTCTACCCGGTCAGTCGCCCGGGTGCGTGTCGGCGGCCTCCGCTCGGGC
This sequence comes from Micromonospora sp. NPDC005172, assembly GCF_040608555.1. Classification (NCBI taxonomy): domain Bacteria; kingdom Bacillati; phylum Actinomycetota; class Actinomycetes; order Micromonosporales; family Micromonosporaceae; genus Micromonospora; species Micromonospora sp. NPDC005172. The sequence goes on from NZ_JBEXIL010000031.1 coordinate 75,482, forward strand.
GGCGAGAGCCCGCAGGGCGTCTCCGCTGAGCCGGTACGGGACCCACTCGCTCATCTGCTCCGCGCCGATCGAGGCGTAGAAGCCGGCGGCCGGATTCCACTCGATCATCCACCACTCCAGCCGCCGGTATCCCCGTCGTACGCAGATGTCGGCAAGAGTGGCGAGCAGCAGGCGACCCGCGCCGGTGCCCCGGGCGGCCGGGGAGACGTACAGGTCCTCCAGGTAGATGCCGTGCACGCCGGCCCAGGTGGAGAAGTTGAGGAACCACAGGGCGAAGCCGACCGCCTCGTCGCGCTCGTCGACAGCGACGTGACCGAAGAGCGCTGGCGCAGTCGCGAACAGCGCCGAGGTGAGCTGGTCCTCGGTGAGGTGACACTCATCGGGGGCGCGTTCGTACTCCGCCAACTCGTGCACCATGGCAACGACGGCCGGCACGTCCTGGGGACGTACCGGCCGGATCGTCGGGGTGACGGGGTTGGTCACGCCTTCTTGGTCTCCCAGAAGATCTTCGCGATCTCGTCGATCTTCGCGAGGAGTTGGTCGGCGGTGGCCGGGTCGAGGCTGCCCTTGACGCCGCTGGCGCCGGCGAGCTTGGTGGCCTCGTTGAACAGGGTGTGCAGGTTCGGGTACTTCTCGAAGTGCGGCACCTTGAAGTAGTCGGTCCAGAGCACCCACAGGTGGTGCTTGACCAGCTCGGCGCGCTGCTCCTTGATGATGACCGCCCGGGTGCGGAACTCCGGGTCCGTGTTCGCCTGGTACTTCTCGCAGATCATTTTGACCGACTCGGCCTCGATCCGGGCCTGGGCCGGGTCGTAGACGCCGCACGGCAGGTCGCAGTGAGCGCTCGCGGTGACGCGGGGCGCAAGGATGCGTGGAAGTCGCATCGGGATCCTCCATGGGAAGTTTGCGATGATCAAAGGCGACATTACTCCTGAGAATGCTCCCCGAACCGGGTGGAGGTGAAACCAGTGCGCGCCGATCACCCGGGTGAGGCGCCCCGCCTGCGCGGCCCGCTGACGGCGGTCACGGTGATCGGCCCGTCCATGGCGCCGACGCTGCGGCACGGCGACGCGGTGCTGGTCCGCTCGGGGGGACGTCCGATCCGAGCCGGTGACGTGGTGGTCGCGGTCTTCCGGACGCGGCCGGAACTGCTGGTCGTCAAGCGTGCGGTCCGGCCGCAGGACGGTGGCTGGTGGCTACGCGGCGACAACGACCTGATCACCGACGACTCCCGGGCGTACGGCGTGGCGGACGTACGGGGTCGGGTGGTGGTCCGCTACTGGCCGCGCCCCGGACGGGTGCCTCGTCGCGAGATATGACCCTGCTCACATCCGGGGGGCAGTGGCGACACTATGCTCGGAAAGTGCCCGGGTGACCCCCCGCGCCGCGTGCCATTGCTCGCCGCCCACCTCGCGGCCGGGCCCGCCGCCTCACATCTGCTCGACAGATCCTGGAGTCACCGCCATGTCTTCGTCCGTCGTGGACCCCGCTGATCCCGTCTTCCAACTGCACGTCGGCGGCAAGATGGCCGTCGCGTCGACGGTGCCGCTCACCAGCCGCGAGGACCTCTCCCTCGCGTACACCCCGGGGGTGGCCCGGGTGTGCGAGGCGATCGCCGCCGATCCCGACCTGGCCGACGAGTACACCTGGGCGTCGCACGCGGTCGCGGTGGTCACCGACGGCTCGGCGGTGCTGGGGCTCGGCAACATCGGACCGCGCGCCGCGCTGCCGGTGATGGAGGGCAAGGCGGTGCTGTTCAAGCAGTTCGCGGGGGTGGACGCGGTGCCGATCTGTCTGGACACCCAGGACGTGGACGAAATCGTCGCGGTGGTGCGGGCGCTGGCCCCCTCGTTCGGCGGCATCAATCTGGAGGACATCAGCGCGCCGCGCTGCTTCGAGATCGAGCGGCGACTCGACGAGGCGTTGGACATCCCGGTCTTCCACGACGACCAGCACGGCACCGCGATCGTGGTGCTCGCCGCGCTGCGCAACGCCGCCACCCTGCTCAATCGCAAGCTCGGTGACCTGCGGGTCGCGGTGAGCGGCGCGGGCGCGGCGGGTGTGGCGGTGACGAAGATGCTCATCGCCGGAGGCGTCAACCCCGACCAGGTGGTGGTCTGCGACTCGAAGGGGATCATCGGCCCGCACCGCACCGAGCTGACCGGTGGCAAGGCCGAGTTGGCGGCGAGCACCAACGCCGACGGCCGCCAGGGCGACATCACCGAGGCGCTGCGCGACGCCGACGTGCTGATCGGCGTGTCCGGCGGGCAGATCCCGGAGGCCGCCGTCGCCGGCATGGCGCCCGGCGGCATCGTGTTCGCGCTGGCCAACCCGACTCCGGAGGTGCACCCCGAGGTGGCCGCCCGGCACGTCGCGGTGGTCGCCACCGGTCGCAGCGACTATCCCAACCAGATCAACAACGTGCTGGCGTTCCCCGGGGTGTTCCGGGGCGCGTTGGACGCGCGGGCCACCCGGATCACCGAGGGGATGAAGGTCGCCGCCGCCGACGCCATCGCCGGCGTGGTGGCCGAGTCGCTGACCGCTGACGCGATCGTGCCGTCGCCGCTCGACCCGCGTGTCGCCCCGGCCGTCGCCGAGGCCGTCGCGGAGGCCGCCCGACGCGACGGCGTGGCCCGACGGTGAGCCCTTCTTAACGAGCGCTCAGCTTGTTACCGTGCCGATCATGCGTGCTGCCTTCGCCACCCGCTTCGACGACGCCGATCCGCTGGCCGCCCTCACCGTCGGTGAGCGGCCCGAGCCGACCCACCCGGAGGACGACTGGATGACCGTGCAGGTGAGCGCCACCTCGCTCAACCACCACGACCTCTGGTCGCTGCGCGGGGTGGGGCTCACCGAAGCCCAGCTGCCGATGATCCTCGGCTGCGACGCGGTCGGCGTGGACGCCGAGGGCAACCAGGTGGTCGTCTACCCGGTCGTCGTCACTCCCGGTGACCCGCGCGGAGTCTCCATCCTCTCCGAGCACTTCGCCGGAACCCTCGCCGAGCGGGTCGCCGTACCCCGGTCGAACCTGGTCCCGCTGCCCGACGGCATGGCGGCGACCGACGCGGCGTGCCTGCCCACGGCCTGGCTGACCGCCTGGCGGATGCTGACCACCAAGGGCCGCGTCGCGGACGCCGACAGCGTGCTGGTGCAGGGCGCGGGCGGCGGCGTCGCCACGGCGGCCGTCGCGCTCGCCGTCGCAATGGGCAAGCGGGTGTACGCGACCAGCCGCGACGCCGCCAAGCGCGAGCGGATCACCGCTCTCGGGGCCACCGCTGTGGAGCCCGGCGCCCGGCTGCCGGAGCGGGTCGACGTGGTGATCGAGACGGTCGGCGAGGCGACCTTCGAGCACTCGATGAAGTCGGCCGCCCCGATGGCCCGGATCGTGGTCTCCGGCGCGACCGCCGGCCACCAGCCGTCGGTCAACCTGCGTCGGCTCTTCGCCATGCAGTTGGAGATCCTGGGCACGTCGATGGGCACTCCCGGGGAGCTGTACGAGCTGCTGGCGTTCTGCGCCGAGAACGAGGTCCGCCCGGTGGTGGACAGCGTGGTCCCGTTCAGCCGGGTCGAGGACGCCTTCGCCCGCCTGCACTCCGGCGAAGCCTTCGGCAAGATCGTCGTCGACCACACGGCCTGACCGCCCCCCCGGCCGCACGCAGCCGTGCCGCGGCCTCCTCGGCCGTGCAGTGCGCGAGCAGCAGCACGATGGCCGTCTTGGCGTGGCCGTGCGCCGTGGCG
>NZ_JBEXIL010000032.1:0-75005 GCF_040608555.1 Micromonospora sp. NPDC005172
CATCCTCCACAAACCCTTACCCTACGGGGTTTGTTGTTTGCTACGGGGGGCGACGTCCCCCCCGGCGGGGGCCGCCCCGCCGGGGGGGTGCCGGCCGGCGACGGGGGAGTGGCGGGCGGGGAACGGCGTCGGTCGTCGGCAGGGGCGTGGAAGCGGGAGCATCCGGGGGTGTCGGCGGGCCCGTTCCGGGTACGCCCGCGCCATGACCGTCCTGGCCCGGCGCCGTCCCGCCGCCCGACCCCGTCCCGCGCGGCCCGGCCCCCTGCGACCGGGCGGCCCGGTTTCGCGGCCCGCCGCCCGGCCGGGTGCGCGATGAGAGCAGCCCCGATCCGCATCGTCGCCGCGCGTCGTCCGCCGGCCCGGGTGACCGGTGGGGGACACCGTCGCCCGGCGGTAGGCGTCGTCGAGCCGGCGACCCCGCCTCGGCCGTCCACCGGCGCGGACCTGTCCTGACCAGGGCATCCAGCTACCCGGTTCCGCCGCTCGGGCCGTCGGCTGGCACCTACGGTCGGATCAGGACCTGCGAGGGTGGGACGGGCGATGGCTGACGAGCACCGGGCGAAACCGCGACGCTGGGACGGACGACGCCACACGCCGACCGGGCCGGACCCGGCGCTGCGCGCCGCCCGCGATCCGGCCCGCCCGCACCGGGGTGGTCGGCAGGGTGTCGTGATGCCCGAGCGGGTGGACAGTCCGGCCCGCTCGGCGCCGCCGGCCAGCCCGCTGCGGCGGTGGCTCTTCGAGCACCAGGTGCAGCCACCCGGCCCGGAGACGGCCGAGGGGCAGAACCGCCGGCACGCCTGGTGGCAGGTGATGTGCCTGACCGGCGTGGACTACTTCTCCACCCTGTCGTACCTGCCGGGCATCGCGGCGGTGGCCGCCGGCGCGCTCTCGCCGCTGGCGACCCTGTTGATCGTCGCGCTGACCCTGTTCGGCATGCTGCCGATGTACCGCCGGGTGGCCCAGGAAAGCCCGCACGGGCAGGGCTCGGTGGCGATGCTGGAGCGACTGCTGCCGTTCTGGCGGGGCAAGATCTTCGTGCTCGTGCTGCTCGGGTTCGTGGCCACCTCGTGGATCATCACGATCACCCTGTCCTCGGCCGACGCCACCGTGCACCTGCTGGAGAACCCGTACCTGCCGGACGCCCTGCACGGCCGGGCGGTGCCGGTGCTGGTCACGGTCGCGCTGCTGCTCGTCCTCGGCGGGGTGTTCCTGCTCGGCTTCCGCGAGGCCGTGGTGGTCGCCATCCCGCTGGTGGCGGTCTTCCTCGTGCTCAACGCGGTGATCGTGGTGGTCGCGGTGGCCCGGATCGCCGACGATCCCGCCATCGTGTCGGACTGGACGGCGGCCCTGACGGCGAGCGGCGGGGGACCGGGCCACGTGCTGCTCACCGCCGTGCTGGCCTTCCCGCTGCTGGTGCTGGGGCTGTCCGGTTTCGAGACCGGAGTCAGCATGATGCCCCTGGTGGCGGCCGACGGACCGGACCGGGCAGCACGGCTGGCCGCCCGCATCCGCAACACCCGGCGGCTGCTCACCACCGCCGCCTTGATCATGTCGGTGTACCTCATCTCGACGACGTTCGTGACCACGGCGCTCGTCCCGGCCGCCGAGTTCCGGCCGGGCGGCGCGGCGAACGGACGGGCGCTGGCCTTCCTGGCGCACACCCATCTCGGCGAGGTGTTCGGCACCGTCTACGACGTGAGCAGCGTGCTCATCCTCTGGTTCGCCGGGGCGTCGGCGATGGCCGGGCTGATCAACATCGTGCCCCGCTACCTGCCCTCGTACGGCATGGCACCGGAGTGGGCACGCGCCGTCCGCCCCGTGGTGATCGTCTACACCGTGGTCAGCGTCGCCATCACCATCGCCTTCCGCGCCGACGTCAACGCCCAGGCCGGCGCGTACGCCACGGGGATCCTGGCGATGATGGTCTCCGGCGCGGTGGCGGTGACCATCTCGGCGATCCGGCGTCGCCACCGTGCCGGGGCCGTCGGCTTCACCGTGCTGACGTTGGTGCTGCTGTACGCGTTGCTGGAGAACGTCATCGAGCAGCCGGACGGGATCACCATCTCGGCGCTGTTCATCCTCGGCATCGTCGCGGTGTCGTTGATCTCCCGGATCACCCGGACCACCGAGCTGCGCGCCGAGCGGATCGAGTTCGACGAACCGGCCCGCCGGTTCGTCGCCGAGTCGCTGGCCCACGACGGGCAGTTGCACCTGATCGCGAACAAGCGGCAGAGCGGTTCGGTGAAGGAGTACACGATCAAGGAGCGGGCGCAGCGGGGGATGAATCCGGTGCCCGGGGCGGCGGACGTGCTGTTCCTGGAGATCGACGTGGTGGACCCGTCGGGGTTCAGCCAGGTGCTGCAGGTGCACGGCGTCGAGGTGGCCGGCTTCCGGGTGCTGCGGGCCAGCAGCCCGGCCGCGCCGAACGCGATCGCCGCGATCCTGCTCGCGCTGCGGGACGCGACCGGGGTACGTCCGCACGCGCACTTCGAGTGGTCCGAGGGCAGCCCGATCGCGCACCTGCTGCGCTATCTGATCCTCGGTCGGGGGGACACCCCGCCGGTGGTGCGGGAGATCATCCGCCGTACCGAGCGGGACCCCCTGCGTCGTCCCGGCATCCACGTCGGCGGGTGAACCGAGCCCTCTAGTGCCGAAGGTGCCGAAAAAGATGAATGGCAGCACTATTCACGTTCACACCCTCCTGTCCGTATTGCGGTCATATCGTGACCTCTGGTGGTCGGCGGCACGTCCGGCCCCCCCGCGCCCGGATGCGGCGTGGTCATGGCACGTACGCAGGAAGGCAGGCACCGGATGTCCACGTACCGACCAGGAGACCGCCCAGCCCGACCCCGACGGCGGTCCCGATGGTTCCTAGCCGGCGGGCTGCTGGCCGGGAGCCTGGTGGTGGGGGCGGCCGGCGTGGCCGGCGTCGCCGCCGCCGCCGACCGTGACCTCTCCCTCGGAGTCCTGGGGAGGTTGACCTCCGCGGCCGATCGCGACGACGACCGGCGGTCCGGAGACGGGTCCACCCCGGAGCGCGGCGGGGAGGACGCCGAGCGGGCCCGGCCGCACACTCCGGGGACCGGCAAGCGGGGCGTGGTCGAGGTGCCCTGCGACGCGGCGAAGCTGGTGGCCGCGCTGGTGACGGCCAACGCGGAGGGCGGCGGGGAGCTGCGGCTCGCTCCCCGGTGCCGGTACACGCTGACCGAGGCGTTCCACGAGACCGACCAGTACGACGGTGGGATTCGTGACGCCCGGGAGCAGGCCGACGCCGCGGAGACCCCCGGGGACGCCGACGCCCCGCCGCACAACCCGGCCGACGACACGGCCGGCCTGCCGGTGATCTACCAGCCCATCACCGTCGACGGGGCCGGCGCGACCATCGCGCGCGACGCCCAGGCCGAGGCGTTCCGCTTCTTCACCGTCCGCGACGGGGGCGAGCTGACCCTGCGCGACGTCGAGCTGCACAACGGCCGCTCGGCCATCGAGGGCGGCAGCGTGCACGTCGTGCACGGCGCGACGGCGGTGGTGGAACGGGTCACCGTCACCCAGAGCACGTCGCTGTCGCCCGAGGGCGGTGGCGGTGGGATCTTCAACGACGGCAACATGGTGGTCACCGACTCCACGTTCGTCGGCAACAGCGCCTCGGGCGCCGCGGGCAAGGGCGGGGGCCTGCTCAACGGCGGTGTGCTGACGGTCAAGCGTTCGGAGTTCCGCCACAACAGCGCCAACGGGTACGGCGGCGGGCTCGGCAACTACCGGGGCGCGGCGGACGTGGACACCAGCACGCTCGCCGAGAACAGCGCCGGGCAGGGCGGCGGCCTGGCCAGCTTCTCGGCCCGGACCAAGGTCTACGACACCGAGCTGCTGAACAACACCGCACAGGTCGGCGGCGGCGCCGCCAACTCCGACGCGGTGCTCGTGATGCGCAAGATGACCATTCGCGGCAACACCTCCACCGTCAACGGCGGCGGCATCTCGACCGTCAAGGGTCTGCTGCCCCTCGACGACAGCGTGGTCGCCGGCAACACCACGCACGGCATCGGCGCCGGCATCTACGCCGAGAAGTCCAACCTGCTCGTCCGCGGCAGCGACGTGACCGGTAACGAGGCGGTCGGCGCGACGTCCAAGGGCGGTGGCATCTACGCCTCCGCGGGTTCGGTGGCGCTCTACACGACCAAGGTCACCCACAACGCGGCCACGGTGAAGCCGGGCGGCATCTTCGCCGAGCACGCCCAGATCAAGATCGACGACGAGAGCGTCGTCGTCGAGAACGAGCCGACCAACTGCGAGGGCAGCGCCGTACCGATCGCCCACTGCTTCCGCTGAGGCCTGCCAGCGTCATCCATCCTGAGCACATCCGCCCGCCCGGACAGCGTCCGGGCGGGCGTGCTCGTCCCGTCGCCGCAGCCACGCCTCCGAACCAGCCTCCTAGGACGGCCCAGGCGGTGTGGCAACCCCGACCGCCCGCGCCCGCTCTGCGGGGGATCGAGCCGGCGACCCCGGACGTCGAACGGCCCGCGCCCTGCACGGGCGCGGGCCGTTCGACGGCGTCGGTCCTACTTGGACGGCTCGGGTAGCTTGCACTTCACCTTCGGGTTGGCCCCGATGTAGTTCAGCGGTCCGGCCACGACCGTGACCAGGATCGTCCCCGCCTCGGCGCAGTTGGTGTCGTCGCCGCTGTAGTACCCGCGCTGACCGCCGGCGATCGCACCGATCACCAGCCAGATCACGACGATGACTCCGAGTATCGAGGTGCCGCGCATCGCTGCCTCCTGAAGGAATGTGGTGTATCTGAGGTGCAGGCGTTGTACCCAATCGGGTCGCGCGGCTAACGGTGATCGGAAGGCGTGCCCGGCGGCATCGTCCGTCCGGCTGATGTCGGCATCAGCCGCCCGCACCACGTATCGGCGGGCTGCTATCGGATCGCCGACCCACCCGGCCGTCGCAGCGGGCAGCGGACGTAGAACTGCCTCACGGCCCGCCGAGGAGGACCCATGGACGTCCCGACACCGTCGCTGCACATCGACCGCCCCGAGGACGTCGCGGTCGCCGCCCGCGCGCTCGCCGGCGGCGCGATCGTCGCGGTGGCGTTCGCCAACGTCTACGCCCTCGTGACCCGCCCCGACCCGGCCACCGTGCGCCGGGTCAACCTGGCCAAGGGCCGCGCGGCTCACCAGGTCGGCAGCATCACCACCGCGATCGGGCGGATCCCGGGGATGTTCGACTGGTCCCGCATCTCGCCGCGATTGCCGGTCGGCCGGGTGCGGGCCCTGATGGACGCCCTCTACGGGGGCGGTCCGTTCGGCTTCCGCGGGCCGGCCGCCGACCGGTTGCCCGAGCACCTGACACAGGTCGACAGCGGTCTGCGTACCGCCCAGGTCATCGCTCCCGGTCTCACCTGCCCGTCCAACACGTTCTTCGAGCGGGCGCTCGCCGAGACCGGCACCGACCACCTCTACATCACGTCGGCGAACCGGTCCCGGCACCACACCGGGGCCGTCGACGAGCCGGCGCACTGGAAGGCCGGCGCGCTCACCGCCGACTTCGCCCACCTCGACGACCTGGTGGTGCTCGCCCACCCGGACGAGGCGGTGGCCCGTGCCGCCTACCCGGGTTACCTCACCACCTCGGTGACCCTGCTCTCGTTCCACGCGCCCGTCGGCGAGCTGGAGGAGCCGCCGGTGTTGACCGTGGACCGGCACGGCTCGCTGCACGTCGACGACGTACGCCGCGCGGCCGTGCCACTGGGCCTCCAGGTCCGCCTCGGCGACAACGCCGGGCAGCGGCTACAGGCCCGGGCGTACGCGGGCGCGTTGGTGTGAACCGGCCGCCGGCCGGCGGCCGGTTCAGTGCGGCGGTGCGGGGGACTCCGGCGGCTTGCCTCGACTGCGGAGGTGGTCCGCGTACGCGACCCCGGCCAGCACCACCAGCGCGCCGAACGAGGCGGCCAACGGTGGCAGGTACATCGCCGCGGGCGCGATCGTCAACAGGGCCAGGAGGCCGCCGGCCCGGGACGGCGACACCCTGCTGAACACCTCGTACTCGAACGAGGACCGACCCACCAGGAACAGTGCCGGGCCGCCGAGGATCACCGCCACCCAGGCCGGCGGCGTACGGCCGGGGTGGTCGTGCAGCACCAGGTCGAACCCGGAGGCGGTGGTCACCACTCCGGCGATCATCAGCAGGTGGGTGTACGGCGCGGTGAACAGGAACCTCCCCGGCGCGCCGGACATCTTGATCGCCGACGGCAGCAGTTGGCCGGACTTGTGGACGTAGATCCGCCACAGCAACAGGGTGGTCGCGAACGCCACGGCGAACGACACGATGTTCTGCGCCTCGGTGTGGTTCAGGTTGAACATCGTGCCGATGGTCAGGATGGCGTCGCCGAGGGCGATGATGAAGAACTGCTGGTACCGCTCGGAGAGGTGCTCGGCCGTGACGTTGCGCTGCGGCTCCGGCACCACCCCGAGCCCGGGCACCGGGTACGCGAGCCGGAAGCCCGTGTAGTCGATGGCCAGCGCGATGGCCCAGCACGCCATCCGGGCGTCGCCGGCGACGAACCCGCCGATGATCCAGGGGATCGCCGACACGGCGAACCAGGCGAAGATGCGTAACGCCCTGCGCTGGGTCTGCGGTTGGCGGCGCACGGCCGGCATCAGGAACAGCCCGCGGCCGAGGTGGATGACCACGTACGTGCCGGCGAAGACGAGGCCGCGCGCGCCGAACGCCTCCGGGATCGCGGTGGTCATCAGCAGGGCGCCGAACATGACGGCGGAGATCAGCAGCTTGATCTCGGTTCGTTCCGGGTCGTACAGGTCGGTGACGAGGGTGGTGATCGCCCACGTCCACCAGACGGCGGCCAGGAGGATCAACGCCTGCCCGGCGCGATGCCAGTCGAGCTGGGTGACCATGCCCCGCGAGATGAGCGCGAGCGCCACCACGTAGACCAGGTCGAAGAAGAGTTCGAGCAGCGTCACTCGTCGCGGGGACTCCGGGTCGCGTACCGGTGGTCGGGACCTCTCCGGGCCGGGCTCCGGCGCGGGGAGGTGCACGCTCGCTCCTGCGGTGCCGGTGGACTCGGCGGACCGTCCGGCCCACCTCGACCGACGCTAGCCAGCAGCGCCGCGCGCCACCTGGGGATTCGTCCCCTCGTCCCCCGACCGGGGTGGTCGATCACGGGCAGCGGCGGGCACCCTTCGTGACGCGGCCGGAACGAGCGAACCCCCGGTCGTCCGCGCGGAAGACCGGGGGTTCACGGTGGCAGTTCAGCCCTGGTCGCCGCCGGGCAGCACCGCGGCCGCCTCGTCACCGACGCCGGCCAGCAACCGGGCCTGCTGGGGCCAGGTGGCCAACCCGGGCGCGGCGCGCAGACCGGCGGCCCGGATCAGGTCGCGCAGCGCCGGCTCGTCCAGCGCGCCGAGCTGGCCGTAGGTACGCACGCCGGCCGCCTGCAACGCGGCGGCCATCTTCGGCCCCACACCCTGGATACGGCGGAAGTCGTCGGCCCGGCCCGTCGGGTCGGTGTCCGCGCTCGCCGCCGTGGCCGGCGTGGTGTCGGCGTCCCGGACCGGCGGCGTGGCCCGCACCGGCTCGGCGTCGTCGACGTCCGCCGCCGTCCCGGCCGGCGTCGCCTCGTTGTACGACGTCTCAGCCGGCGTGGTGTCGACCGCCGTGGTGTCGACCGGCGTCGTGTCGAGCGGCGAGGTCTCAGCCGGCGTGGCGTCGACCGGCGTGGTGTCGGCCGGCGTGGTGTCGGCCGGCGTGGTGTCGGCCGGCGTGGTGTCGGCCGGCGTGCTGTCGGCCGCCGTGGTCGCGACCGGCGTGGCGACGGCCGGCTCTGCCGGCTCGGCGTCGGTCTCGGCGGCGTCAGTCGTGCTCAGGCCGGCGTCGACCGGGTGGACCGGCGTGGTGTCGACCGGGCTGGTCTCGACCGGGCTGGTCTCCGCCTGTGCGGTCTCGGCCGGGGTGGCCTCGGGCGACGGCGTGTCGGTGCTGTCGTCCAGCGGCTGGCGCGGGGCGATCACGGTCGCCGGGCCGGACTGCTCGTCGGCAGTGACCGGCTCGTCGATCTCGTCGGTCCGCTCGGCGGCGGGAACGGGCGGCGGGGGGTCGGTGAGGGCCATGTCGCCCGGGTCGACGGCGTTCGGCGTGGAATCGTCCGAGGTGGTCACGGCGGCAGGCGCGCTGACCGTGTCCACCGGGGCCGGCTCGTCGGCCACCACCACGGGCGGGGAGTCGATGCTCGCCGCCGGTCGGGCCTCGTCGGTCGTGGCCGGTGGCTCCGGGCTGCTGACAACGGCCAGACCAGCGACGGGATCACCGTCCACGATGGGCCTGCCGGTGACCCCCGCGCTCTGCCGGCCGCGCAGCAACCATCCGGCGGCCAGGCCCAGCAACAACGCCACTACCACTATCAGCGAGTGTCCGATAGACCACTCCACGGCGAACCTCCCTCTCACGTCGTCGAGAAAGTCACGAGAAAAACTCGCCGCAGCTTCGCACACGCGCTCGGACGACGACAGAGAGGACTGGCCGTATGGCGCGCGCCGTCGTCCGTCACCGCGTGTGGTGCGCGACGGGTGACGCAGCGTCGCCCCGGACCGTCCACCCGCCCAGGCCGTCGTCGCGCCCCGACCAGCGCCGCAAGCGTGCCCCGACCAGCGCGGCGACCGACCACGGGGCATGGACAGAGGACGACCCGGGCCGGCGCTCGCACGCCGTACCCGGGTCGGTGGTGCCGTGGTCAGTCCTGGTCGCCCTCGTAGGTGTGAAAGTCGTCGACGAAACGGCGTCGCAGCGGGGGCACCCGGCTGGTCACTCCGAAGTAGCCACGCGCGCCGAGCAGCGCGAGTCGCCCGACCACCGGACGGTACATCCGGTCGTCGCCGCTGGTGCCGCTGCGGTTCAGCGATTCGGCGACCCGCGCGAAGCCGTAGGGCACCATCGCGGCCTCGTAGTCCGCCACGGCCTGCACGAGCGTCTTGTCCCCGGTGACGGCGCTGGACAGGTGCCGGCAGAGCAGCCGGGCGTCGCGCAGCGCGGTGTTGGCCCCCACCCCGCGCCCCGGCGTCATCGTGTGGATGGCGTCCCCGAGCAGTGTGACGGTGCTGCTCTTCCAGGGTGGCGTCGGTTCGGACGTGCTCACCTTGATCGGCAGGACGCTGCCCGGATCGCTGATCCGCAGCAGTTCCCGCAGGTGTGGATGCCAGTTGGGAGTGAGGTCCAGCGCGACCCGTTTCAGGTCCTCGCCCCGGCGTTGCAGCACGTCGACCGGGAACCGACGGGCCGTACTCCAGATGATGAGGTTGATGTAGTCGGCGCTGGTGTTCTCCGACAGGCCGGACCAGGCCCGGAGCAGGGCGGCGTCCTCGTCGTTGACGCCGGACTTGATCGCCCCGTCGGGGCTCCACTTGAACTCCATCACGTGCAGCACGCCCATGGTGCCGCCGGCGCCGAAGATGAGCGAGATGCCCTTGCCGACCCGCTCGGGCACGAGGTCGCGGGTCTGCGGGGTCAACGGGATGCGGGTGGCGATGTTGATGGTGCCGGCGTCGCGGGTGACCGCGTGCGGGAGGTACTGGTGGCGTACCGCCGAGTGCGTGCCGTCCGCCGCCACCAGCAGGTCACCGGTGGCGCTGCTCCCGTCGGCGAAGTACGCGGTGACCGTGCCGTCGTCACGCTGCTCGTACCGGACGAAGGTCTTGCCGAAGTGCACCACGTCGGCCAGGCCGGTGAGCAGCACCTGGCGCAGCACCGTCCGGGCCACCGAGTGTTCGGTGCGTACGGGATCGACCGCCGGACGCAGCTCGAACGACGCGGTCTCCCGAAGCCGTTGCGTGACGACGTTGAAGTAGCTCGGCGGCCGGGCGCAGGTGGCCAGGAACGTGGCGAACAGCTGTGGCGGCAGGCAGTCACGCAGCGCCCGGCTGCCGGTGGGACCGATGCCCACGCGGTATCCGAGCAGCCCCTCGCCGCTGTGCCGGTGGCGCTCGTAGACGGCCACGCTGATCCCGGCGCGACGCAGCCCGTGCGCCAGGCACAGGCCGCCCGTGCCGGCACCGATGATCAGGACGTGCGGTCCTGCGGTGGACATGTCAGCCCGCCGGGTGGGGTGCCGCCGCGTCGACCGCGTCCCAGCGGTAGAAGCAGTCGGCGATGGCGTCCTTCGGGGAGCGCCAGGTCGACAGGTACGGCGAGGTGTGCGCGGCGAGCCGTTCGTTGACCTGCTGGAACAGCGGGTGGTTGCGGGCGGCCGCGAGGGCGCCCGGGTTCACGTCCGAGGTCTCGATGAGATGCACGAACACGTCGTGCAGGCAGTACAGGGACCGGTGCGTGACGCCGGTGAGACCGGGCAGTTCGGTGGCGTCGGACTCGGCGAAGATCTGGGCGACCCGCCCCTCCGCGCCCGGGATGATCCGGCTGACGATCAGTAGACGACTCATGGGACCCCTTCCGCCGGTGGCCGATCCCGACCCGGGGGCCGGTGGTCACGTGCTCGATGCGGTCACCGTGCCGTAGGACGTGTCACGTCACCGTCACGTCGGCCGTCCGGCCGGTGACGGCCGCGCGGCGGTGTCCCGCCCGGTGGCGGGGCGGCTGGCCGCCCGGATCGGGGCGAGCGTGTCGTCGAGCAGCGCGCTCATCGCCGGGCTGGGTTCGAGGCGCAGCTCCCGGCGCAGCAGGTCCCGGTAGACGTAGAAGGCGTGTACGGCCTCGAAGGCGTTGCCCTCGGCGAGGTGGATGCGTACCACCAGTCGGTGCGGCGTCTCGCGCAGCGGCTCGGCGGCCATCGCCTCCAACGCGGCCTCCAACGCCTCGCCGTGTCGACCCGCGGCGAGGTGCTGGGCGGACACCTGCTCCAGCATGTGCAGACGCAGTTGCCGCAGCCGCTCCCGGTCCAGCAACACCCAGTCGTCGTACCAGCCGGGCAGCAGGTCGTGCCGGCCGGCGGCGAGCGCGCCGGCGGTGGTCCGCGGGTCGTCGCCGTTGCGGACCCGCTCGGCCGTCCCGACGAGGTCGTCCACGTCGAGGCGTACGGCCGGGGCCAGCCGGACGGTGTCGCCGGCCACGGTCATCGGGCAGCACGGGTCCTGCCGCAGCCGCCACAGCGCGGTCCGCAGCGAGGACAGCGCCCGTTCCTCGGACACGTCGGGCCACAGCAGCCCGGCCACCTGGCTGCGGGTGGCGCCGGGGCGCAGCCCGATCAGCGCGATCACCCGTTGCAGCCCGCGCGGCACCACGATGTGCGCGGTGGCGTGCAGAAGGCGGAAACCGCCGAGCAGGTGCAGCGTGAGGTCGCCCTCGCCGGGACCTCCGGCGGTCGGCACGGACGGATCAGCGGCCACGGCGGCACCCCCTGCGGAACGCTCGTCCCGACTGTCTGCTGTGTCCCGGATCGACTGCCCGCGCCGCCACCGTCGACTCCGTCGATGGAATCCGACCACGGCTGTCCAGGCATGGCACCACCCGCGGAGCCGCCGGGCTGACCACCGTGAAGATTATCAATAACAGTCACGGTGCGTCAACGCCGACGGCGGCTTGTCGTCGCTCACCAGGTAACCATGAAATCGGTTCCGAACTGCTAAAACATCAATTCGTCGGGGCGCGCTGCACACAAGGGACGCATAGCTCATGCACAGGTTGCGTCAACGCAGCGTCACCGTTGGGCGTCGCTGCCCGGTCCGTCGCCGTGACGCCGTCGTGACGACGGCTCCCGCATCGTGGCGGCAGTCGTCCAGCGCGTCCGCAGGCTCGTCGAGCCGACCTGGACGCCGTGGGGGGAGGCCCAGCCATGGACCGATCGCTGATCGTCGCGAAGGTGGTACCGACCGCCGAGGAACGGGTCGCCGAGATCTTCGCCGAGTCGGACGCGACCGAGCTGCCGCGCCTGGTCGGCGTCCGGCACCGCGCGCTGTACCGACTGCACGACCTCTACGTGCACCTGCTGGAGACCGAGCATCCGGCGCAGCCGGCGGTGGAGGCCGCCCGGGAACACCCCGAGTTCGTCCGGGTCAGCGACCGGCTACGGCCGTACGTCTCGCCGTACCTGTCGACCTGGAGCTCCCCGCGCGACGCGATGGCGCACTGCTTCTACCGGTTCGACGCCCCGGACGCCGGGGGACGCTCGTGACCGCCACCGCGGGGCAGGAGGAACAGCTCTGGTCCCGGTGCGCTGGCTGCGCGACCCTGCTCTACCGCAAACGGCTGCGACGCAACCTCGACGTCTGCCCGGAGTGCGGCGCACACTCCCGCCTCGGCGCGCCGGAGCGGCTGCGGCTGCTCGCGGACCCGGGCTCGCTGCGCCTGCTGCCCGACCGGGTGCCCGAGGCGGACCCGCTGGAGTTCGTCGACGTGCTGCCGTACCCGCACCGGCTCACCGCGGCGCGCGCCGCCACCGGCCTGCCCGAGGCGGTCCTCTGTGGCACCGCCACCATCGGCGGGCACCCGGCCGCCCTGGCGGTGATGGACTTCCGGTTCCTCGGCGGCAGCCTCGGCGTGGCGGTGGGCGAGCTGATCACCCGGACCGCCGAGCGGGCGCTCGACGACCGGGTGCCGCTCGTCCTGGTCACCGCGTCCGGCGGGGCGCGGATGCAGGAGGGCGCCCTGTCGCTGATGCAGATGGCCACGGTCAGCCAGGCCATCGCCGCGCTGCGCGAGGCGGGTCTGCTCACCGTCAGCGTGCTCACCGACCCGACCTACGGCGGGGTGGCGGCGTCGTTCGCCACCAACACCGACCTGGTGCTCGCCGAGAGCGGCGCGCGGATGGGGTTCGCCGGGCCACGGGTCATCCGCCAGGTCACCGGCCGGGCGTTGCCCGAGGGGTTCCAGACCGCCGACTTCCTGCTGCGCCACGGTCAGGTGGACATGGTGGTGCAGCGCCGGTCGTTGCGAGGTTGCCTGGCGGCCCTGCTGGCCGCGGCCCGCGCCGGCCGTCCGACGCGCACACCCGTACCCCGGCAGGAGCCGGCGCGGCACCACGAGCGCCTGGCCGACGCGGTCCCACCGGACGGGCAGCGTCCGCCGGCCGGCGACGGCCCGCAGCCGACGACGCACGACGCGTGGGAGACCGTGCGGACGGCCCGCCACCCGGGCCGACCCACGACCCTGGACTATCTGGACTCCGTCTTCGACGGGTTCGTCGAGCTGCACGGCGACCGGCTCGGCGGGGACTGTCCCGCGGTCGTCGGCGGTCTCGCGCGGTTGGCGAGCCGGCACGTGATGGTGATCGGTCACCAGAAGGGCCACACCACCGCCGACCTGGTCGCCCGCAACTTCGGCATGGCCAGCCCGGCCGGGCACCGCAAGGCGCTACGGCTGATGCGTCTCGCCGCCCGACTGGGCCTGCCGGTGATCACCCTCGTCGACACACCCGGCGCCGACCCGGGGATCAACGCCGAGGAGCAGGGCCAGGCCGCGGCCATCGCGGAGAACATCCTCACCCTCACCGTGCTGCCGACCCCCGTCGTCACGGTGATCACCGGTGAGGGCGGCAGCGGTGGCGCGCTGGCCCTCGGCGTCGCCGACCGGGTGCTGATGCTCCAACACGCCGTCTACTCGGTGATCAGTCCGGAGGGCTGCGCCGCCATCCTCTGGCCGGACCGCTCGGCGGCGCCGCAGGCGGCCCGCGCGCTGCGGCTGACCGCACCCGACCTGTGCCGCCTCGGCGTCGTCGACGAGATCGTCCCCGAGCCGGCCACGGCCGCCCACGACGACCCGGCCGAGACCGCCCGGCGGCTGCGCGCCGCGCTGCTGGCCAACCTGCTACCGCTGCTGGACGTGCCGCCCGCCATGCTGGTCCGCCTACGGCGGCAGCGCTTCCGCCGGTTCGGCGCCACCCGCGCCGGCGCCCAGGTGGGTGCTCGATGACGGCCGGCGCCACCGTGTCCACCGCCGACGGCCCGAACGGCCGGGCGGACGTCGACGGGCGCCTCCCGGCGAACGGACCGCAGGAGACCGACACGGACCACGAGGAGGTGCTGGCGGGACTGCGTCGACAGGCGCGCCACCTGCTCGCCGAGCTGGCCGGACCGGTACGCCGGATCCGGCTGCGCAGCGGGACGACGGTGCTCGAGGTCGAGTGGCACCCGGGCGAGGCGGCCGCCGGATCGGACGTACCCCCGGTTCTGCCGCAGGCCGTCACCACGCCGCTGCCGACCGTGGCCGTGCCCGGCCCGCCGGCCGCGCTGATCCGGCCCCCGGTGCCCGGACGCGCCGCGGTCCGGGCGCCGATCGTCGGCACCTTCTACCGGGCGCCGGAACCTGGCGCGCGGCCGTTCGTCGCGGTCGGCGACCTGGTCCGCCCCGGCCAGCCGGTCGCGATCGTCGAGGCCATGAAGCTGATGAACGAGGTGAGCGCCGACCGGGCCGGTCGGGTCGTCGCGATCCTCGTCGAGGACGGTCAGCCGGTGGAGTACGACCAGCCGCTGGTCGAGCTGGATCCGGCCTGACGGCGGGGGTGACCACGTGTTCGAGACCGTGCTGATCGCCAACCGGGGCGAGATCGCCCTGCGGGTGCTGCGGGCCTGCCGCGAACTCGGCATCCGCACGGCGGTGGTCTACTCCGCCGCCGACGCGGACTCCGCAGCCGTCCGCCTCGCCGACCAGGCCGTCCGGATCGGACCGGCGTCCAGCCGACGCAGCTACCTCAACGCCGCCGCGATCGTGGAGGCGGCCCGACAGGTGGGCGCGCAGGCCGTGCATCCCGGGTACGGGTTCCTCTCCGAGGACGCCGACTTCGCCGAGATCTGCGCGGACAACGGCCTGACGTTCATCGGCCCGCCGCCGGCGGTGATGGCGGCGCTCGCCGACAAGTCCTCGGCCCGGGCCCTGATGAGCCGGGCCGGGCTGCCGCTGCCGGCGGGCAGCGTCGCGCCGGTGCCGACCGCCGTCGCGGCGGCCGAGGTCGCCGACGCCGTCGGCTATCCGGTGATCGTGAAGGCCGCCGCCGGTGGCGGCGGCCGGGGGATGACAGTCGTGCGCCGCCCGACCGAGTTGGCCCGGGCGTACGCGCGGACCCGGGCCGCCGCCCAGGCCGCCTTCGGCGACGACCGGGTGTACGTCGAGCGCTACCTCACCGAGGCGCGGCACGTCGAGGTGCAGGTGCTCTGCGACGCCCACGGCAACGGCGTGCACCTGGGCACCCGGGACTGCTCGGTGCAGCGCCGGCACCAGAAGCTCGTCGAGGAGGCGCCCGCTCCGGCGCTGTCCGCCGCGACCCTCGACAGCATCGCCGAGACCGCGCTCCGGGGCGCTCTGGAGGTCGGCTTCGTCGGCGCCGGCACGCTGGAGTTCCTGGTCGACGCCGAGGAACGCTTCCACTTCCTGGAGATCAATTGTCGGATCCAGGTGGAGCACCCCGTCACCGAGATGGTCACCGGGATCGACCTGGTCCACGAGCAACTGCACATCGCGGCCGGTGTGCCGCTGCGGTGGCGGCAGGAGGAGATCCGGCTGCGCGGCGTCGCGGTGGAGTGCCGTGTCAACACCGAGGACCCGGCGCGCGGCTTCGCCCCGACACCCGGACGGTTGGAGCGGTTCACCCCGCCGGGCGGACCGTTCACCCGAGTGGACACCCACGCCCGCGCCGGCTACCTGGTCGGCCCCTGGTACGACTCCCTGCTGGCCAAGGTCGTGGTCTGGGCGCCCGACCGGGAGCTGGCGCTCAACCGGCTGGAACGAGCCCTCGACGAGTTCGACATCGCCGGCCCGGGCGTGCACACCACCATCGGATTCGTCCGACGGGTGCTCGACGACGCCGGGTTCCGCAAGGGCCGCTACACCACCGGCCTCGTCGACCGTCTGCTCGCCGCGCCCGCACCGCAGCCGGCGACCACCCCCACACCTCGCGCCGCGCCCGCCGCGGAGCCCGACGTAACCCACAGGAGGACACGATGACCGTCACCCATGGTCGCCCGATGACCGCCGAGATCACCGACATCCTGGTGGCGCACTGCGGCCTGGACGCCGACGCCGCGGCCCGTACGCCCGCCGCGTCCCTGGAGGAGCTGGGCATGGACTCGCTCGCCCTGCTGGAACTCTCCGCGGTCGTCGCCGACCGGTGGCAGGTGAGCATCCCGGAACAGGCCGGGCAGTTGAGCATCGGGGCGGTGGCCGACCTCGTCGCCCGCCGCACCGACCCACCCGGGCACACCGAGAACTTCGTGGTCATCGAGGCGCCGCTCGCCGTGGTCTGGGACGTCACCAACGATGTCGCGAACTGGACCGAGCTGTTCACCGAGTACGCCGTGGTGGAGATCCTGCACCGCGACGGGCACACCGTGCGGTTCCGCCTCACCATGTACCCCGACGAGAACGGGGTGGCCTGGAGCTGGGTCAGTGAACGCACCGCCGACCCGGTCAGCCGTCAGGTGCGGGCGCACCGGGTGGAGACCGGGCCGTTCGAGTACATGCGGATCCACTGGCGCTACACCGAGGAGGCCGGTGGCACGCGGATGACCTGGACGCAGGACTTCGCCATGAAGCCGACCGCGCCCGTCGACAACGCCGCCATGACCGAACGGATCAACACCAACAGCGTCATCCAACTCGCGGTCATCAAGGACCGGGTCGAGCGGATTGCCCGCGAACGCGCCGGACAGGTCGGTCCGGTCGCCGGTCTCGCCGGGACGGAGGCCGGCGATGAGTGATCTGGGCACCCGGCTGATCGTGGCATCAGACGTACCGGCCGACCGGCGACGCGGTGGCGAGCTGCGGGTGCTGCTCGGCCCCCGCACCGTCGGCAGCACCTCCGGTTTCCTCGGGGTGGCGACGCTCGCGCCGGGGGAGCGGATCGCCGAGCACTACCACCCCTACAGCGAGGAGTTCCTGTACGTGGCACGCGGCGCGATCACCGTGGACCTGGACGACCAGCCGACCCAGGTGGCCGCCGGCGAGGCTCTGTTCGTGCCGGTCAACGTGCGGCACCGGCTGCGCAACACCGGCTCGGAGTCGGCCGAGGTGGTCTTCCACCTGGGTCCGCTCGCCCCGCGCCCGGAGCTGGGGCACGTCGACACCGAACTCGTCGAACAGCGGGGCGGATCATGACCGCCCGTCGGACCGTGGTCACCGGTGTGGGTGTGGTCGCTCCCGGCGGCGCCAGCCGGGACCGGTTCTGGAAGACCATCACCGAGGGACGTACGGCCACCCGGCGGATCAGCTTCTTCGACCCGTCGCCGTTCCGCTCGCAGATCGCCGCCGAGTGCGACTTCGACCCGGTCGCCGCCGGGCTCACCGACAGCGAGCGGCGGCGCGCCGACCGGTACGTGCAGTTCGCGCTGGCCTGCTCCACCGAGGCCATCGCCGACGCCGGCCTGGTGCTCGACGACGCCGAGCGGGACCGTGCCGGGGTGGTGCTCGGCACCGCCGTGGGCGGCACGATGGCCCTGGAGCAGGAGTACGTGCGGGTCAGCGAGCACGGTCGGCGGTGGCTGGTCGACGCGGCGCTCGGCGGCCCGTACCTCTACCAGGCGCTGGTGCCCAGCAGCCTCGCCGCGGACGTGGCCTGCCGGCACGGGCTGCACGGCCCGGCGCAGGTGGTCTCCACCGGCTGCACGTCGGGCATCGACGCCATCGGCTACGGCCACCAGATGATCGTGGACGGTGAGGCGGACATCGTGCTGGCCGGTGCGGCCGACTCGCCGATCTCGCCGGTCACCGTCGCCTCGTTCGACGCGATCAAGGCGACCAGTCCCGACAACGACGACCCGGCGCACGCGTCCCGCCCGTTCGACGCCGACCGGCACGGGTTCGTGCTGGCCGAGGGTGCGGCAGTGCTGGTGCTCGAGGAGGCCGAGCACGCCCGACGGCGCGGCGCCCACGTCTACTGCGAGGTCGCCGGCTACGCCAGCCGCAGCAACGGCTACCACATGACCGGGCTGCGCCCCGACGGGCTGGAGATGGGCCTCGCCGTCACCGACGCGTTGCGGCAGGGCCGGATCATCCCCGAACAGGTCTCCTACATCAGCGCACACGGCTCGGGCACGCGGCAGAACGACCGGCACGAGACGGCCGCCTTCAAGCGGGCACTGGGCCAGGCCGCGTATCGGGTGCCGATCAGCTCCATCAAGTCGATGATCGGGCACTCACTCGGGGCCATCGGGTCGATCGAGATGGCCGCCTGCGCCCTCGCGATCGAGTTCGGTGTCGTACCGCCGACGGCCAACTGGAGCACCCGCGACCCGGAGTGCGACCTGGACTACGTACCCAACGAGGCGCGGGAGGTGCCGGTGAACGTGGCACTGTCGGTGGGCAGCGGGTTCGGCGGCTTCCAGTCGGCGATGGT
The DNA here is from genome assembly GCF_040608555.1 of Micromonospora sp. NPDC005172. NCBI lineage: Bacteria > Bacillati > Actinomycetota > Actinomycetes > Micromonosporales > Micromonosporaceae > Micromonospora > Micromonospora sp. NPDC005172. The sequence continues at coordinate 18,287 of NZ_JBEXIL010000032.1, forward strand.
GTTCCGCCGGCTCCCGGCGGCGGCGTGAGCACCGCCCGGGCGGTCGTCACCGGCATCGGTGTGGTCGCGCCCAGCGGCGTCGGCGTGGACGCGCACTGGCGTACCGTGCTGGCCGGCACCCGGCGCACCGGACCGATCACGCTCTTCGACCCGGCCGGCTATCCCACCCGTTTCGGCGGCGAGGTGCCCGACTTCGCGGCCGAGTCGTACGCCGAGAGTCGGCAGCTCGTACAGACCGACAGGTGGACGCACCTCGGCTTCGCCGCCACCCGCCTCGCGCTGGCCGACGCGGGGCTGCCCGAGAAGGCGCCCGACCCGTACGGGTACGCGGTGGCCCTGGCCAGCTCGTCCGGGGGCAACCTGTTCGGGCAGCGGGAACTGCAACGGCTCTGGGGTGGGCAGTCGCGCACCGTCGGCGCGTACCAGTCGATCGCCTGGTTCTACGCCGCCAGTGTCGGACAGCTCTCCATCCACCACCAGTTCAAGGGGCCGAGCGGGGTGCTGGTCGCGGAGACGGCCGGAGGGCTGGACAGCCTCGCGCACGCCGCCCGCGCGGTGCGCCGCGGTACGCCCGTGGTGATCGCCGGGGCGACCGAGTGTCCACTGAGCCCGTACGCCCTGGCCTGCCAGCTACGTTCCGGACTGCTCAGCGACGTCGCCGACCCGGAGCGGGCGTACCGGCCGTTCGACGCGGCGGCCAGCGGCTACCTGCCGGCCGAGGGCGGCGCGGTGTTCGTGGTGGAGGAGCTGGGGCACGCGCTGGCCCGGGGCGCCCGGATCTACGGGGAGGTGAGCGGCTGGGGCGCCACCCACGACGCCGCGCACACCACCGCCGACAGCGCCGGAGATCCCATCCAGTACGCGCGGGCGATGCGGCTGGCCCTGGACCGGGCCGGCGTCGCGGCGACCGCAATCGACGTGGTGCTGCCCGACGCCCTCGGCGTACCCCGGTACGACCGCAGCGAGGCGGCGGCGCTGCGCGCCGTGTTCGCCGACGGGCCGCCCCCGGTGACTACGCAGAAACCGTTGACCGGCCGGGCGCACCAGGGCGGCTCGGCGCTGGACGTGGCCACCGCGCTGCTGGCGTTCGCGCACGACACGCTGCCCGCCTCGGCCAGCCCCGACGAGGTCGCCGACGGGTGCGAGCTGGACTTCCTGCGCGAGCACCGCCGGCCGCGCAGTCGCCTCGCGCTGGTCTGCGCGCGGGGCTTCGACGGGTTCAACAGCGCGCTGGTCCTGCGGGGGGCCGCGCCGACGAGGGGAGAGATGCCGTGAGCGAGCAGCGGGCCCGAGTGGTCTTCCTGGTCCGGGTGCCGGAACCGCGCACCGAGCAGTTCCTCGCCGCGTACGAGGAGATCCGGCACCTCGTCGCCGACGGCGTGCCGGGGCACCTGGTGGACCAGGTGTGCCGCTCGTCGACCGACCCGGAGCAGTGGCTGATCACCAGCGAGTGGGCGGACCTTTCCGACTTCGAGGCGTGGGAGCGCACCGAGGAGCACCGTGACCTGGTCCGTCCGATGCGGGAGTGCTTCACCGACGCCCGTTCGCTGCGCTTCACCATCCACGCCCAGACCCCGGACGAGGTGCCCCTCACGGCCGCCGGAGGAAGCACGGCCGTTTGATCCACACCAACTCGCCGATGTGGGGGTATCCGGACGTCCGGATACCCCCACATCGGCGAAATGGAGTCGATCACGGACAGCGGACCAGCACGGGCGGCGGGCGTGAACGAGTGGTCGGCGTCGGTATGTGGCAATCGGTCCGGGCGCTCATTTTGATCTAGCCATTTGCATCTAGCGATGCCGCGCGCGGCTGTCGTAGGGTTCCGGCAGCACCTCGAAAGATGCCAAAAATTGGCTCCTATGCCCTACTTTGCGCTGCGCGTCGAATGGTGGGGGCAATGACTCATGTCGCCGAAAACCTTACGGTAGATGACCCCGGCTGGGTGGACGAAGTCCTGTTCGCCGGCCGTCCGACCGATGTTTGTCTCCGCCTACCGGAACCGATCGACCGGGCCACCCTGCACCGGTTGGTAACCGCCGCGCAGGATCGGCTGACCGCGGCCGGACTGCGTCCCGGCGGCGCTGCCGCGCTGCGGTTGCCGCCGTCGCTGGCGTACGTCGTCAATCTGCTCGCCACGTGGCGAGCCGGCGGGCAGGCCATCCTGCTCGACCACCGGCTCACCGACCACGAGGTGGACCGAGCGCTGACCCGGCTCACCCCACAGGTGGTGGTCGCCCCGCTGCGCACCGGCGGCGGCGCGTTGAAGGTGTTCGTCGACGTCACCGAGAGCGTCACCCGGTACGCGGACAGTCCAGCGGTCAGCGGTCACGCCGTGATCCAGCTCAGCTCCGGCTCGACCGGCCCGTCGAAGGTGATCGGCCGGACCGCGGCCGACCTGGTCGCCGAGGTGCGCCGCTACACCCGGATCGACGGTGTGGCGCTGCCCGGTGAACGGATCATCCTGCTGCCGTCCATGGTGCACGTGCTCGGCCTGGTCGGCGGCCTGCTCTACGGGCTGCACGCCGGCGTGGAGCTGGTGCCGCCGCAGCGGCTCAGCGGCGACGCCGTGCTGGCCGCAATCGCCGCCGAGGCCACGCCGGCCACGGTGCTGGGCGTGCCGTTCCACATCGGTCTGCTCGCCTCCACCCGGCCGTCCAGCCCGCTGCCGCAGTTCCAACGGATGACCACCGGCGGCGAGCTGGTGCCCGCCGCGGTGGCCCAGGCGTTCACCGACCGCTACGGGGTGCCGCTGGGCAACATGTACGGGATGACCGAGGTCGGGGTGATCGGCACCGACCTGCACGGTGCCCACCGCCCGTCGATCGCTCCGGCGCCCGGCATCGAGGTCCGCGAGTCCGGCGGCGAGCTGTGGGTGTCCTGCCCGGCGTCGCCGTACGTCGGGTTGAGCGACCCGACCCGTTGGGCCGACGGCTGGCTGCACACCCGTGACGCCGGCACCGTCGACGCCGACACCGGCCTCGTCACCGTGCGCGGTCGGCTCGACTCGCAGGTCTCCGTGGGCGGATTGAAGGTCGACCTCAGCGAGGTGGAGGCGACCGTCACCGAGCTGCCGGGCGTGGCCGCCGCCGTGGTGGTGTGGGACGAGGGCATCACCGCGTACGTCCAGCCGGACGGCCCCCTGTCGGAAGAGATGCTGGACAAGCTCCTCGCCGAGCGGCTGGCCGGCTACAAGCGACCCCGGGTGCTGCGCCTGCTCGACGCGTTGCCGCGCACCACCACCGGCAAGCTGGTCCGCTCGACCGACGTGCTGCGCTCGGCGGTGACGTCGTGACCGGCCCGCTGCGCCACCTCGACGTGGACACCTACCGCGAGCGCCAGGGCCTCGCTGCCCACCACCAACCCGAGCAGCGTCGCACCCGCGCGCGGCATCCGTACGGCGGGACCCGGCCGACCGCCGGTGTCCCCACCGACCCAGACCGACGCGGTGTCCCGATCGGACACCGTCACCTGGCATACGCAGAGAGGGTATCCATGAGAGCCGAGGTCCGCGCCTTCGTCGTCGAGCAGCTCGTCGACATGAACTACGACGTCGAGGGGCTCGACGACGACACCACGCTCGGCCCGTCCGGCGTCGACCTGGAATCGCTGGCCCTGTCCGACCTCGCTGTCCGCGTCGAGGACCGGTTCGGTCTGAGGTTCGCCGACGACGAGTCGGAGAAGCTGGCCCTGATGACCGTCGGCGAGTTCACCACGATGGTCGCCGACCGCGCCGCCGAGGCGAAGCGCGACGACGCCTGATGTCCGGTCAGCCCGATCTGGGGCGAGCTGACCTGCTGACCATGCTCGCCGAACTCACCGCGAAACCCGCCGACCAGGTTCCCGACCGGGTCGGCTCGATGGAACTCGCCTGGCTCGTGCACCTCGTCGAGCAGCGTTACGAGCGTCAGCTCGACCTCACCGACGACGACCTGGCCGGCATCCGTACCGTCGACGACGCCCTGGCGGTCCTGCGGGCGTCGTTGACCGCTCCCGCAGATGGCTGAGCCGCCCGTCGTCCAGCTCACCGGTGTGTACGCGGTCAGCGCCCTGGGGCGGGGCGCCGAGGCGCAGCTCGCCTCCGCGCCGGCCTTCGGTCCGATCCGTCGCTTCGACACGAGCGCCCGCCGGGTGACCGTGGCCGCCACCCTGCCCGAGGTGGGCACCCTCGGCGACGAGCTGGCCGACGCGATCGACGCGGCCTGCCGGGCGGCTGGCCTGGACCGCACCCGACGGTCGGAGTGCGCGCTGCTGCTCGCCGTGCACGGCGGCCCGGCCCCCGGCGTGGAGCCGGTCCCGTCCGCGCTGGCCGGCCAGCTCGCCGCCCGGTGTGGACTGTCCGATCGCACCCGGGTCTACACCAGCGCCTGCGTGTCGGCGAGTACGGCGGTGGCCGACGCCGCCACCCTGATCAGCCGGGGCGAACTTTCGCGGGTGGTGGTGGCCGCCGGCTACCTCGTCGAGCCGGACCAGTTCGCGCTCTTCGACGCGGGTCGGGCCCTCGCCGACGACGGGGCGGTGCGGCCGTTCAGCACCGGCCGCCGTGGCCTGCTGCTCGGCGACGGCGTGGCCGCCGTGGTCATCGAGTCCCGCGCCGAGGCCCGGCGGGGCGCGGAGCCGGTGGCGACCGTCGCGGGCTGGGGTCGCGCCGGGGACGCGTACCACCCGTGCCAGCCGGACCCGACCGGCGTCGGACTGGCCCGCGCGGCGAGCGTCGCGCTGCGCCGGGCCGGGCTGCCGCCGCAGGCGGTCGGGTACGTCAACGCCAACGCCACCGGCACCGCGCAGAGCGACGCCGCCGAGGCCGCGGCGCTGCTGCGGGCCTTCGACGGGTACGCCAGCGAGGTGCCGGTCAGCTCCACGAAGGCGTTGCACGGGCACACGTTGGAGGCGTCCGGGCTGCTCGAACTTGTGGTCACGTCGATGGCGCTGCGAACCGGTGAGCTGCCGGTCAACGCCGGCTGGCAGGGCCGCGACGAGGCCTGCCCCCTCAACGTCGTCACCACCGCGCACCGCCGCGCGACGGTAACCCACGCCCTGACCCTCAACGCGGCCTTCGGCGGCGCCAACACGGCGCTCCTGATCGGCGTGCCATGACCACCCCCACCACCCCGCGATCTTGCACTTTCGATGGCGACGAATCTGACGAACAACGCGAATCGACGACAGGAAACGCAAGATCGCGGGGGGCGGGCGGGGTGCGGGAGCTTGCGCGGGCGGGGTGGCCCGAGCCGGGGGACGGGGTCGTGCCGGTGGTGCCGGGGTTCGTGCACTCGGCGTTCGCGCCCACTGTGGTGGCGGTCGCCGAGCGGTGTCTGCGGCGGCGGTACGGGACCTCGCCGGTGCCTGCGGAGGTGCGCACGGCGATCGTTCTGGTCAGCGCGTCTGGGGACCGGGCCAGCGCCGAACACGTACGCGCGACGGTCGAGGCCGGCGGCCGGGTCGGACCGCTGTTCTTCTACCAGTCCGTGCCCAACAGCGTCGCCGGCCACATCGCGGCCCGCTGGGGACTGCGCGGCCCGGTGGTCTGCCTCAGCCCGACCGGCGACCCGCACGCCGAGGGCACCGCCGAGGCGGCCCTGCTGCACGACGACGGCGACGCCGACGAGGTGTTGCTGATCCTGATCGAACAGACGCCCGACCTGTCCACCGAGGCGGTCGCGGTGCTGCTGGGGGGGAGGAGCACGACCATGAGGACACCGGGACTGCGCGGCCGGTTGGCCGCCGACACCGAACTGGGCGCGGGCAACATGCTGGCCCGCGTGCTGGCGCACGGCGCCGACCCGGACGGACCGGCGCTGACCTTCGACACCGCCGTCGACGGGCATCCGGCCCAGGCACCACTCACGCTGGGTCAGCTCGACGAGCGGGTCGCCGCCCGCGCCGCGTGGCTGCACGAGCAGGGGGTACGCCGCCGCGACCCGGTGGCCGTCTGGGCCACCGCCGCCGCCGACATGGTGCTGAGCTTCCTGGCGCTGGCCCGGCTCGGGGCGATCCCGGCGCTGATGAACGGCAAGCTCCGGCCGGAGATCGCCGCCGAGTACATCCGTCGGCTGCGCGGCGTCGGTGTGCTCGCGGACGACGCGCACACCGCCCTGCTGGCCGGGCACGAACTGGGCGTACCGCTGCTGGGTACGCCCGCGCAGGCCGGCACCGGTGATCCGGCGGCGGCCCCGCCGCACTACCGGCACCACCCGGACGACCCGATCGTGATCACCCACACCTCGGGGACGACCGGGGTGCCCAAGGCGGTGCTGCACTCCCACGCCAGCCTCTTCGCCGCCACCCGGCACCTGCTGAGCATGCCGCAGGCGCAGGGCACCACCCGGATCCTCAACGCGTTGCCGGCACCGCACACCGCGACCGTGCTGATGGTCAACCAGGCGCTGGGCAACCGCGCGGAGATGTTCCTGCTCTCCGAGCAGGGCGGCGAGCGCGTCCTCGACGCGATCCAACGCTGGCGTCCCGACGGGGTGTTCGGTTTCTCGGTCACCTGGGCCGAGCTGGCCCGCTTCGACCTGTCCGGGTACGACCTGGACTCGGTGCGGCTGTGGTTCAACACCGGCGACTGCTCGCACGAGCCGCACATCCGCCGGCTCGTCGCGGTCGGCTGGCACGACACCGTCACGCGCGACGGGGTGGCGCGGGTGCCCGGCTCACTCTTCATCGACGGGCTGGGCTCCAGCGAGATGGGCCACTCCATGTTCCACATCACCCACCGCGCCGACACCGACCGGTACGGGCGCTGCATCGGCCGGCCGTACCAGTTCACCAAGGTCGCCGTGCTGGACGCCGACGGCGAGCCGGTGCCGGTCGGCGAGGTGGGTTTCCTGGGCATCGACTCGCCGTCGCTGTTCCGTGGCTACTGGAACGACTCGGCCACCACCTACCGGTTCCGCCAGCGCGGCTGGTACCTCACCGGGGACCTGGTCCGCGCCGACGCCGAGGGCCGCTACTACCACCTGGACCGGGCGGTCGACTCGGTCGATGCCGGGAACGGCCGGCGGTTCTTCACCGCCCTGTCGGAGGAGCGGGTCCTCGCCGCCTGCCCGGACGTCACCGACTGCACCGTGGTGATCGTCGGCGCGGCGGACGGGGTGGTGACCGACGTGCTGCTGGAGTTGGCCGCCGGCGCCGACGAGGCCGAGGACCGCACCGACCGGGTGCGCGCCGCCCTCGGCGCGGACGTCGGCGCCACGCTGCGCCGGGTCGTGCCGGTACGGTCCGACGACATTCCGGTCACCGTCACCGGCAAGGTCCGCAAGGTGGCCCTGCGCGAGCGCTACCTCACCGAGGCCGCGTCGTGAGCGGACGGTTCGGAGTGCCGGCGTGAGCGCGCTGATCACCGGGATGGGCCTGTTCAGCCCGGTCGGACGGGGTGTCGAGGAGACCTTCGACGCGTTGACGACCGGCCGGTCCGGGCTGACCCGCCCACCCGAGGGCCATCCGGCGTCGGGCTCGCTGGACGTGGCCGGTCTGCTGCCCGACATCGACCCGCGCAGCGTCCTGCCCGGGCCGGAGAGCCGGGTGCTGGACCGGACCGTGGTCCTGGCGCTGCTCACCGCCGCCGACGCGCTCGCCGACGCCGGCATCGAGGTGGGCCGCGACGTCGACCCGTCCCGGATCGGTGTGATCGTGGGCGGTGTCGGCGGGATGGCCACCCTGGAGTCGCAGGTGCTGGCCCGGGCCGCCCGGGGACGGTCGGCGGTCAGCCCGTACCTGCTCACCGGCATCCTGCCGAACATGCCGGCGGCCCGGATCGCCATCAGGTACGGCATCCAGGGCTACAGCTCGTCGGTCGGCACGGCCTGCGCCTCCGGCGCCCAGGCGGTCGCCGACGCGGTCCGGCTCATCCGCTGCGGGGAAGCCGACGTGGTGGTCTGCGGGGCCAGCGAGGCGCCGCTCTTCCCGACCTTCACCGACACGTTCGGCAACGCGCGGGCGCTGGCCCGCGCCGGGGCCGACCCGACCCGGGCGAGCCGGCCGTTCGACACGTCCCGCAGCGGGTTCGTGCTGGCCGAGGGTGCGGCGCTGCTGGTGCTGGAACACCCCGAGCACGCGGCCGCGCGCGGCGCCAGCGGGTACGCCGAGGTGGCCGGCTACGGCGCGACCACCGACGCGTACCACCCGACCGCCCCGCGCCCCGACGGCGCGGGCGCGGCGGCGTGCATCCGGGGCGCGCTGCGCAGCTCCGGCGTGCCCGCGGCGGCGGTCGGCTACGTCAACGCCCACGGCACCGGCACGAAGCTCGGCGACATCGCGGAGACCACGGCCCTCGCGGACGTCTTCGGTGACGGTGGTGTGCCGGTCAGCTCCACCAAGGCGCTCACCGGCCACCTGCTCGGCGCGTCCGGTGTGCTGGAGACGGCGGTGACCGCGCTGGCGCTCGGTCGGGGGTTGCTGCCACCGACGTACCACCTCGACGACCCGGACCCGGCGTGCCCGGGGGACCACATCCGGGGGGCGCCCCGTCGGGCCGACCCGGAGTACGCGCTGACCAACTCGTTCGGGTTCGGCGGCCAGAACGTGAGCCTGGTGCTCGCGCGGGTCGCCGAGCCGAGGAGGTGAGCGACGCGGCATCCCGGACGGGGGGCGTCCGGACGGCAACACGGACGAAGCATCGGGAAGGGCACTCAAGAACATGGACATCCGTGGTATCGACCACATCGAACTCTACGTAGGCGACGCCCGACAGGCGGCGTTCTGGTTCAGTACGGCCGTCGGTTTCCAGCTCTGCGGGCAGGGGGGCCCGGAAACCGGGCTGGCCGGGCAGCGCTCGATGCTGCTCTGCCACGGCGACATCCGGCTGCTGCTCACCTCGGGGCTGGACGCCGGCCACCCGGCGGCCCGCTACGTGCACCGCCACGGTGACGGCATCGCGGTGGTCGCCGTCGAGGTCGACGACGTCGTGGCCGCGTACGCCGAGCTGCTGGGTCGGGGTGCGACCGGCGTGACGCCACCGACCACCGTCACCGGCGCGGACGCCGAGGTGGTGACCGCCGAGGTGGAGGGCTTCGCCGACGTGCGGCACCGCCTGGTGCAGCGCCGGGGGAGCCGGGGCGACTTCCTGCCCGGCCTGATCACGCCCACCCGGTCGACGACGGATGGGGCCGAGCCGGTCCTCGCCGAGGTCGACCACCTGGCGGTGTGCGTGCCGCCCGGGGAACTCGACACGACGGTCCGGCACTTCCGGGAGCTGTTCGACTTCGCGCAGATCTTCGAGGAGCACGTCGAGGTCGCCGGACAGGGCATGAACTCGAAGGTGGTGCAGAGCCCGTCCGGCCGCGTCACCGTGGTGCTGCTGGAGCCGGACCGCACCCGCCGCCCCGGGCAGATCGACGCGTTCCTCGACCAGCACGCCGGTGGCGGTGTGCAGCACCTGGGTCTGCGCACCGACGACATCGTGGCGGCCGTGGAGTCGCTGGGCCGGCGCGGGGTGCGCTTCGCCGGCACGCCCGGCGCCTACTACGACAGCCTGGAGGCACGGGTGGGTCGGGTGGACGCGCCGGTGGACCGCCTGCGCGAACTGGGGGTCCTGGTCGACTCCGACCACGGCGGGCAGCTGTTGCAGATCTTCGCCGAGTCGATGCACGTACGTCGCACGCTGTTCCTGGAGCTGATCGAGCGGCGGGGCGCGAGCGGCTTCGGCAGCGGCAACATCAAGGCGCTCTACGAGGCCAAGGAGCGGGAACTGGCCGCGCAGGGGGTGGGGGCGTGAGCGCGCTGACCGCCGCGGAACGAGCGCTGCTGCCCTCCGACGAGGACGTGCGGCACTACGCCGAGCACGGCTGGTACCTGTCCAGGAAGATCCTCACCGACGACGAGGTGGACACCCTCGCGGCGGCCGCGCAGCGCTACTACGACGGTGAGCGCGACCGCCGCCTGCCGGTGCGTCCGCCGAAGCTCGCCTACTGGGACCCGTCCAAGGGGCCGGTGCAGCGGCACAACGACTACGTCCACCACGAACACGACGGGCTCGGCGCTATCCTGCGCAAGCCGCTGATCGGCGCGGTGGCCGCCCGGTTGGCGCAGGCCGACGAGATCCGCGTCTTCCAGTCCACGCTGATCCTCAAGCCACCGGTCGAGGGGGAGCCGAGCAACATCGTGCCCTGGCACTTCGACAAGCACTACTGGGCGTCCTCGTCGTCGGAGAAGATGCTCACCGCGTTCATCCCCTTCCACGACTGCGGCCCGGAGATGGGCACCATCACGATGGTCGACGGTTCGCACCGGTGGAAGGAGATCGGCGCGGACGACACCGTGGTGGGGCACTTCGCCGACCGCGACCGCGGTCAGCTCGAGGAGATGCTGGCCGAGAACGCCGCGTACAACGGCGCGGAGATCAGCAAGGTCCCCATGGTGATCCCCAGGGGACACGTGAGCTTCCACCACTGCCGCACGTATCACGGCAGTGGCGCCAACGTCAGCGGTCGCCCCCGACAGGCGATCTCGCTGCACCTACAGGACGGCGACAACGCCTGGCGGGAGTATCCGCTCTCGGACGGGACGCTCGCCGCGTACAACCACGACGTGCTGGTCCGCCGCACCCACGAGGGGCGGCCGGACTACGCGGACCCCGACTACTGCCCGGTCATCTGGCGCGACCGCGCCCAACAGGGAGGTTGACAATGTCACGGTACGACTGGGGTAGGACGCACCCGGGCATCGAGCGACTGGAACAGGCGGTGACCGAGCGGCGCGACGCCGTGGTCAAGCACCCCCTGTACGCCAACCTGGACACCCACGAGGCGCTGGTCACCTTCATGGAGCACCACGTCTTCGCGGTCTGGGACTTCATGTCGCTGCTGAAGTCGTTGCAGCGGCAGTTGACCTGCGTCACCGTGCCGTGGATCCCGACCGGCCCGACCGGCAGCCGCCGGCTCATCAACGACATCGTCATGGTCGAGGAGAGCGACGAGCTGGGCGAGGGCTACATCAGCCACTTCGAGCTGTACGTGCGGGGCATGGCCGAGGCCGGCGCGGACACCACCGCCGTGAACGCCCTCGTGGACCTGCTGCGCGCCGGCCGGCCGGTGACCGACGCGCTGGCCGAGGCCGGGGCGCCGGCCGCGTCCGCGCGGTTCGCCGCGACCACCTGGCACATCATCGAGTCGACCCCGGTGCACTGCCAGGCGGCGGCGTTCGCGTTCGGCCGCGAGGACCTGATCCCCGACATGTTCACGCAGGTCGTCGCGGTCAACGAGCGCAGCAACCGGCTGCACACGTTCGTCGACTACCTGGAACGGCACATCGAGGTCGACGGCGAGCAGCACACGCCGATGGCCATGCAGATGCTCGCCGACCTGTGCGGCGACGACGACGCCAAGTGGCAGGAGTGCGCCGACACGGTCAACACCGCCCTCGCCGCCCGCGCCCGGCTCTGGGACGACATCCTCGCCGCCGTCAAGGGCCCGGCGTGACCGACGCCGACCCGGTCCGGCTCTACCGCACGGTCCGGCTGATCCGCCGGTTCGAGGAACGGGCGGTGGAGCTGGTCCACGGCGGGCAGATCGTCGGCGGCATCCACCCGTACCTCGGTCAGGAGGGAATCGCCGCCGGCGTCTGCGCCGCCCTGGGTGCCGACGACGTGCTCGCCGGCACCCACCGGGGGCACGGGCACGTGCTGGCCCGCGGCGCGGACCCGGCGCGGATGCTCGCCGAGCTGTGCGGCCGGGTCACCGGGCTCAACGCCGGCCGGGGCGGCTCGATGCACGCCGCCGACCTGAGCATCGGCGTGCTCGGCGCCAACGCGATCGTCGGCGCGTCCGGGGCGATCGTCACGGGCGCGGTGTGGGCCCGGCGGCGGCAGGGCCGGGACACCGTCGGCGTCAGCTTCTTCGGTGACGGCGCGGTCAACGAGGGCATGCTGCTGGAGGCCTTCAACCTGGCCGCGCTGTGGCGGGTGCCGGTGCTGTTCGTCTGCGAGAACAACGGCTACGCCACCACCATGCCGGTCGGCGGCGCGGTGGCCGGCAGCATCGCCGGCCGCGCCGCCGCGTTCGGCATCCCGGCGGTCGAGGTCGACGGCCAGGACCCGGAGACGGTACGCGTCGCCGCGGCCGCCGCCGTCGACCGCATGCGGGCGGGCGGCGGCCCCGAGCTGGTCGAGGCCCGTACCTACCGCTTCGACGTCCACCACACGTTCGAACACGCGGTACGCCTCGACTACCGCCCGCCCGACGAGGTGTCCCGGGGTCGATCCCGGGACCCGGTGGACATCCAGGGCGCACGGCTCACCGACGCGGAGCGGGCAGCCGTGGACGCCGAGGTCGAGGCGACCCTCGACGAGGCCGTGCGGTTCGCCCTGGCCAGCGAAGAACCCGATCCGGCCGACGCCCTCGCGTACCTGTACGCCAGCGGCCTGACCGCCCGCACCGGAGGTGGTTGAGGTGCCCCGACTCTCGTACCGCCGGGCGTTGACCCGGGCGCTCGCCGACGAGCTGGCCCGCGACGAGTCGGTGTTCCTGCTCGGCGAGGACGTCCAGGTCGGCGCCTCGCTGGTGACGACCGGGCTGGCCAAGCGCTTCGGCGTCGACCGGGTCCGCGACACCCCGCTGTCCGAGCAGGCGTTCACCAGTTTCGCGACCGGGGCGGCGCTGGCCGGGCTCCGGCCGGTGATCGAGTTCCAGATCCCGTCGCTGCTGTTCCTGGTCTTCGAGCAGATCGTCAACCACGCGCACAAGTTCCCGTTGATGACCGGCGGCCAGTGCGCCGTGCCGGTCACCTACCTGGTGCCGGGCTCCGGGTCGCGGACCGGCTGGGCCGGGCAGCACTCCGACCACCCGTACAGCCTCTTCGCCCACGTCGGCGTGGTCACCGTCGTACCGTCCACCCCGGCCGACGCGTACGGCCTGCTGGTCACCGCGATCCGGCACGACGACCCGGTGGTCGTGTTCGCGCCGGCCGGCGCGATGGACGTCCGCGACGACGTCGCCGAGCTGGAACCGGTGCCGCTCGGTCGGGGCCGCGTCCACCGGCGCGGCGACGACGTCACAGTGGTCGCGGTCGGGCACCTGGTGCACGACGCGCTCGCCGTGGCCGAGGAGCTGGCCGACGAGGTGTCGGTGGAGGTCTTCGACCCGCGCACCCTGTACCCGTTCGACATCGACGGCCTCACCGAGTCGGTGGCGCGTACCGGCCGTCTCGTCGTCGTCGACGACGCCAACCGATCCTGCGGCATCGCCGCCGAGATCATCGCCTCGGTGGTGGAACGGGTCCGGCTGCTCGCCCCGCCGCGCCGGGTGACCCGACCGGACGGCGCGGTGCTGCCGTTCGCCCCCGCCCTGGACCGGGCCGTGCAGCCCGGCCGGGAGCAGCTCGCCACCGCCATCCACCTGACCATGAAGGACGGCTCATGATCGATCCGAACTATCCGTGGCCCTCGGCCGACGGCGCCTGGACGGACCTGCCGGAGCCGGCCCGCCGGGCCATGGTGGCGACCGGCGCCGCCGCCTGGGAACGCGTCTTCCACGGCCGGGCCACCTACAACAAGCAGTGGCGACTGGCCCGACCCCCGGTGCTCGCCGCCGACACCTGGCGGGAGCTGAACGACGTCTGCGACCGGCTCGCCCAACTCATCCTGGACGCCTGCCGCCGTCGGGTGGACACCGCCGGCGAGCTGCGTCGGCTGCTCGGCGTTCCGGCGGGGGAGACCCGCCTGCTGGACGAGTCGGAGCCGCTGACCGAGGCGCTGCTGGCCGCGTACCGGCCGGATGTGATCTTCACCGAGGGTGTGCCGAAGTTCGTCGAGTACAACATCGACAGCAGCCTCGGGGGAGGGTTCGACGCCGACACCGTCATCCAGCGGTTCGCACAGCTCTACACCGAGCACGGCATTCTCGACGGTCTGCCGCTGCGCGCCGCGCCGTCGCTGCTGGACCAGCGGTTCGTGGCGATCCGCGACGAGCTGGGGCTGCCCGAGGGCGCCCGGCTGGCGCTGCTGATGGACTTCGACGCCGACTACCCGGGCCTGGACGACCCGGAGACGTTCATCCGGATCCTCAGCCCGCTCGCCGTACGGGCCCGGGACTTCGGCATCGACCTGGTCATCGCGCCCCTGTCCACCGCCACCCTGGACGCCGACGACCGGCTGGTCGTGGACGGCGCGCCGGTCGACGCGCTGTTCCGGCTGTTCGTGCCCAACCGGGTCACTCCGACCGCAGGCCTGGACGCGGTGGCCGGCGCGCTGGCCGCCGGCACGCTACCGATGTACGTGTCGGCGGCGGCCTGGCTGCTCGGCAACAAGACCACCTTCGCCTGGCTGTGGGAGGACGTCGACATCCTGCCCGCCGACGACCAGACACTGATCCGCCGGCACGTCCCGCACACGGTGGCGCTGACCGTCGCGCTGCTCGACCGGGCAATCGCCGAGCAGGCCGAGTTGGTGGCGAAGCCGGCGGACGGCTCGGCCGGGCACGGGGTGCTCATCGGCCCCGACCTGAGCCCGCAGGACTGGGCCGAGGGCCTACGCGCGGCCGTCGACCGGGGCGGGGCGATCCTGCAGCAGTACCTGCCGGCCGACCGGGTGCCGATGGACTTCGTGCAGATCGAGACCGGTGAGACGGTCACAGCCGACGTCCCGTACTCCCTGGCGCCGTACCTGTTCGGCCGTACGGCCTCCGGCGGCCTGGCGAGGGTCGGCTACCCCGGCGGCGACGGAATCCTCAACCTGGCCCACGGAGTCCTCCTAACGGGAATCCTCCTGCACGACTGACCCAGCCCGCCCCGCCCCGCCCCGGCCCGCCCCGCCCGGCCCGCCCCGGCCCGGCCCCGTTGATCATGAAGTTATTGTCCCGACACGCCGATGCGGTCGACAACAACTTCATGATCAACGGGGTGCGGGGCGGAGGTGGCGGGACAGGGCGCGGAGGGTTTCGGCTGTCGCTATCGCGTCGCTGCGGGCACTGCCGTGGCGGCCGTCGGTGCTGTAGAGGGTCGCATCGGCTGTGAGCGGATGGTCGGTGAGGTGCACGTGGATTGTTCCCAGGCGTTCGGCCAGCCGTGCCGTGTGGGCGGAGAGTCGGCGCATCCGCTCGCCGAGGCCGGCCCGCACGTGCTCGGGCACGGCCGGGCTGTGCGACACGTCGAACATCCCGACGGTGATCACGTCCGCGCCCTCGTCCCGTAGCGCGCCGATCGTCCCGGTCAGCTCGGCGTCCACCGCGTCCGCGTCGTACGCCGGGGAGAAGGCGTCGTTGCCGCCGCAGACCACCAGCGCCAGGTCCGGCGTGAACGCCAGCGCCGGGGCGAGCTGGGTGGCCCGCACCTGATGCGCGCGCAGTCCGCGCCGGCCCAGATTCGCGTACGCCAGCTCGGGGCGTACGACCCTCAGCTCGGCGGCGAGCCGGTCGACCCACTGCACGTCCGGGTAGCCCGGCGTCGGCTCGCACATGCCCTCCACGACGCTGTCGCCGAGTGCCACGAACCGTCGCCACGGGTGGGCGTGCAGCAGTTCGGCGGCCTCGCCGGGACGCAGACAGTACGGGTCCGTCGATTCGCTCAGCGTCGATGGCATGTCGGCACGCTAGCCGACCACCGCCTCCTCGGCCAGGCTGACCTCGGCCAGGTACACGCAGGTCCGCTCCTCGTGGGAGGAGTAGTAGCTGACCCAGAGCCTGTCGTCGTGCCACACCAGCCCCGGGTAGCTGGTGTCGCCTCCGGAGGGCAGCGCGACCAGCTCGGTCAGCTCACCGTGCTCCTCGTCGACGGCGCAGATCGCGGTGCGGACGTCGCCGTCGAGCAGGCGTACCCCGGCGACCAGCTGCCCGTCGGGCAGCCGCAGCAGCGCCGGGCCACCGACCCGTACGCCCAGGTCGGTCCACGTCCACTCCCGGTACGGCGGCTGGGCCCGCCCGAGCTGCGCGGTGGCGCTGTCGCCGTCGCGGCGCAGGAGACAGTGGGCCGTCCCGTCCGGGTCGAAGGCCAGCCCGGACTCGTTGGGGTAGCCGCCCTCGAACAGTGTCGGCACCCACGGCCGCAGGTCGAGCCCGTCGACGCTGCGGTAGAGGCGGGCGAACCTCGGCCCCCGGGTGGCGTAGCCGACGCCGTACATCGCGTCGTCGTGCCAGGCGGCCTGCCACACCCAGACGTCCGGCTCGCCGACCGACGTCGGGTCGCCCCAGGCGCGGCCGTCGTCGGAGAGCCAGGACACCGTCGTGAACGCATCGGTCCTCGCCGCCGCCAGCAGTTGCAGCCGCCCGTCGGGCCGCGCCACGAACCGTGGGTCGCGCAGGTCGACGCCGGCCGCCCGGATGACCGCCGCGGAACTCCACGCCCGACCGTCCGTCGAGGTCAATACCCGGATCACACCGTCGTCGGAGAGGTGGCTGTCGGCCTCGCGGAACGCGCAGAACCACATACCGGCGTACCGGACGAGGTCGGTGAACGCGCTGTGCGGCGCGCTGTCGCCGATCCGGTGTACGGCGACGACCTCGGCGGCGGTGCGGTGGAGGGATGACGACGTCATGCGCGACGGGCCTCCTGGCGTTGGTGGGCGGGACGTCCCGGTGACGCCGGCCGACGGTAGTCGCTGCCGCCGACGTCCGGACGACCGCGCGGCGAACGGAGGACGAACGATGGCCTGTCGAAAAGGCGTCGGCGCGCTGGAGTGGTCGGGTGGCGACGGTCGGTCACGTTCACGTGGGGATTCGCGGGCCTGCTGCTCGGCGTGCCGGTACCACAGCTATCCGCCGAAGCGCTGCCACCGCTGCCACGGGAGCTGGCCCCGGCGTACCCGCGATGACTACCTACGGGCAGCTCAGCCGGTGTTCGCCTGCGCGTGCGGTCAACTGCTGCGGGTGCCCCGGGCCGCCGGGTCGCGGCTGCGCTGCCCACGCTGCCGCACCGAACACCCGACTCCGACGGCGGCTGGCCACTGAGAATGCCTCAGCGCTGCTCGCCGAGCAGTTCGTCGATCACGCGTCGGGCCCCGGCGGGGTCCGGACCGTCGAGGGTGATCAGCGCCTTCCACAGCGCCCAGCCGCGTCCGCGCGTCCAGGTGGCCGCGTCGACGTCGACCGCGTCGCGGAACGCCGCTCGGCTGGCGCCGTGCAGCAGGGTCCAGGCGATCACCGTGTCGCAGGCGGGGTCGCCGACGCCGCAGCAGCCGAAGTCGATGACCGCGGCGAGCCGCCCGTCGCGGACCAGCAGGTTGGCGTACGCGGCGTCGCCGTGGAACCACACCGGCGGCCCTGCCCAGGTGGCGTCGAGAGCGTCCTGCCAGATGGCGGTGACCGCCTCGACGGGCAGCCGGTCGCGGTGAATCTTGATCGCCGCCCGGGTCTCGGCGTCGTAGGTGGACAGTGGTCCTCCGCGCCAGGCGCTGTGCCCGCCGGCCGCCGGGCCGCCGGTGGCCTCGACGGCGCGCAGCGCCCGCAGGAAGGCCGCGAGGTCCGTCGCGAACCGGGTCAGGTCGTCGATCCGCTCGGGCCGGGCGGTGTGTCCGTCGATCCAGCGGTAGACCGACCAGGAGTACGGGTAACCCGCGCCCGGTCGGCCCTGGGCCAGCGGCACGGGGATCTCCAGCGGGAGCAACCGGCCGAGCACGGGCAGCCACCGCTGCTCCTTGGCTACCTGGAGGACGTACCCCTCGCCGCTGGGCAGCCGGACGGTCATCTCGTCGCCCAGGTGGAAGGTCCGGTTGTCCCAGCCGCCCACCTCGACCGGGCGCACCGGCAGGTCGGCCCACCGCGGGAACTGCTCGGCGACCAGTCGGCGGACCAGGTCCACGTCGATGCGCCGGGCCGTCGTCTCGTCACTGTGCGGCACGTCGGTTGCGGGCTGTGCGCTCATCCGCCCGAGCCTGCGGGCGCCGCCGGCCGCCCGCAACCGATTTGCGCCGACAGTGGGACAGGTCGAGCCAGCGCTCGGGACAGGTGCCTTTGGAGGTCCAGGTGTCCGGTAGGTGCGGGCCTGGCCGTACCTCACCTGCCCCCTTTGCTCTGCTTCAACCCAGGCAACACCGAGCCCTCGAAAGTGGTGCGTGGGTTGAAGCAGAGCAAAGGAGGCGCACGAGACGGTTGCGGGCCGCTGGGCCGCTGGGCCGCTGCGCCGCTGCGCCGCGGGACGTCAGGCGGTCGCCGCAGGTGTGGGCGTCGGCGCCTTCGGGTTGGACGCCCTGGCCACCAGCGGGAATGCGGTGACGAGCAGGCAGGCTGCCGCCATGGCCAGCAGCGCCGGAGTGAGGCCGAACGCGTCCACCGACCAGCCGCCGAGCAGCGCGCCCACCGGTAGGCCGACGAAGGCCAGCGATCCGGCGATGCCGAGCACCCGCGTCTGCAGGTCCGGTGGCACCCGTTCGTAGAGCGCCACACCGAGCAGCGGGTTGACCGCCGCGATGCCGATCCCGGACAGGAAGGTGACCACGAGGACGACCGGCAGCTCGTCGCTGATCGCCAGGGCGACCAGCCGGGGTGTGCCGGCGACCGTCGCGCCGATCAGGAACGTCAGTCGGCCGGGCAGCCGGGGTCCGAGCGCGGTGAACGCCACGTTTCCCAGCAGCGCGCCCGCCGAGAACGCCGCCAGCACGAGGCCGAGCCCGCTCGGACCGTGCAGTTCCCGGGCGACCCAGAACGGGATGTAGACGGCCACGCTCGCGTTGGCCACCATGTTCAGCGCCGAGACGACCACCAGCATGCCCAGCAGCGGTCGGTCCCGACCGAGGTAGCCGAAGCCGTCCCGCAGCGCGCGGAGGTAGCCCACCGGCGCGGCGGGGGCCGTCGGGGCGGCCGGGGGGCGGACCAGGAGGCCGATGAGCAGCGCGCAGATCCCGAAGCTGGCCGCGTCGATGAGGATCGCCTCGGTCACCCCGAACGCGGCGATCAACAGGCCACCCACGGCGGCGCCGAACAACGTCACGACCCGGCTCAACCCGTCGTACGCCGAGGTGAGACGGATCAGGGGCACCCCGGCGGCCTCGGCGACCGGCCGGAACATGACGTGCTTGACGCGGTCCCCGATGCCGCGCAGCGCCCCGGCGACCGCGACCAGCGCCACCAGGGGGGCGAAGCCCAGCCACGGGGTCAGCGCGACGACGACCATGGCCACCGCGCTGCCCGCGTCGCACAGGATCGAGGTCCGGCGCAGGCCCATCCGGTCCGCCCAGGGCGTGCCGAGGGCACTGGACAGCAGGTACGGCAGCGTCTCGGCGAACGCGACCAGACCCATCTTGGTCGGGCTGCCGGTGGTGACCAGCACCAGCCAGGGGATGGTCACCACCGAGATGCGCGTACCCAGGTTGGAGACCAGATCCGCGCCGACCAGGACGACCAACTGCCGGCGGGGTGTCACGCGCCGACCGCCGCCGCCCGCCGCGCGGCGTACTCCGCGCGCAACGCCCGCTTGTCCACCTTGACCGAACGGTTCACCGGCAACCTGTCGACGAACTCCACCCCGGCGGGCGCCCACATCTCGTTCAGCTCGGCGGTCACCAGGTCGATCAGCTCCGCCACCGTCACGGTCGCGTCCGGCGCGGTCACCACGTAGGCGAACGGCACCTCGCCGACCTCCTCG
This sequence comes from Micromonospora sp. NPDC005172, assembly GCF_040608555.1. NCBI lineage: Bacteria > Bacillati > Actinomycetota > Actinomycetes > Micromonosporales > Micromonosporaceae > Micromonospora > Micromonospora sp. NPDC005172. Next base: position 37,796 of record NZ_JBEXIL010000032.1, read on the forward strand.
TCCGGTACGCCGATCACGGCGGCGGACCGTACCTGGGGGTGCCCGGCCAGCACGTCCTCGATCGGGCGGCAGAAGATGGCCCAGTTCCGCCGGTGGGTGACGATCATGTCGTGCGCCCGGTCGACCAGGTAGAGGTAGCCGTCCTCGTCGAGGTGGCCGATGTCGCGGGTGCGGACCCAGCCGTCGACGAGCGTCTGCGCGGTCAGCTCGGGCTGCCCGTGGTAGCCGGCGAAGCTGAGCCGGCTACGCACCCACACCTCGCCGTCGTGCCCCGGTGGCAGCACGGCGCCGTCGTCGTCGCGGATCTCGATCCGTACGTCGCCGTAGGGTCGCCCGCAGGAGCGCAGCCGTTCCGGGTGCTCCGGGTCGTCGGTCAGCCCGGGCAGCGCGGTGATCACGACGGCCTCGCTGAGGCCGTACACGATGCGCAGGACCGGGCCGAACCGCGCGATGGCCTGGCGGAGCCGCGCGGGCGCGGCGGGCCCGGCGCCCACGTTGAACATGAACATGGCGGAGAAGTCGGCGCCCACCAGCGCCGGGTGGTCCAGCAGCTCGTAGAGCATCGGCGGGGTCACGAAGGTGGAGTTGATCCGTTCCCGCTGCACGGTGGCCACGAACGCCGCCGGGTCCCAGTCGTCGCGCAGGAACAGCACTCCGCCGGTGAACAGGTTGAACAGGGTGGTGATCTGGCCGCTGGCCAGCCACATGGGCGAGTGCGACAGGTGCCGTAGCAGCGGGAACCCGGCCGCGCGGAAGTCGGCAGCGAGGGTGAGGATCTGGGCGTAGAAGCTCTCGGTGTGGTGCACCAGCTTCGGTGCGCCGGTGGTGCCGCTGGTCTGGAGGAACGACTCCGGCGCGGCGGCGGCCGTCGGCAGCGCCACGGGACCGTCCGGCTCGGTGTCGGCCGTGAGGTCCGGGCCCGCGCCGCCGGGACCCAGGCAGCACACCGGTACGCCGGGCAGCGCGGCGGCCAGCTCCGGCCCCAGGCTGGCCGGGTCACGGGCGTCGTAGACGAGGGCGTCGGGGCGGGCCAGCCGGATGAACTCGTCGACCTCCCGGCGGGCGGTGACCGGGGCGACCCACATCGTCCGGCAGCCGATCAGGTGCAGCGCGAGCTGGAGCAGTGGACCCTCCACGGCGTTCGCCATGGTCACCAGCACCGCCGCCCCGGGCCGTACACCGTGGCGGGTCAGGGCCGCGGCCATCGCGCGTGTGCGCGCGGCGGCCTGGGTGTAGGTGAGGCGCTGCCCGCCGCCGACCAGCGCCTCCCGGTCGCCGAAGTCGGCGAAGAGGTCGAGCGCCCTGTCCACATAGGTCGCGTGCCCGGGTCCCTCAGTCATCCGGCAAACCCCCATCGGATTCGAGCGGCGGTCTCCGGGTCGGTTCCCGGCGACGTCGCGGGCGGTGAGGGCGCGTTCGGCGACCGCACCGCCGCCGCCTGCGAGCCTAGGCCGGCGAGGGCGCGCCGGGACCGGGCCGAAGGGCGAAACCGCAGGCCCGGAGGACATTTGATCGTGTCGATCAGTCGATTGACGCCCGTCATCGGCGGCGGCTAGGTTTCTGGACCATCGTCCAGGCGGGAGCCGTCAGCGGATGGCCCTGGGCTGCCACACGATGGAGGTTCAATGTCGACCCCGAAGAGATGGCACGTGGTCGCCGCGGTCGCGGCGCTACTGGTCACGGGAACACCCGCCGTCGTCGCCACCGCTGGTGGATCGCCTACCGCCGCCGGCCGGCCGGACCGCGACGAGTGGGCGGGCAGTTGGGCCGCGGCCGTCACCCGGGGAAACTCGGTCGGTCTGACCAACACCGGCCTGAACGACCAGAGCGTCCGGATGGTCGTGCACGTCTCGGTGGGTGGCCCGGCGCTGCGCGTACGGCTGAGCAACCTCTACGGCGAGCAGGCGGTCCGGGTGGGCCGCGCCACCGTCGCCCGACCGAACACCGCGACCGTCGACGACGTGTCCGACGTCGACCCGGCCACGCTGCGGGCTCTGACCTTCACCGGCGCGGCCTCGGCGACCATGAACCGGGGCGCGGAGCTGCTCAGCGACCCGCTGACCTTCGCCGTCGCGGACGACAGCGACCTGGTGATCACCCTGCACTTCCCGACGCCGACCGGGCCGACCACCTTCCACGGGCAGTCCCAGCAGACGAACTTCATCGGCGCCGGTGACCTGACCGGGGCGGCCGACGGCGCGGGCTTCACCATCCGTCCCACCTGCTGCTGGTTCTTCCTGTCCGGCGTCGACGTGCAGCGCAGGGCCAGCCCGGGGGCGCTGGTCGTGCTCGGCGACTCCATCGGGGACGGCAACGGCAGCACCGTCAACGCGAACCGGCGCTGGCCCGACCTGCTCTCCGACCGGCTCCTCGCCGACCGGCCCGACAAGCGCACCCCGGGCGTGCTCAACCTCAGCCTCGCCGGCAACCGCCTCAACCACGAGGGCACCGAGCCGGGCGCGGCCGACTACCCCGGCTACTTCCAGCTCGGTCCGAACGCGGCGGCCCGCCTCAACGAGGACGTCTTCGCCCAGACCGGGGTGCGTACCGTCGTCACGCACCTGGGCATCAACGACATCTGGATGTCCAACGACTCGCCGGAGGCGATCATCGCCACCCTGCGGCAGATCAATCAGCAGCTCCAGCAACGCGGGCTGACCAGCCTGGTGGCCACGCTGACGCCGTACGAGGGGCATGGCGCTCCGGGCGTGTGGACGCCGGAGAAGGAGGCCACCCGGCAGGCCGTGAACACGTACCTGCGGGGCAGCCGGGAGTTCGACGGACTGCTGGACTTCGACCGGGTGCTGCGTGACCCGGCCAAGCCCAGCCAGTTGCTGCCCGCGTACGACTCGGGGGACCACATCCACCCGAACGACGCCGGCAACAAGGCGATGGCCGACGCCGTGCCGTTACGGCTGCTCGGCCTGTGACACCCCGGGGGCGGCGGGGCGACCCCGCCGCCCCCGGAGCACCGACATCCTGGGGAGGAGTACGTCATGACGGTGCAGGACCTGCTCACCGGCCTCTACAGCGAAGAGGGCCGCCAGAATCCGTACCCGTGGTACGCGCGCCTGCACCGGCTCGGGCCGGTCAGCGCGGTGCCGCCGCGCGCCGAGCACCGCACGGTGGCGGCGGTGGCGGTCGGCTACGACGTGATCGATCAGATGCTGCGCGATCCCCGGTGGACCAAACAGCCGCCGCCCGGCTGGGAGGAGCACGAGATCCTGCAGACCTTCCAGACGTCGATGATGTTCATCAACCCGCCCGACCACACCCGGATGCGGCAGGTCTTCTCCCGCACCTTCACCCCGCGTCGCCTCGGCGCCCTGGAGCCGGTGATCCTGCGCGTCGTCGACGAGTTGCTGGACAGGATGGCCGACGCCGGTGACAGCGTCGTCGACTTCGTGGCCGACTTCGCGTACCCGATTCCCGCGCTGGTGATGGCCGAGTTCATCGGCATCCCGGCGGGGGATCTGCCCTGGTACCGGGACCGGGTGGACCGCATCGACGAGTTCCTGGACGTGGCCGGCAAGACCCCGCAGCGGTTGGCCGCGGCCAACACCGCGGCGCAGGAGCTGCGGGCGTTCTACCGGGATCTGCTGGCCCACCGCCGTCGTACGCCCGGCGAGGACCTGATCAGCGCGCTGGTGGAGGCGGTCGGCTCGGGTGAGGTGGAGCTGACCGAGGAGGAGTTGATCAGCAATCTGATCGTGCTGTTCAACGCGAGCTTCGTCACCACCGTCTACATGTTCAGCAACGGCCTACCGCTGCTGCTGGCCCACCCGGAGACGGTCGCCGCGCTGCCCACCGACGACGCCCTCGCCTCCGGATGCGTCGACGAGGTACTGCGCCTGCAGAGTCCCGTGCACTTCCTCGCCCGGGCCGCGCCGGAGGACACGGTGCTGGCCGGTGTTCCGGTCGCCCGGGACGCCAACGTGCTGATCATCGTCGGCGCGGCCAACCGCGACCCGGCGCGGTTCCCCGATCCGGACGTCTTCGACCCCACCCGCACCGGCCCGCCGTCGCTGGCCTTCGGGGTGGGCCTGCACTTCTGTCTCGGCGCGGCGGTGTCCCGACTGGAGGGACGTCTCGCGCTGCCCCGCCTGTTCGCCCGGTTCCCCCGGCTCGCGGTCACCGAGACCCCGACGTACAGCGGCAGCCTCTTCCTGCGTGGCATCGACAAGCTGCTGGTCAGCACCGGCGGATAGGAGATCAGCATGGCCCTGCATCCGGAGGTGGCGGCCTACCGCGCCGCCCGCGCCGCGGCGGGCACACCGCCGCTGTACGTGCAGACCCTCGCCGAGGCCCGCGCCGCGGACCTGGCCGCGATCCGCGCCGGCGGCGGCGCGGTCGAGCAGGTCTTCGAGGTACGCGACGAGCACGTCCCCGGCCCGGGCGGTGACCTGCCCGTCCGCGTGTACCGGCCGGCCGGGTCGGATTCACTGCCCACCCTGCTGTACTTCTTCGGCGGTGGTTGGACGCTCGGCAGCATCGACACCGCCGACGGCATCTGCCGACGGCTGGCCAATGCGGTGCCGTGCCAGGTGGTGACCGTCGGCTACCGGTTGGCGCCGGAGCACCCCTTTCCGGCGGCGGTGCAGGACTGTCACGCCGCGACCGTCTGGATCGCCGAGAACGCCGACCGGTTCGGCGTGGACCCGACCCGGCTGGCGGTGGGCGGGGACAGCGCCGGCGGGAACCTCGCCGCGGCGGTGACCCTGCTGTGCCGCGCGGACGGGCCCGCGCTCGCCGCGCAACTGCTGGTCTACCCGAACACCGACATCGGCGGTGAGCCGTCCGGGCCGGTCGGCGACGACCCCACCCTGTTCAACCGCCACTCGGTGGCCTGGTACCGGACGCACTACCTGGCCGAACCGGAGCAGTCGCGGGACCCGCTGGCGTCGCCGCTGCGCGCCGACGACCTGTCCGGCCTGCCGGCGGCCCTGGTGATCACCGCCGAGCTGGACCCGCTGTGCGCCGAGGGGCAGCGCTACGCCGAGCGGCTCGGCGCCGCCGGTGTGCCCGCCCGCGTCGACCACTACCCGGGCATGATCCACGGGTTCTTCGCCATGCCCGGCGTGTTCACCGACGGCCGGCGCGCACAGGACAGCGCCGCCGCGTTCCTGCGGGACCGGTTCGGGCTGCCGGCGAATCGACAGGCGGCTCCGGCCGAGCCGGAGGGCACGGGGGTACGCGGTGGTTGAGCCTGCCCTGGCCGACCGGCCGACCGCGACGCCCGAGGTGACGTTCGCCGACTACGGCGAGCGGGCGCGGGCGGTGCTGGCCCCGGACGTGTGGGACTACGTCTCCGGTGGTGGCGGGGCGGAGGTGACCCTGGCCGCCAACCGGGTCGCGCTGGACCGGGTCGCCGTGCTGCCCCGGGTGCTGCGCGGCCGGGACACGGTGGACACCGGAGCCCGGCTGCTCGGCCAGTCGTACGCGCTGCCGGTCGGGGTGGCGCCGATGGCCTACCAGCGGCTCGTGCACCCGGACGGAGAGGCGGGCCTGGCGGCGGCGGCCCGTGCGGCGGGCGTGCCCTACGTGGCGAGCACCCTGAGCAGCACGCCGATCGAACAGATCACCGCCACCGGCGCCCCGGTCTGGTTCCAGCTCTACTGGCTGCGCGACCGAACCCTGGTCCGTGACCTGCTGGACCGGGTCGTCGCGGCCGGCTGCCGCGCCCTGGTCGTCACCGTGGACGTCCCGGTGCTCGGCCGACGCCCCCGCGACCTGCGTAACGCGTTCCGCCTGCCGGCCGACGTGGTCGCCGCCAACCTGCCAAACGGCAGGGACACGCTCGCCCACGCGGGCGTTCCCGGTGTCTCCGCGATCGCCGCGCACACCGACGCGTCGTTCGATTCGGCCCTGCGCTGGGCGGACCTGGCCTGGCTGCGTCAGCACGTCGACCTGCCGCTTGTCGTCAAGGGGGTGCTGGATCCCCGCGACGCGATCGAGGCGGTGCGGATCGGGGCGGACGCGGTGGTGGTGTCGAACCACGGCGGTCGACAGTTGGACGGCGCGCCAGCCAGCGTCACCATGCTGCCGGAGGTCGTCGACGCGGTCGGCGACGGCTGTCAGGTGCTGCTCGACAGCGGCATTCGTGGCGGCAGCGACGTGCTGCGGGCGTTGGCGCTGGGCGCGGCGGGCGTCCTGGTCGGCCGTCCGCTGCTCTGGGCGCTCGCCGTCGGGGGACGGCAGGGCGCGCAGGACGCGTTGGCGTTGCTCGCCGCCGAGGTGCGGGACGCGCTCACCCTCGCCGGCTGTGCCGATCCGACGGCGGCGGCCGGGCTGCGGACGCTCGGGACGGGCTGATCCGGTGGCCCCGACCGAACCGGCCGACCTCGACGCCGCCGACCTGCACCCCGCGCTGGGCGATCCGGCGCTGACCTCGATGAACTTCCTCAACGAGGTGTCCGAACGGTACCCGACGGCGGTGTCGCTCGCGGCCGGCCGCCCGTACGAGGAGTTCCTCGACGTCGCCGCGGTGCACCGGCACCTGGACACGTTCCACCGGCATCTCGTGGACGAGCTGGGACATTCGGCCGAGCAGGCGCGACGGCTGCTGTTGCAGTACGGCCGGACCAAGGGCATCGTGCACCACCTGGTCGCCCGCAACCTCGCCCTCGACGAGGGGATCACCGTCGACCCGGAGGCCGTGGTGGTGACCGTCGGCTGTCAGGAGGCCATGTTCCTGGTGCTGCGGGCGCTGCGGGCCGGGCCGACGGACGTGCTGTTGGCGGTCGCCCCGACCTATGTCGGGCTGACCGGTGCGGCCCGGCTGGTGGACCTGCCGGTGTGGCCGGTCGCGGGCGGACCGTCCGGTGTGGATCTGGCCGACCTGCGGGCCCAGGCGCGTCGGGCCCGGGACGCCGGCCTGCGGCCGCGTGCCTGCTACGTGATGCCGGACTTCGCCAACCCGTCCGGGGTCAGCATCGACGTCGCCGACCGGCAGCGGCTGCTCACGCTGGCCGCCGAGGAGGACCTGCTGCTGCTGGAGGACAACCCGTACGGGCTGTTCGCCGTCGCCGACGGGCCGCGTCCGCCGACCCTGAAGGCGCTGGACACCGACCGGCGGGTCGTCTATCTCGGCTCCTTCGCCAAGACGGTGCTGCCCGGCGCGCGGGTGGGTTACGTGGTCGCCGACCAGCGGGTGGCCGGACCGGACGGCCGGCTCGGCCCGTTCGCCGACCAGCTCGCCATGATCAAGAGCATGGTCACCGTGAACACCTCACCCCTCGCGCAGGCGGTGATCGGTGGGCGGCTGTTGGAGCACGGGTGCAGCCTGGTGCCCGCGAACACCCGGGAGCGGGCCGCGTACGCCCGCAACCTGCGCCACCTGGTGGCCGGCCTGGCCCGGCGCTTCGCGGACCGCCCGGAGGTGCGCTGGACGGTGCCGGCCGGTGGGTTCTTCGTGGTGGTGACGGTGCCGTTCACGGTCGACGACGCGTTGCTGGACACCTCGGCGCGGAACTACGGCGTGCTCTGGACCCCGATGGCGCACTTCTACGACGACACCGCGCCGGTGCGGGCGCTGCGGCTGTCGGTCAGCGCGGTGACACCGGAGCAGATCGACGTGGGATTGGACCGGCTCGCCGCCCTCATCACTGACGAGCTCCTGGGTGGACGGTCATAATGGGCCGCATGGTTGCCTGGGAGTACGCCCTGCTCGTCCGCCGTTATCAGGGACAGGGTCGCAATTTCACCGTCTCGTTCGTCTGGTACGGCCCGGACGGGTCACGCAAGGACATCACCGCCTACGGCGACACGGCCATCGCGCACCTCAACCGCGCCGGCCGGGAGGGCTGGGAGCTGGTGTCGGCAGCCGAGGACGTCAACAACGTCCAGGGCAGCACCGAGGTCCACCGCTACCACCTGAAGCGCCCCCTGAACTGACCCCCGCCGCGCCCCGTCGATCGTGGAAACACCACGGCTCCATGATCGACGGGGGCGTGCGGGGTCGGGGCCGGCCGTCAGGCCAGGTCGATGCCCGGGTAGAGCGGGTGGGGGGCCAGCAGGTCGGTGGCCTGGCGGGAGACCTTGTCGGCCAGGTCGGCGTCGAGCGTGTACTTCGCCTTGGACGGGGTGCCGTCGGCGTTGGCGCCGGCCGTGGTGTTGGTCAGCACGGTGTGGATCAACTCCGCCGTCTGGTCCATCTCGGCGGCGCCCAGCCCCCGGGTGGTCAGCGCCGGGGTGCCGATCCGGATGCCGGACGTGTACCAGGCGCCGTTCGGGTCCTGCGGGACCGAGTTGCGGTTGGTGACGATGCCCGAGTCGAGCAGTGCCTGTTCGGCCTGCCGGCCGGTGAGCCCGTAGCCGGACACGTCGATCAGCACCAGGTGGTTGTCGGTGCCACCGGTGACCAGCGTCGCGCCCCGGCGCAGCAGCCCCTCGGCGAGGGCCTGCGAGTTGTCCACGATCCGCTGCGCGTAGTCGGCGAAGTCCGGGCGGCGAGCCTCGGCGAGCGCGACCGCCTTCGCGGCCATGACGTGCGGCAGCGGACCGCCGAGCACCATCGGGCAGCCCCGGTCGACCTGGTCGGCCAGCTCCGGCTGGCAGAGCACCATGCCGCCGCGCGGGCCGCGCAGCGACTTGTGGGTGGTGGTGGTGACGATGTGCGCGTGCGGCACCGGGTCGAAGTCGCCGGTGAAGACCTTGCCGGCCACCAGACCGGCGAAGTGGGCCATGTCGACCATGAAGGTCGCGCCGACCGAGTCGGCGATCTCGCGCAGGATCCGGAAGTTCACCTTCCGGGGGTACGCCGAGTAGCCGCCCACCAGGATCAGCGGCTTGAACTCGCGGGCCGCCTCGGCCACCCGGTCGTAGTCGATCAGGCCGGTCGCCGGGTCGGTGCCGTAGCTGCGCTGGTCGAACATCTTTCCGGAGATGTTCGGCCGGAAGCCGTGGGTGAGGTGCCCGCCGGCGTCCAGCGACATGCCGAGCATCCGCTGGTTGCCCAGCTCGCGGCGCAGTGCGAACCAGTCCGCCTCGGTGAGGTCGTTGACCTGACGGACCTGGGCCTTCTTGAGGGCGGGGGACTCGACCCGGTCGGCGAGCACCGCCCAGAACGCGACCAGGTTGGCGTCGATGCCCGAGTGCGGCTGCACGTACGCGTGGGCCGCGCCGAACAGCTCCCGGGCATGTTCGGCGGCGAGCGCCTCGACGGTGTCCACGTTCTGGCAGCCGGCGTAGAAGCGGCGGCCGACGGTGCCCTCGGCGTACTTGTCGCTGAACCAGTTGCCCATCGCCAGCAGCGTCGCCGGGGAGGCGTAGTTCTCGCTGGCGATGAGCTTGAGGGACTCCCGCTGGTCGGTCAGCTCGGCACCGATGGCGTCGGCCACCCGCGGCTCGACGGCCCGGATCACCTCGAGGGCGCTCCGGAATGCGCTGGACTCGGCGTTGTGCGACATGCGACCTCCTACGTACGTGCGGAAGGCCCAGGCGCTCGGCAAACGTCCTCGTGACGGGGCCGCTCCCCGATGGTTGTCCATCCCAACGCGCCAGTAACGGCCCGCGCCGATCCTACCGGGCCGGGCGTCGACCGAGCCGCGCGACTCCCGACGCGAGCGCGCCGAGGTGGTTGGACGGCCCGCGCTCGGGCATTCGACAAGGGGGACGTCGCGCCGGCAACGGGTGCGGCAGTCCCTGCCACGAGAGGAGTCGACACCCATGACCACACCCACCACCGGTCGACCGTCAGCTCTGGTGACCGGAGCGTCCAGCGGCATCGGGTACGAACTGGCCGTGCAGTTCGCCGAGCACGGATTCGACCTGATCGTGGCCGCCGAGGACGCCGGCATCACCGCGGCGGCCGACAAGCTGCGCCGCGATGGCGGCGTCCAGATCCATCCGGTACGCGTCGACCTGTCCACCGAGCAGGGCGTCGAGGAGTTGGTGAGCGCCGTCGCCGCGACCGGACGTCCCCTGGACGCGCTGGCGCTGAACGCCGGGCGGGGCGCCGGGGGCGCGTTCGTCGGCGGCACCGACCTGCGCGACGAGTTGGAGGTCGTCGACCTCAACGTGCGGTCGACGGTGCACCTGGCGAAGCGACTGCTTCCCGGGATGGTCGAGCGGGGCGCGGGCCGCGTGCTGTTCACCTCGTCGATCGCCTCGACGATGCCGGGCCCCTTCCAGGCGGTCTACAACGCCTCGAAGTCGTTCGTGCAGTCCTTCGCCGAGGCGCTGCGCAACGAGCTGAAGGACAGCGGCGTCACGGTGACCGCGTTGATGCCCGGGCCGACCGACACCGCCTTCTTCGACCGGGCCGAGATGCGGGACACCCGGGTCGGCTCCGGCAAGAAGGACGACCCGGCCGAGGTAGCCGCGCAGGGCTTCGCGGCGATGATGAGGGGTGACCAGACCGTCACGGCGGGTTCACTGATCAACAAGGTGCAGACGGCTGCCGGGAAGATCATCCCGGACAAGCTCAAGTCCGAACAGCACCGTCTCATGGCCAAGCCGGGCTCGGGCGACTGACCCCCCGCCCCGCCCCCGCCCCCGCCCCCGCCTCCCCGACCCCGCCTCGCCTCCCGCGATCTTGCACTTTCTGTCGTGACGAAACGGCACTAAACGTCGCCAATCGGCAACATAAAGTGCAAGATCGCGGGGGCGAGGGGCCGGGGGAGCCCGCCGGGCCGGCGGGCCGGGGGCGGGGTGGGCGGCATGACGAGGGGCCCGGCAGTTCGCCGGGCCCTTCGGTGTGAGCGGGTGCCTCAGGCGGTCACGGCGTCGCGCGCCTTCTTGATCGCCTTCGGCTCGGTGGGGGTACGCGGCGCGTCCGCGCGCAGCGCGATCATCTTCTCGCCGATCTCCTGGAGCTGCTTACGGCCCAACGCCTCGCGGACCTTCGGGAACCACTCCTCCTCTTCCTCCTCGACGTGGTGCGTGACGTTCTCAATCAGCACCGTCGTCTTGGCGGTGAAGCGCTCGTCCTTGGCGTCCATGCTGGCCAGTTCGAGGCAGAGCAGGTCGGCCACGTGGTGCTCCTCGTACGACTCGAGGATGTCGTCCTCCAGGTCGGGCAGGAGCCGGCGGACCTCCGGGTACATCACCTCGTTCTCCAGGTAGGTGTGCACTGTCAGGGCCTCCAGGATCTGGTCCACCAGCTTCTGCCGCTGGCTCGCCGGCCCCTCCTCGGCGTCCTGGAAGGCCTTGAACAGGCGGCGCATCTCCTTGTGGTCCTCTTTGAGCAGGACGATGGCATCGGTCGACACCGGTGTGCCCCCCTTGTTCGATAGCTTGGCTGATGTCGATCCGGTACCCCGAGAGTGCGCGGCGAAACGGACGAACGCGGCGGATACCGCCTGCTCAGACCGTGGCCAGGGTGCGCGGGATCTCGTCGAGCAGTTCCCGGGCCAGGAAACCGATCCGGCCGTACCGGGGGATCAGCCGTTGGCCGCTCACGGCGTGCGCGAAGGCACCCCAGCAGGCGGCCTGCGCCGGGTCGGCGCCTCGGGAGAGCAGCCCGGCCAGCAGGCCGGCGAGCACGTCTCCGCTGCCGGACGTGCCGAGGCCCGCGTCGCCGCTCTCCTCCCGCCACCCGCGCCCGTCCGGGGCGGCCACGTGCCCGTAGAGCGAGACCACCGCCTCGTACCGCTGTGCCAGCTCGGCGGCCTCGGCGCCCAGGTCGTCGCCCGCGTCCCGGCCGAGCAGGTGACCGGCCTCGGTGACGTTGGGAGTGAGCACCACCGGGCGGCCCGAGCCGACCAGCAGCTTCGGCTCGTGGCTGAGCGCGCCGAGGGCGTACGCGTCCAGGACCAGCGGGGTGTCCGGCCCGGCCGCCTCCAGGACGAGGTCCAGCAGTCGGGAGGTCTCGTCGATGTCCGTCAACCCCGGGCCCAGGGCCACCACGTCCGCCGCGCCGGCCAACTCGCGGAGCTGCCCGGCCCGGTCGGCGGCCACCGTGCCGTCGGACGTCTCCGGCAGCCCCACCACCAGCGCCTCGGGCACCTGGATGCTCAACGCGGCCGCGGTCGACTCGGCGAGGGCGAGCTGGAGCACCCCGGCGCCGGCGCGCAGCGCGGCCACCCCGGCGAGCAGGACCGCCCCGGGGGTGAAGCGGGAGCCGCCGATCACCAGCACCGTGCCCCGGCTCTCCTTGCCACCGGCGGGTACGGGCAGCGCCCAGTCCCGCAGCAGCGCCGGCGTGATCACCTGAACCTCAGACCGGTTCGGCATGGATCTCGTCCTCCCTGGTCGCCTCGGCGCCCTGCCGGTGCAGGTGGCCGACCTCGTTGAAACCGCCGAGCCGCAGTCTGCCCTGCTCGTCGGCGGACCAGTCGGTGATCGAGCAGTTGGCGATCACGTGTTCGCGGGTCAACGCCATCAACTCCGGCTCGGTCAGGCCCTCGAGGAGGTAGCGCAGCAGGAAGACCAGCGCGTCGTGACCGAAGAGCAGCACCCGCTGACCCTCGTGGTCACGGCGCAGGTCACCGAGGAGCGCGCGCAGGCGCAGCGCCACGTCGGTCCAGGCCTCACCGCCGGGCGGCCGGTAGTAGAACTTGCCCAGCCGGGCGCGGCGCTCCGCCTCGTCGGGAAACCGCCGCTGCACCCCGTGCCCGGTCAGGCCGTCCAGGATGCCCAGCTCCCGGTCGCGCAGCCGCTCGTCGCGGCTCACCGGCACCCCGGTGCCGTGCAGCGCCAGCTTCGCCGTGGACACCGCCCGCAGGTACGGCGACACCACGGCCACGTCGGGCCGCCGGTCCTCGGGCAGGCCGGCGAGCCACCGGCCGGTCGCCCGCGCCTGCTCCTCGCCGGTGTTCGAGAGCGGCACGTCGGCGTCGCGGTGGCTCAGTGCGATCACGTCCGCGCCGGTCTCCTCGGCCCGGGTGGCCGCCACGTTCGCGGTGCTCTCCCCGTGCCGGATGATCCAGAGCGTCGACAGTTCCGCCATGCCGACCCCCTACCCGGGCGCGACACGGCGTAACCGTGGGCGCGCCCGGGACGGGGTCGGCTCAGCCGCGCTTGCGCAGCAGGGCCACGGTCAGTCCGGTCACGTGCGTGACGCGGACCACCTCGTACCGCTCGGCGAGAGCGGCGGACTGCTTCTTCGGCAGACCGGTCAGCGGCGCGTCGGTGACCGTCGGCAGCAGCACCCAGAGCCGCGGCTCGTCGCGCAGACAGCGGGCCGGGCTGGCGCAGTCCGCGCCGAACAGCTCGTCACGCGCTGCCGCCGACCGCTCCTGGAAGACGTTGCGCGGCGAGATGTCGGCGGGGAGGTAGTAGCGCACGCCGGGCTCGTGCATCCACCACCAGGGGCCACCCGCGACCAGGCCGTCACCGGGCTGGTAGCCGGCCTCGATCACCCGCGCCGCCTCCGAGTAGGAGAGCGGCGCGAACGCCCGCTTCTGCGGATACGTGTACCAGCCGTGCGAGTACTCCCCGCGCAACGCGAGCTGACCGGGGACGCTCAGCGCGGCGAGCACCACCACGCCCACCGCGACCAGCGGCGCGCGGCGCAGCGCGCCGACGGCCGCGCCGGCGAGCACCGCCCACGCCGGTACGAGGAAGAGCAGGTACTTGGAGAAGAAGTAGTTGATGTCGCCGGTGGAGGCCACCAGGATCACCGGGACCGGCAGAGCGGCGATCACCGCGGCGGCGGCGGTCCGCGCGGCCACGTCGCGGCGCAGGTGGGTCAGCACCCCGACCAGCGCCAGCGCGGTGATCGCGGCGGCCAGCAGCACCGAGCCGAAGACCTGCTCCCAGACCGTCCAGGGCGCGCTGTCCGGGATCCAACTGATCTGCCGTCCCGCCTGCTTCATGCCGCGCAGGATCACCGGGGCGGCGATCCCCACCCCGGCGGCGGCGGCGAGCACGAACCAGGCCGGCGACCACCAGCGGCGCTCACGCCAGCAGTGGATCAACACCGCCACCCCGTGCCCGAGCAGCAGCGTGAGCGCCACCACGTTCACCAGACCGATACCGGCCACGCTGAGCGCGTACGCGATCCACCGCAGCCAGCCCGGCTTCTCCAGGGCCCGGAGCAGGAACAGCGTGGCCGCGGCCGCGGCGAGGACGACGAAGGCGTACGACCGGGTCTCCTGCCCGAAGCGGGTGACCGTGGGCACGAGGGCGAAGACGAAGCCGGCGGCGACCCCCGCCGTGCGGTCGAAGAGCCGACGCCCGACCAGCGCCACGCACGTGGTCGCCAGGACCATGGCCAGCGCCGACGGCAGCCGTACGACCGCCGGGCCGGTGCCGAACAGGCTCGTCCAGCCGTGCATGAAGAGGTAGTACGCCCCGTGCACGGCGTCGACGTTCTCGAGCATCCCCAGGATCTGCCCGGTGGAGCGGGTCGCCACGTCGACAGTGACCAGCTCGTCGTGCCACATCTCTGGGCTGCCGAGGCGCCAGCCGACCGCGAGGGCCGCGAACGCCGTGGGCCAGAACCAGACGCTGAGCACGAGCCGGCGGGCGAAGGACAGTCGCCGCCGCTCCGGCTCGGGGGCGGGCGGGGGCGGCCCCGCGTCGGTAGGCGCGGAAGGCGCGTCCGTGGTGACGGCGCGGTCTGGCATCGGCGTCCGATCGGGGGCGAGCGGGGAGGGGGCGCGACGATGATAGCCGCCACCGTGGTCGCCGGAGGACCCGTCGTCCCGGTCACCGGCCGTGGTGTCGTGACGGGCCCGGGGCCGGCTCGCCGGTACTGGATTCGGACGCCACGCCTGATAATGTGGCCCGCGCCCGTCGCGCACGTCCACCACGCACAGTAAGGCCCGGGGAACCGATGATTGTCGACATCATGTTGCCGTACTACGGGAGCGTGCCCCTCATGCAGGCGGCGGTCCGCAGCGTGATGGCACAGAGTGATCCGGGTTGGCGTCTCACAGTGGTCGACGACGGCACCGAGCCGGGTGTGCCGGAGTGGTTCGCGCAGATCACCGACGAGCGGGTCCGCTACCAGCGCAACGAGCGGAACCTCGGCATCACCGGCAACTACCGCAAGTGCGTCGGCCTCGCCGAGCACGAGTATCTGGTCATGATGGGCACGGACGACATCATGCACCCCAACTACGTCGCCACGGTGCGATCGGTGATCGAGCAGTACCCGGGCGTGGGCATGGTCCAGCCGGGGGTCGAGATCATCGACGCCAACGGCACGGTGGTCAACACCATCGTCGACGAGGCCAAGCGCCGCCTCTACGCGCCGCGCGTCGAGTCCCGGGAGCTGATGGGCGGCGAGGATCTGGCGGCCAGCCTGCTGCGCGGCTGCTGGTTCTACTTCCCGTCGATCTGCTGGCGGACGGACGCCCTCAAGGCCGTCGACTTCCGCGAGGAGTTCCAGGTCATCCAGGATCTCGCGCTGGTGATCGACCTGATCCAGCGGGGCGAGCAGATGGCTGTGGACACCACCCTGTGCTTCCAGTACCGGCGGCACGCGGTCAGCAAGTCCGCCGCCGACGCGATCACCGGCACCCGGTTCACCGAGGCGCGGGCGTACTTCGTCCAGGTCGCCCGGCGGATGGACGAGCAGGGCTGGCCCCGGGCGGCGCGGGCGGCCCGCCGTTACATGTCCTCCCGGCTGCACGCCGTGACGCTGCTGCCGACCGCGGTCCTCGCGGGCCGGATGACGGGTGTGAAGAGCCTGTCGCGGCACGCGTTCGGGCCGGGCCGATGAGCGACCGCAGTCAGGGAGAGTTCATGATCATCGAGCAACGGAACCCGTCGCGGGACGCCGGACAGCGGCGACGGGTGGTGGTGCTCGGCGGCACCGGATTCCTCGGTCGCCCGATCTGCCGGGCCCTGGCCGACCAGGGCCACACCGTCGTCGCCGTCGCCCGTACCCCGCGTGACATCGGGCCGGGCGTCGCGGTCCGCGCCCTGGACCTGGCCGCCGCCGACGTCGACGAGATCACCGAGATGCTCCGCGAGCTGGCCCCGGACGTGGTGATCAACTCCGCGGGCGGCATGTGGGGGCTCAACGACGCGCAGATGCTCGCCGTCAACGTGACGCTGGTCGAGCGGCTGATCGAGGCCGCCGGCCGGTTGCCCGGTCGGGTCCGGGTGGTCCAGTTGGGCAGCGTGCACGAGTACGGGCTGGTACCGGTCGACACCTCGATGCCCGAGGGGCTGCGACCCGCGCCGGTCATGCCGTACGGCGAATTCAAGCTGCGCTGCACCACGGCGGTCAGCGAGGCCGACCGGTCGGGCCTGATCGAGGGCGTCACGCTGCGGGTCGGCAACGTCATCGGCGCCGGCCAGCCCGGGCACAGCCTGCTCGGGGTGGTCGCGGGTCGGCTGCGCGACGCCCAGCGCGCCGGTGAGCGCGCCCGCCTGGAGCTGGCCCCGCTCGGCTCGCGGCGTGACTTCGTGGGCCTGAGCGACGTGGTGGCCGCCGTCGTGCTGGCCACGACCCGACCCGGAGCGGCCGGCCATGTGATCAACATCGGTCGGGGAGTAGCCGCCAGCGCCCGTGATATGGTCCAGCTCCTCATCGACTCCAGTGGGGTGCCGACCGACCTGGTCGAGGCCGAGCAGACCGGCCCGGCCGAGACGAACTGGCAGCGGCTGGACGTCGGGCTCGCCGCCGAGGTGCTCGGCTGGTCGCCGAGCGATGATCTGCACACCGAGATGAAGCAGTTGTGGGAGCACGCCGGCGCCGAGGTGCCCGCCTGATGGTCGAGAGGTTCTGACCGCATGACTACCCCCGCCCTCGTCCGCTCCCGTGGCACGCTTGCCGATCTGCTCTCCGGCCGCAGCAACGGCATCGGGCTCATCCGGCTCTGCCTCGCCGTCGGCGTCGTGTTGTCACACTCCAAGCCGCTCGGCTTCGGTGCCAACGACCTCGGCTACCACCTGACCGGCCGGCAGACCAACGTCGGCACCATGGCCGTGTACGGCTTCTTCGTGCTCTCCGGTCTGCTGATCACCCGCAGCGCCCGGCGTACCGGCATCATCCGCTACTCCTGGCACCGCGCCCTGCGCATCTTCCCCGGCCTGTGGGTGTGCCTGCTGATCACCGCGCTCGTGGTCGCCCCGCTGGTCGCCCTGCGCGAGCACGGCACCACCGCCGGCTTCTTCGACAACGCCTGGGACCGCGGCGGCCCGTTGGCCTACCTCCAGGCCAACTGGTGGACCGGTGTCCGTCAGTACGGCATCCAGGACCTGCTCAAGGCGACCACCCCGTGGGGCGAGAAGAGCGGCTCCAGCGTCTTCAACGGCGCCTTGTGGTCACTCAAGTACGAGATGTTCTGCTACGTCGTGGTGGGCGTCCTGGCCATCACCGCGGTGCTGCGCAACGCCCGCCGGTTCGTGCTGTTCCTGACCGTCGCGCTCTACCTGAGCATCGTGCAGGACTGGGTGAGCTCCGGGCAGTTCAGCGGACCGGCGTCCACGGCGAGCTGGTCGTTCGACTCGCCCCTGGTGGGCGTGATGAGCTTCCACTACATCGTCTACCTGGGCTTCCTGTTCGCGTTCGGCGCGACGCTGGACCTCTACCGCGAGCGGGTGCCGATCAACGACGCGCTCGGCATCTCCTCGGCCGTGGCGCTGGGATTGTCCCTGCTCTTCGGTGGCTTCTTCGTCATCGGGCTGCCGGCGTTCGCGTACCTGCTGGTGTGGCTGTCGGTGCGGATGCCGCGTCAACTGCACTGGGTCGGCCGGAAGAACGACTACTCGTACGGCATCTACATCTACGGGTTCGTCGGCCAGCAGGTGATGGCCAGCCTGGGGTGGAGCCGCTGGGGGTACGTGCCGTTCGCCGCGATGTCGGTCGCGGTCGCCTTCGTCGCCGCGTTCATCTCGTGGAAGCTCGTCGAGCGGCCGGCGCTGCGGTTGAAGGACTGGACGCCGGGCTTCGTGGCCCGCCGCTCGTCGCAGCCGGTGCCGGTCGAGCAGCAGACCGCGGTGGCCGAGGAGCCGCAGCCGGCCTCCGTCGGCGGCCCGACGGAGGAGTTGCCGCAGCAGCACGCCACGCTGGTCCCGGGCCGGTAGCCCACCGGGTCCGCCCGCACGTCGTACCCTCGGGGGCGTGGCCACGGCGGCGGAGGAGATCCAGGTGGGGGAGCGGCTGGTCCGCGTCTCCAGCCCCGACAAGCCGTACTTCCCGGAACGCGGGCTGACCAAGCTGGACGTGGTCCGCTACTTCCTGGCGGTCGGCGACGGCATCCTGCGGGCGCTGCGCGACCGGCCGACCATGCTGGAACGCTGGCCGCGCGGCGTCTTCGAGGGCGCGACGATCGCCACCCGGCAGACCAACCGCGGCGACGCGTTCTACCAGAAGCGGTTGCCGGCGGGCGCGCCCGAGTGGGTGCGCACCGCGCACATCACGTTCCCCAGCGGCCGGACCGCCGACGAGGTCGCGCCGAGCGAGCTGGCGGTGGTCATCTGGGCCGCCAACCTGGGCACCCTGCGCTTTCATCCGTGGCCGGTGTCCGCCGGCGACGTGGAACGCCCCGACCAGTTGCGCATCGACCTCGACCCGATGCCCGGCGTCGGCTTCGACCAGGTGGTGCCGGTGGCGCACGAGGTGCGGGCGTTCCTCGCCGAGCTGGGCATGACCGGCTATCCGAAGACCACCGGCGGCCGGGGCCTGCACGTGTACCTGTCGATCGAGCCGAGGTGGAGTTTCGGCGAGTGCCGCCGGGCGGTGCTCGCGCTGGGGCGCGAGATGCAGCGCCGTCTGCCGGAGCTGGTCACCACCACCTGGTGGCGGGACCAGCGGGACCGGCCGGTCTTCGTGGACTACAACCAGATGTCCCGCGACCACACGATGGCGTCGGCGTACTCGATCCGGCCGACGCCCCGGGCGTTGGTGTCGACGCCGTTGGACTGGGCGGAGCTGGACGACGCGCGTCCGGAGGACTTCGACGTGCTCACCGTGCCGGCCCGGTTCGCCGAGCGCGGCGACCCGCACGCCGGCCTGGACGGCGACCGGCACTCGTTGGAGCCGCTGCTGGAGCTGGCCGACCGCGAGGGCCTGGAGGCGCCGCCCGAGCGGTGACCCGACGGGTGGCCTACTGCCACGGGCTCTGCGTTCCTTCGAACTCCTCGAAGACCAGCCACGACCGCGTCGACAGCACCCCGGCGATGCGCTGCACCCGGTCGAGCACCACGTCCCGCAGGGCGGCGTTGTCCGGTGCCCGGACCAGGGCCAGTACGTCGTGCTCGCCACTGAGCAGCGCGACGTGCTCGACGTACCGCACCTGCGCCAGCTCGGCCGACACCTCCCGCCAGGTGTTCTGCTCGATCGTCAACGCCATGTACGCCGACGTGCCCAACCCGGCGGCCTCGGGCGCGACCTGTGCCCGGAAGCCCGTGATCACGCCTTCGCGCACCAGACGCTCCACCCGGGCGTACGCGTTGGTGCGCGAGATGTGGATGCGCTCGGCCAGGGTGCGTACCGACGTGCGACCGTCGCGGACCAGCTCGTCCAGGATCCGCCGGTCGACCTCGTCCATGGTTCGGGCCGATCGTCCCGATCCGGTTACCCGGCTCGCTCCGTCCCCGTTCTCCTGGCTCACCGACGCGCCTCCCGCATGCCAGTCGTCCCGCCTTCTGCGTGGATCTTGAGTCAATCATCCGTCAGGCGGAAGCATAGGCTCACCACACGTCCCAGGAGGTCCCGCCGTGACGACCACACCCCAGGCGGTCCGCAGGGCATCCCCGCGCGCCCGTCGGACGGTCACCCCGCCCGACCCGGCGCGCCCGCTGCTGCCGGACGCCGAACCGGTCCGCCTGCTCGACCCGACCGGTACGCCGCTGCCGGCCCGCACCGACTATCCCGAACCGCCCGTCGAGGCGCTGCGGGAGCTGTACCGCCGGATGGTGCTCGGCCGCCGGTTCGACACCCAGGCGACCGCGCTCACCAAGCAGGGCCGCCTCGCCGTCTACCCGTCGTCGCGGGGGCAGGAGGCGTGCCAGGTGGCCGCCACGCTCGCGGTCCGTGACACCGACTGGCTGTTCCCCACCTACCGCGAATCGATGGCGCTGGTTGCCCGGGGCATCGATTCCGTCGAGGTGCTCACCCTGCTGCGCGGCGACTGGCACTGCGGCTACGACCCGACCCAGGTGCACACCGCGCCGCAGTGCACCCCTCTCGCCACCCAGTGCGTGCACGCGGCCGGGCTGGCGCACGGCGAGTCGTACCAGGGGCGCGACACCGTGGCGCTGGCCTTCATCGGCGACGGGGCGACCAGCGAGGGCGACTTCCACGAGGGCATCAACTTCGCCGCCGTGTTCAAGGCCCCGGTCGTCTACTTCGTGCAGAACAACAGGTACGCCATCAGCGTCCCGCTGTCCCGGCAGACCGCGGCGCCGTCGCTGGCGTACAAGGGTGTCGGCTACGGGGTGCCCAGTGAGCAGGTCGACGGCAACGACCCCGTCGCGGTGCTCGCCGTGCTGACCCGCGCGGTCGCGCACGCCCGCGCCGGCAACGGTCCGTTCCTGGTCGAGGCGCACACCTATCGGATGGAGCCGCACACCAACGCCGACGACGCCAGCCGCTACCGCGACGGCGCCGAGGTCGACGCCTGGCGCGACCGGGACCCCCTGGCCCGCCTGGAGACGTACCTGCGCGCCCGCGGGGTGCTCGACGACGCGGCGGTCGCCGAGATGGCCGAGCAGGCGGAGGCGTACGCGGCGGACCTGCGCGCCCGCATGAACGAGCAGCCCACCGTCGACCCGCTGAGCCTGTTCGACCACGTCTACGCCGAGCCCACCCCGCAGCTCGTCGAGCAGCGCGAGCAGGTCCGCGCCGAGCTGGCCGCCGCACACGACGACGAGGGCGACCTCTGATGGCCACCACCATGGCGAAGGCCCTCAACACCGCACTCGCCGACGCGCTCGCCGCCGACGACCGGGTCGTCGTCTTCGGCGAGGACGTCGGCGCGCTCGGCGGCGTCTTCCGGATCACCGACGGCCTGCAGGCCCGCTTCGGCGAGAAGCGCTGCTTCGACACCCCGCTCGCCGAGGCCGGCATCGTCGGCTTCGCGGTCGGCCTGGCCATGTCCGGCCTGCGTCCGGTCGTCGAGATGCAGTTCGACGCGTTCGCGTACCCGGCGTTCGAGCAGATCGCCTCGCACGTGGCGAAGCTGCGCAACCGCACCCGGGGGGCGCTGAGCGTGCCCATCGTCATCCGGGTGCCGTACGCCGGCGGCATCGGCGGGGTGGAGCACCACTGCGACTCCTCCGAGGCGTACTACGCGCACACCCCCGGCCTGAAGGTCGTCACCCCGGCGACGGTCGAGGACGCGTACTCGCTGCTGCGGGAGGCGATCGACGACCCCGACCCGGTGGTCTTCATGGAGCCCAAGAAGCTCTACTTCGGCAGCGCCGAGGCGCAGTTGCCGACCCGCACCGAGCCGTTCGGCCGGGCCGTCGTGCGCCGGCCCGGCCGCGACGCCACGCTGGTGGCGTACGGGCCGGCGGTGCCGGTCGCCCTGGAGGCCGCCGAGGCCGCCCGCGAGGAGGGCTGGGACCTGGAGGTCGTCGACGTCCGCACCATCGTGCCGTTCGACGACGCCACGATCACCGCGTCGGTCCGGCGTACCGGTCGGTGCGTGGTGATCCAGGAGGCGCCCGGCTTCGCGGGTGTCGGCGCGGAGATCGCCGCCCGGGTGCAGGAGCGCTGCTTCCACGCCCTGCACGCCCCGGTGCTGCGGGTCGCCGGGCTGGACATTCCGTACCCGGCGCCGATGTTGGAGCACACCCACCTGCCCGGCGTCGACCGGGTCCTCGACGCGGTGGCCCGCCTGCAGTGGGACGACCAGCCGGACGCGCGCTGGGCGGCGGCATGACCACCGTCGAGCGGACACAGGTCTTCCTCCTGCCCGACCTGGGCGAAGGGCTGAGCGAGGCCGAGATCGTCGAGTGGCGGGTCGCCGTGGGCGACGTCGTCACGGTGGACCAGAGCGTCGTCGAGGTGGAGACCGCCAAGGCGGTCGTGGACGTGCCCTGCCCGTACGCCGGACGGGTCGTGACCCTGCACGGCGCGGCCGGTGAGGTCCGCCCCGTCGGCCAGCCGTTGATCACCATCGCGCCGCTGGACGGCGGGGACGAGTCCGCCGGGCACGCCACCTACCGCGAGGAGGAGCGGGCCGGCTCCGGCAATGTCCTGATCGGGTACGGCACCGGCCACGGCGGCGCGACACGTCGTCGCCGTCGGTCGCGTCTGGCCCTCGCCCCCAACCCGGCCAGCGCAGCCGAGCCCGCCGCGGCCCAGCCGGACGTGGCTCACGGCGGCGCGGCCCAGGCTGACGTGGCTCACGGCGGCGCGGCCCACGGCGGCGCGGCCTGGCCGAGCGAGGTCCGGCCGGACGCTGCCAGGACGGCTGCGGGCCGGGCCGGCGCGGGCACCGCGACCGGCAGCGACCCGGCTCCCCACGCCGGTCCCGTCGCCGGCGACCCGTCGGTCGGCGTTCCGCCGTCGAGCGCCCTGGTCATCTCGCCGATCGTCCGTCGGCTGGCCCGGGAGCGCGGCGTCGACCTGGGCGCGGTGCGGGGCACCGGACCCGGCGGGGTGATCCGCCGCGCCGACGTGGAGGCGGCCTCGACCGCGCCTGCGGCCCGGCTCGCCGCCGTGCCGGACCCGCACGACGCCCCGACCCCGACCCCGACCCCGACCCCGACCCCGACCCCGACCCCGACCCCGACCCCGACCCCGACCCCGACCGGGGACGGCGATGTCGTCGTCCCGCTCACCGGCGTGCGCAAGGTGATCGCCGACAAGCTCTCCCGCAGCCGGCGGGAGATCCCCGAGGTGACCATCTGGGTCGACGTGGACGCCACCGGACTGCTGGAGACCCGTGCGGCGATCAACGCGGCGACGCCCGACGCGCCGGTGAGCATCCTGGCCCTGCTGGCCCGGATCTGCCTCAGCGGTCTGCGCCGGTACCCGCAGCTCAACTCAAGGGTCGACACCGAGGGGCAGCGGATCGTCCAGTCCGCCGGCGTGCACCTGGGGATCGCCGCGCAGACCGACCGGGGCCTGCTGGTGCCGGTGCTGCGCGACGCCCACCGGCTGACCACCGCCGAGTTGGCCGCCGCTCTGGCGGAGACCACCGCCGCGGCGCGGGCCGGGACGCTCGCTCCGGCCCGCCTCACCGGCGGCACCTTCACGCTGAACAACTACGGCGTGTTCGGCGTGGACGGCTCCACGCCGATCATCAACCACCCCGAGGCGGCGCTGCTCGGAGTGGGGCGCATCGTGGACAAGCCGTGGGTGGTCGACGGGCAGTTGGCCGTCCGCAAGGTGACCCAGCTCAGCCTCACGTTCGACCACCGGGTCTGCGACGGTGGGGTGGCCGGCGGTTTCCTGCGGCACGTCGCCGACTGCGTGGAACGCCCGGCGCTGCTGATCGCCGCCGTCTGACGCGTACCCCCTCGGTCCCGGCACCGCCCGCGCGGTGCCGGGACCGTGGGCGTCCCGGGGTTTCCCGGCCGCGTCACCGGGAAGTCGGCCCCGCCGGTACGCGCCGGACGCGTCGAAGGGAGCCGACCGTGGCCGTGGCGAACGAGCTGCTACTCAACTCGATCCGCGTGCGGCGGCCCGCGGCGGCCGGCGCGCCGCTCTACTGCGACGCGCTGGAGTACGGCCTCACCGGTGACGGCACGACCAACGACCAGCCGGCGCTGGCCGCCCTCGTGGACCGACTCGGTGCCGGGTACGCCTCGGACGGCCGGGCCCGCGTCATCTACTGCCCGCCGGGCATCTACTCGATCCGCGACGCCGGCACGGTGTGGCGCAGCGGCGTCTCGCTTGTCGGCGCCGGCCCGGCGGCCACCCGGTTCATGCTCAGCAACGAGGGCAACCGGGCCGACCCGACCCCGCTGGCCTTCTGGACCACCGTGCAGCACGGCGCCGACCGGGAACGCCACATCGCCGACTGCACCTTCGCCGACTTCCAGATCGACGGCTCCGGTGTCGCGATGGCCGAGTACAGCTACCTCGCCAAGGGCCTCGGCCTGCAGTACGTCGTACGCGGCGTGTTCCGCAACCTCTACATCCACCACACCGCGGCCACCGGGCTGGGCTGCGACTTCCTCCAGGACTCCCTGATCGACGGCGTGGTGGTCGTCGGCTGCGGTCGGCTGGACAACGGCGAGCAGATCGGCGGCGCCGGCATCGGCGTGGGCATCGGCGGTTGGGGCACGGTGGAGCGCTTGACCATCGCGAACTGCACCACCCTCGCCAACGGCACCAACGGCATCTTCCTCGAACTGCAGAAGGACTACTGGCCGCCGCCGCGCGGCTACCGCATCATCGGCTGCCACAGCCAGGGCAACCGGTTCGGCATCTCCGACTGGGGCGCCGACGGTCTCATCGTGTCCGCCTGCACGATGACCGGCAACCTGGAGGCCGGCTTCGACATCTCCGCCCAGGGCACCGCGGCGGTGGCCGGGCGGGGTGGGCTGCTCACCGACTGCGTCATCGACGGCAACATCGGTGACGGCGTCAGCGTCGGCAACACCCCCGGTCCGTACACGATCCGGGGCAACCGGATCAGCGGCAACGGTCAGCACGGCTACCACGGCCACGACCTCGGGCGGGGTTACCAGGGCCCGGTACGCGACGTGGTGATCGAGAGCAACGAGCTCTGGGGCAACGGGCTGGACGCCATTCGGATCGACCACCAGATGACCGACGCGGTCCTGCTCAACAACCGGATCCGCAACAATGGCCGACAGTACGCGCAGGCCGCCAGCGGTAGCGGCGAGACCGTCCGCTACGCCGAACGGTCGGTGGTGGACCGGTCGGCGAACTGGCCGCACGACGGGCACCGGGGCAAGGTCCTGCGGGTGGGACGGGCCGTGGCCATGGTCGCCGCGAACACCGGCGACGAACTCCTCCTGGCACCGGTCCGGCCCGACGGCATCAGCGCCTGGAGTGGGGACGTACCGCCCCCGGGCTGCGGGTACCAGCTGGACGCCGCGCCCCAGCGGCGGGCCGGCATCACCATCGACGCGGCGTTCGACTCGGCCACCATCCGCGGCAACCGGATCTGGGACAACCACGAAGCCAGCACCCAGACCCACGGACTGTGGATCACCGAGCGGGGCAGCTGCGTGGACTGCCGCGTCGAGGACAACGACCTCGCCGGCAACGCCGAGGACGGGATGCGCCTGGACACCCCGCCGGTGGGCGGACGCTGGCGCGACAACCACGTCGACAACGACTGGAGCTGACCCGGCGCTCGCGTCGACCGGATCGACGTGTCCTCCGGCTGGCCGGCCCCCCGGCCGCCGCAACGCGAGGCGGCGGCGACCGGAGCGCTCTCCGGTCGCCGCCGCCGTCACTGTCGACAGGTCAGCCGGCCAGGCCGGCCACCGGCGTGGGATCGAGCACCACGGTCGCCGTGGCGCTCTGCGGCGGCACGCCCGGCTCGGTCGGCGCGTCCGTGTACTCCGCGACGAACACCGCGGTCAGGTTGTCCGCGCCGCTGTGCCCACCGTCGAGGAAGGTGGGGATGGTGCCGGAGCATCCGGTCGCCGTGGAGAGCGGGTGCCCGTGCTCATCGTGGCCGAGCACGTAGGTGACCTTCACCCGCGAGCAGTCCACCGGAAGGTCGTCGGTGACCTCGACCTGGTACGCGACCGTCTGCCCGAACTGGAAGGGCTGCCCGGCCACCGGGGCGACGAACTCGATGACCGGCGCGGTCGGCCCGACCACCAGCGGCAGGGTCGCCGAGGCCGAGCGTCCGGTGCGGTCGGTCACCTTCAGAGTCGGCGTGTACGACCCGTTCTCCTGGAACGTCCACGACGGATTGGGGTCGGTGCTGTCCACCGAGCCGTCCGCGTTGAAGTCCCACGCGTAGCTCAGCTTGTCGCCGTCCGGGTCGGTGGTGCCGGCGCTGGAGAACGCGACGGTCAGCGGGGCCTGCCCGACGGTCGGGGTACCGCTGATCTTCGGGATCGGAGTCCGGTTGCCCCGGACGAAGTCGATCCGGGACAGCTGGGCGTCCGGGTTCTCGGCGAAGTAGCCGTCGCCGTACTCCAGGACGTAGAGCGCGCCGTCCGGACCGAACTCCATGTCCATCGGGTTGTCCACCACCAGCGACGGTGCCACCGGACGGATGTCCTGCACGTCGCCGTCGGAGTCGAGGCGGAACTCCTTGATGTAGTCCCGGGTCCACTCGTAGAACAGCGGCACCCCGTCGTAGTAGGCCGGCCACCGGGTACGCGACGTGCTGGTCCCGTCGTAGTCGTACGCCGGGCCGCCCATCGGGGCGATGCCGCCGGTGCCCAGCTGCGGGAACTCGGCCGAGGCGGCCGCCGAGTACCAGACCTGCGGGGCCTCGACCGGCGGCAGCACGCGCTTGCCCGTGTTGTGCGGTGAGTCGTTGACCGGGCGCTTGCAGTTGAACTTCGGACCGGACTCGCCGGTGGCGAAGTCGTAGTCGCGGTAGGCGATGGTCGGCGTCACGCAGTACGGCCAGCCGTAGTTCGCCGGCTTGTCGACCACCATCCACCGGCCGTGGCCGGCGGGCCCGCGCTCCGGGTTCGCGTTGGAGGCGTCGGGGGAGTAGTCGCCCACGTACACGTCGTCGGTGCGCCTGTCGACCGCGAAGCGGAACGCGTTGCGCAGCCCCATCGCGTAGATCTCCGGTCGGGTCTGCGCCGTGCCCGCCTTGAACAGGTTGCCGGCCGGCACCGTGTACCCGCCACCGGCCTTCACCGTGATGCGCAGGAGCTTGCCGCGCAGGTCGTTGGTGTTGGCCGCGGTGCGCTGGGCGTCGTACGCCGGGTTTCGGTCGGCCCGCTCGTCGATCGGGACGTAGCCGTCGGAGGCGAACGGGTTGGTGTCGTCACCCGTCGACAGGTACAGGTTGCCCTTGCTGTCGAAGTCGATCTGGCCGCCGACGTGGCAGCAGATTCCCCGGTCGGTCGGCACGTCGATGATCTGCTGCTCGCTGGCGAGGTTGAGCTTCATCCCCTCCAGCTTGAACCGGGACAGCCGCAGCGCGCCCTTGAACCGCTGCCAGTCGGCCGTGGTGCCGACCTCCGGCGCGTCCCCCTCGTTGACGTCCGGCGTGGCCGGGTCGTCCACGGGGGTGTCCATGGGCGGTGAGTAGTACAGGTACACCCACTTGTTCTGGGCGAAGTTCGGGTCGATCGCGATGCCCTGCAACCCCTCCTCGTCGTGCTGGTACACGTCGATGTCGGCGGCGAGGGTGTTGAGTCCGGTGCGCGGGTCGTGGATGCGTACCTCGCCGGTCCGGGAGGTGTGCAGCACCCGCAGGTCGGGCAGGACGGCGAGGCTCATCGGCTCGCCGGGGAAATCGTTCAGCGTCACCTTCTGGAAACTGCTGTCCGGTGGCGGGGCCGGTGCGGCGGTCGCCGCCGACGGCACGGCCAGGCCGGCAGTCACCAGGAGCAGGGCGGACGCGAATGCGGTCCTGTTCATCAGGTAGCCCTTCGAGGTGGTCAGTACCGGAGTGAGGCGAGATAGTCGAAGCCGACCCGGGCGGTCTCGATGGCATCGGCGGGAACACGCGGCGAGGTGCCCGCGTCGTCGCGTTCCACGATGTACTCCTCGATGCCCGCCTCCCGCTCGTGCGCGAAGATGCGGCCGAAGTCGATGACGCCGTCGCCGAGGTCGGCGAAGCCACCCTCGACGTCCAGGTCCTTGACGTGCACCTGGCGGATCCGCCCACGGTTCTCCCGGATCACGTCGACCGGGTCGTGCGCCCCACGCCAGGTCCAGTACAGGTCGAGTTCGAAGTGGACCAACCGGGGATCGGTCTGCTTGGTGAGGATGTCGAAGCCGGTCGAGCCGTCGGTCAACGGCACGAACTCCAGCTGGTGGTTGTGGTAGCCGAAGTCGAGACCGGCACGCTCGGCGAGCCGACCGGCCTGGTTGAGGTCCCGGGCCAGGGCGCGGTAGATCGCCGGGTCCCGGTACGGGCGTCCCTCGGCGTCCCGACCGAAGTACGGGTGGACGATCTTCTTGGAGCCCAACGTGTTCGCGTCGGCGAGGGCGCGTTCCCAGGTGGCGGCGTCGAACGGCTGCGGGATACCGGTGTGCCCCGAGGTGGCACGCAGTCCGGCCGCGTCGAGCGCGGCGCGGAACTCCGCCGCCGTACGCCCCACGAAGCCGGCGTGCTCCACCCGCCGGTAGCCGATGCGGCGCAGCGCGGTGAGGGTGCCGGGCAGGTCGGCGGCGAGCTGGTCACGCAGGGTGTAGAGCTGGATGCTGATGCGGTCCACCGGCACCCGACGTCGACCGTGGGACTGACCCGCGGCGGCAGTGTCACCGGCGGGCGCCGCGTTGGCCGGGCCGGCGAAGAGCCCGGCAGCGCCGACAGCGGCGGCGGAGACGGTCGCGGCGCGGAGCAACCCGCGCCGACTGACCGACTCGGACGCCCCGGTCGGCTCCGAGCGGTTGGCCTGGTGATCCATGGTGGTGGTTCCTTCCTGACGGCTGGCGTGCCGTCGGCAGCGGTCGACCTGCTGCCTTCACCGGGCGCGCCGAACTGGCCGGAGGCGTGCACCGGCTGGACGGTAAGGACGACGCGTATATGCGGTCGGCGACCCTGAGGGTGGACCGCGGCTGACCCGGCAAGGGCGGCAGGCAGGCTGATCGACGAATGGGCAACCTTCTATCTGAAACGGACCCTACCCTTGACCCCGGACAAAGGCAAAGCTCCCTCACGATCAGCAGAAGTTTCGCTCCAACTGACAAAAGTCCGCCCAGCAGGTGCGCGACAGCCCGCCACCCGCCGCGCACCGGGCGCGATCATGCCTACCGCCGGCCCGTCCTGTCGGGGGCTGCCGGTCGCGGCCATCACGTCGTCAAGATCTGCGCAACATCGGGGAAGTTGCTGCCTCCCGCGCATCGGAAGCAGCAACATCCGGCAAGTTGCGCGCCGCGGTCACGCCCGAACGGGTCCGCGGGACCGTCGGGGGCAGAGCGCCCAACGCGCGACCGCGTAAGTCGTGCACCTGTGGCGATAGGTGCGGGCGCGGTGGCGTGGGGACGGGACCGGACGTTGCGGGTCGGGTGGCGTCTTGCGGGACCCGGAGGGGCCACAGGCGGCAGTGATGCGATTTCTCGGCACGGCACTCATCGTAGGAAAATGCGCCAATAAATGCGCCCGCGATTATTTCCGAATGCCCTGGATACTCCTGTCGAGGCGGCCAGAATGTGGCGGAGGGAAGCCGAAAACGGGGGGACTGAACATGACGTCTAGGCGGCGATTGACGCTGTTGGCGGTAACTATCGCAGCCGCACCGCTCGTGCTGGGTGGGTGCACCGTCGGCCGGGACTCGGCGGCCGGGCCGGCCAAGGGACACTCCGCGCCGCCGGAACTGACCGTCACACCGGGGGACAGGACCCGTGACGTCCCGGTCAGCGCTGAGGTCGGCACGGCGGTCAAGGGTGGACGGGTCACCGCCGTCCGGCTCACCGACGACAAGGGCGCGCAGGTCAAGGCCGAGCCGCGCGAGGACGGGTCGGGTTGGGTGCCGAGTGCGCCACTGCAACCTCGGCGTACGTACACCGCTGAGGTGACCGCGACCGGCGACTCGGGTGCGACGACCACGCGTACCACCACGTTCAGCACGATGGCCAAGTCCACGAAGCCGCAGATCACCAGCACGCTCTATTTCGTGGGCAACCGGACGTACGGTACGGCCATGCCGGTGACGGTGGCATTCGACCCGGCAATTCCCAAGGAGGCCAGGGCGGATGTGCAGCGTCGGTTGTTCGTGAAGACGAATCCGCCGCAGCCGGGCACCTGGTCATGGCTGGACGATGGCAGTCAGGTCTATTACCGCGCGCCTGATTTCTGGCGGCCGGGGACGACGATCAGTGTCCGGGCGGGCCTGGAGGGCCTACCGATCGGCAAGAACCTGGTGGGGGATGCCGAGCGGAGCGCGACCTCCAAGATCGGGAAACAGGTCTCGCTGGAGATCGACAACGCCACGAAGCAGATGACGGTGCTGCGCGACGGCAAGCAGGTGCGTCGCATCCCGGTCAGCCTGGGCAAGCCGAGTACGCCCAGCTCCAGCGGCAAGATGGTGATCATGGAGAAGCACGAGCGGACCACCTTCGACACCCGGGGTGAGCCGAACGGCGGCTACGTGGTCGACGTCGACGACGCCCAGCGGCTCACCTGGGGTGGCGAGTTCATCCACTCGGCCCCCTGGTCGGAGGGCGAGCAGGGCTTCACCAACACCTCGCACGGCTGCGCGAACGTCTCGGCCACGGCCGCGGACTGGCTGATGGGGGTGACCCAGGTCGGTGACCTGGTCACCGTCAAGGGCACCGAGGTCGAGCTGCAACCCGGCAACGGCTGGACGGCGTGGAACGTGAGCTGGGACGAGTTCGTCAAGGGCAGCGCCCTGCCGGTGCCGTCCGGGCTCAAGCCCGCGCCGGTCGCCCCGCCGCACCCGGGCGCGGTCGCCGGCGGGTCACCCGCTCCGGCACCCTCGGTCAGCGGGCGCTGAGACACCGCCTCGGGCCGACCCACCACGGCGGTGGGTCGGCCCCGGGCCGTCGCGCGCGAGAAACGTTCAGCCCAGGGGTACGCGGGCCACGCCGGCCCCGATCAGGCTGCCCAGCCAGAGTTGGTCGCCGTGCTGTCGTACCCCGGTGATCATCCAGTAGTGCCCGGCCGGGCCGTGCAGCGTACGACGGACCGTGCCCTCGCCGTCGACCAGCGCGACCAGCCCGTAGCGGCGTGGCTGCGGCTGCATGGCGTCGGGCAGCAGCGCGGCGAGCTGACGCAGCCGCGGGTGCGGCAGCAGCCGTTCGGCGCTGGGCACGCGGGGGCTGGGCAGGGCGATCCAGTACGTCCCGTCGCCCACCGCCGAGAGATTGTCCGGGTACGCGGGCAGGTCGGCGAGCACCCGCACGCCACCGCGCAGCTCCACCCGGAGCAGCCGGTGGGTGGTGGTCTCCACCAGCATCAGCGCCGACTCGTCGGGGGTGAGCGCGATGCCGTTAGGGAAGTACAGCCCGTCGGCCACCACCTCGGTCCGACCGGTGCCCGGGTGGTGGGCCAGCACGCGCCCGTTGGGGCGGTGTTCCAGCAGGTCCCGCTTCCAGTGCGAGACCGGGAACCGGTCCGACGAGTCGGTGAAGTAGATGGTGCCGTCGCGTGCCACCGTCGCGTTGTTGGCCAGGTGCACCGGGGGCGCGGTTCCGGTCAGCTCGCGGACCGCTCCGTCCGGCGTGACCCGCAGCAGCCCTCGGTACGCGTCGCAGACGACCAGCGCGTCCCCGGACGGATCCGCCTCGATGCCCAGCGGCCGGCCGCCGGTCTCGGCCAGCAGCCGTCCTCTGGTGCCGGCCGGCGCGTCGACCGGCCACCACCAGAGGTTGCCGTTCTCGTCGCCGCTGACGACCCGGCCGCTCGGGTCGACGAGCACGTCCTCGGGCCCGACGGCGCCCTCGGGAAGGGGGAGGAGGTCGACCTGGTCGAGGCGGCGATCCGTGGCCGCCCACACGCCGCGAAGTGGAGGCGGGACGGTGGCCGGTTCGCGGACGGGCCGGATCAACCGTGGCGGGCGAGGTCGGGGGAGCGCCATCGCGTCATTC
This sequence comes from Micromonospora sp. NPDC005172, assembly GCF_040608555.1. Classification (NCBI taxonomy): domain Bacteria; kingdom Bacillati; phylum Actinomycetota; class Actinomycetes; order Micromonosporales; family Micromonosporaceae; genus Micromonospora; species Micromonospora sp. NPDC005172. Next base: position 69,267 of record NZ_JBEXIL010000032.1, read on the forward strand.
TCCATCGCGGATGTCCGCCGCGCCCGAATCGTCGGGCGGATGGCGCGTCACCTGGCCGTCGAGCCGAGCCCGACGCCCCTGACCTCCACCTTCGGACGGATGAGGGGGAACCCTGGACGTACCCGGAATCACTCCTTGGACGGGCGAAACTGTCGGTGGTGGGGGCTAGATTTCACGGCATGGAAGAGCGCAGCGACCGGATCGACGTGCAGGTCAGCGTGGGTGACCAGGTGGTCCAGGTGCGGGTGACCGGCGAGGTCGACATCGCCACCGTCGCCGCGTTCCGGTCCGCGCTGTGGTCCGCGCCGGCGCGGCCGGTCGTCCAGTTGGAGCTGTCCGGGCTGCGCCTGCTCTCCGCCGCCGGCGTGCGCACCCTGCTCGCCGCGCACCTGCGGGTGCGGGCCCGCGGCGGCGAGCTGGTCGTCGTCGATCCGACCCCGGTGGTGGCCCGGGTGCTGCGTGCCACCGGCCTGCACCGGGTGATGCCGATCCTCGAGCCCGCTCGCGTGGTCGAGGCCGCCCGTCGTGGAGCGCCCGCCGACCTGGTCGCACCCGTCCGCCGCCCGCCGGCCGCGACAGGTGATCTGGTGCTGGCCGCCTGAGTCGACTGCGCCCACGGCGGGTCGCGCCGAGGGGTCGCCCGGCAGCGAGCCGGACGACCCCCACGACGCTTCGATCAGCGGACGTCCAGCAGGTCGACGACGAAGATCAGCGTCTCACCCGGCTTGATGACGCCGCCGGCGCCGCGGTCGCCGTACCCCAGGTGCGGCGGGATGGTCAGACGCCGACGGCCGCCGACGCGCATCCCGACCACGCCCCGGTCCCAGCCGGCGATGACCTGACCGCCACCGAGCGGGAACTCGAACGCCTCGCCCCGGTTCCAGGACGAGTCGAACTCGCCACCGGTGGAGTGCGACACCCCGACGTAGTGGACGCTCACCAACTGGCCGGGCTCGGCCTGCGGGCCGTCGCCCACGGTGATGTCCTCGGTCACGAGGTCGGCCGGCGGCGCACCCTCGATCGGACCCACCTCGGGCTTGCCGGATCGGGCGCCTGCTGCCTGGTTCATGCGGGATCTCCTGCCGTGTTGCGGTGATGTGTCCGGTCACCGTCGATCCTGCCGGATCGTCGACGGCCGATGGACGTCACACCCGCAAACCGACCGTGAGTGATCGACACCAGTTCGGCGATGTGGCGGTATCCGGCGCCCGGGATGCCCCCGCGTCGCCGAACTGGTGCCGATCATCGCGCGTGTTCGCGGGGGTGAAGCTGATCCTCACCGAGACGTCGGTGGGCAAGCTGCCGGCCACTGACCGGGCGGCGGCGAACACCCCTTCAGGGCCGCGTCGGTTCGATCCGGGCCGTCACGTCGAGGTGCGCGGGTTCGCAGCCGGCCGTCGTGGCGAACCGGCGGACGGCGGCGTGGACGTGCTCGCGGACCCGCGCGGCGGGGGCGTCGCTGGTCAGGTCCACCTGGACCCACACGTCGGGTCGCGGTGGCGTGCCGGTGAGCACGACCCGGGCGCGATGTACCCCGGCCGCGCCGACCAGGTCGCGTTCCAGCGCGCGTACGAGCACCTCGGTGGCCAGCCGGGTGCGACCGGGGCGGCTCCCGGCGTGGCTCAGCATGCCCCGCAGGGGCCGGTCGGGTCGGCGTACCGTCCGGTGCAGCAGGCGCTGGCCGGCGACGGCGGTCAGCAGCCCGGCGACCCCGGCGGCCAGGGTGCTCCAGGGCGTCGCCAGCCGCCACGCGTCGACCAGGCCGCCGCCGAGCAGGACCGGGTCGGGGTCGCCGCCCGACAGCGCGCCTCCGCCGATCGCCAGCGCGACCGCCCCACCGGCCACCAGCAGCAGCGCGACGATCGTCCACAACAGGCGGTGTGCGGCGTCGGTCATGCCGCCCCCCGGGAGGGCAGCAGTCGGATCTCGACACCCTCGACGCGCGGCCGGGCGAGCCGGCGCAGCTCCTGGCGCACGGCGAACTCGACTTCGGCGCGGGCCGCGGGATCGCCGGTGGCGTGCAGCCGGGGCCGCCACCGGTCACCGTGGCGTCGGATCCGCACCCTCGTCCGGCGTACGCCCGGCACGGTGTCCACCGCTTCGGTCAGTCGACGTTCCACGCACCGTCGGCGCAGGTGCCAGCCGTCGCGTTCGTCGACCCGCAGCCGGACCGGCGTCCACCGGCGCAGTTGCGCGGCCAGGACGACGAGGCCCAGCAGGACGGCCGCGCCGGCCCCTACCCGGACGCCGGGATCTGCCCAGCGGGTGCTGGTCAGCGCCTCGTACCAGCCGGGGCGGACGAGCAGCGGCGTCGGGACGTCGAGCGTCACCAGCAGCGCCTGCGCGGCCAGCAGGGCGCCGCCGGCCAGCAGGGCGAGGCCCAGCAGGAGTGAGGCCACCCGGTTGACGGTCGCCGTGGTCAGCTCTCCGCGCATGATCGGGGGGCGGGGAGCGGTTTCGTCCGAGTGGGGCACCACGAGATCCCGCACCGTGACCGTCACCGCGACGACGGTGTGGCCGGTGTCGGCGTACACCCGGTCGGCGACCGCGCGCCGGACCGCGTCGGCGACGGCGGGCACGCTGTGTCCGTACTCGGTGATGAGGTCGAGGTCGAGGCCCACGGTCCGGTCGTCCAGGCGGACGGTGACCGGGCGGACCTCGCAGATGCCCGGCACCCGGCGGGCGGCGACGACGGCGCTCCGTGCGACCTCCGCTGCCGCGCCGCCCGTGTCCCGGTGGGGTGGTTCGGTGCCCGGCGGCGCGCCGGCGGCCGGCGTGGCACGGGTGGGAGTGGGCCGCAGGGGAAGTCGGTGGTGTCGTCCCGCGCGATCCGTGGTCGGTCGACGGCGGATGGTCGGCTCGCCAGCCGGTCGCGGGTGCCGGGGCCGGCGCGGGTGCTCTCCCTCGCGTCGGCGGGGACGCGGCCCGCTCGTGGCGAGGGCGCCGAACCGCAGGTGTCGCGACATGCTCCGACCTCCCAGCCGATCCGCCTTCGGGGCGACCTCGCTGGATACACCCCGGCGGGTCTGCTGGAACCCGGCGGCAGGGTGACATAGGTCACATCCGGGTAGCCAATCGTCGTCACGACACCCTGCCGCTAGCGGACCGGGCGCGGCGCTCCGACGGCCGGGCGGGCCGCTCCACCGGGACGGGTGATCGACCGCCTAGACTCGGCGCGGTTCGACCGACCGGCGGATGGATCAGGCAGATGACGAGCAGCGGCGACCGCGGCTGGCTGCGGGCGATGCCCGCCGATGATGGACGCGACGCGCTGTTCAGCCGTGCCGGCCACCGGGTGTACGGCACGCGTCGGCTCAGCGACCTGGTGCAGGGGCGTCCGCCGGGTGTCACCGGCAGCCAGTGGGGCTCGGCGAGTCGGGCGGCATTCGACCTCGTGGTCTGCGCGCCCGACACGCAACGACCGGTCGTCGCCGTGACGATCGGACCGGTTCCGCTCCCCGGGTCCGCCGAGCAACGCGCCGAGCGGCTGACGGACGCCGTGAGCGCCGCCGTCGGCCTGCCCGTGCTGCGCATCGGTTCGCCCACGTTGCGGGCCGCCGACCACGGCCGCCGCGTGATCGAGTACGTGCTCGACGCACGCGCCTACGCGACGGGCGGCGTCGGGGACGAGCCCGCCCCGGTGGGCTTCCGCGACATCGTCGGTCGACTGCCGGACGGGCGGACCGGCGCAGTGAACGACCTCGGCGCGTTGGCGCGCACGGCGGCGGTCGAGGCGTACGTGGCCGGACGGCTGGCCGACCCGATCGTGCGTGGCCTGCACGTGAGCTGGACCGAGGGCCCGGTGCAGGGGTGGAGTTGGGTCCAGCCGCGCCTGGACAGTTGCCTCGTCGAGCGGGTGTCGATCACCGCCCAGCGCTTCTCCTGCGGCGTCGACGCGGCCCGCCTGGCCGAGGACCTGGCGACCGTCGCGGTCGGCGAACGGCTGCGCGCCACTGGGCCGGACAGCCCGGATCTGCTCGCGCGCGTGGACCTCACCGCGGAGATCGCCGCGCTGAGCCGCCGCCGCGACGAGTTGGTGGGCGGTTTCGCCTTCGACCACCTCTGCGCGGACTGACCCGCACCTGCCCTGCTGAACCCCGCTCCGCACCCGATCCGCTCGGGCGCGGAGCAATTTTTTGTGGGGCTGTTGAACCTTCCCCGCCGCCGTCCCGTACTCCTGCGCGAATGAAGAGGATCTCCCCGACCGCGTCGACCGGGCGCGGGCGGCGGTGCGGAAAGGGCATCGTCGACCATCGACACGTTACCGGTAGGTCGCGGTGGCCGCCGCCGTGGGGTGCCATCTCACATCCGTCGGTCCGCCGAGGGCAGGAATCCACTACCGGATCGAGAAGGAGAGCAATTCGATGCGCAGGTCCACTCGGGCGCGCCGGTCACCCGGCATCGCGCGGAGCAAGCGTCTGCTGGCTGTTGTCGGCACGCTCGTGGTCTTCGGCGGAGTAGTCGCCGTCACCCAGATTTCGTCGGCCCAGGACCGGCGGACGAACAAGCCTCGACCCGCCGCCGGGCAGTGCGTGGAACCGAGCCCTGGCTCGACCGCGCCGAGCGGCACCTCGACCAGCCGTACGTGGCAGAACGGTCGCTGGGTGCGCAACCACTGGGGTGACGGTCAGGAGTCGGTGGCGGAGTGCGAGGACGGCAAGGACGGCACCGTGGGCACCGGCTCGGCCGTCGCCTGCCCGGATGTCGCCTCCAAGCTGCCGCAGGTGCCGGAGCGGGCGCGCGCCGAGGTCGACCGTAACCTCGCGCAGTTGCAGAGCCAGATCGCCGAGGCCGACCGTCGACTCGCCGCCGAGGGCAACAAGGGTCAGGCGTTCATCAACAACGCGATCCTGCGGCCGCTGGCCGACAAGCGTAAGGCGGTGCTGGACCGGATCACGACCGCCATCGACCGGGTTGGACCCCGCCCGCAGGGTCTGGCGCAACTCGCCCAGTGTCAGGTGCAGCCGACCGGCAACAACGGTGGCGGTAACAGCGGCGGTAACAACAACGGTGGGAACACCGGCGGCGGCAACAACAACGGTGGGAACACCGGCGGCGGCAACAACAACGGCGGAAACAACGGCAACGCCCCCGGCGCGGGCCTCGGCGTCCTGGCCAACAACTGCGACGAGAGCAAGTTGCAGCCGCACGACGGTTTCCAGAACGGCAACCGCTGTGTGAGCACCGAGTTCGGTGAGGTCGGCGCCGCCGCCAACAACCCCTCGCTGCTGATCACCCAGTTCCCGCAGCAGGTCGGCCGCAACCAGCCCTTCACACTGCGGGTCAGCACCAAGAACCTGATCCGGGACCGGTTCCTCGCGGCCGGTCAGGGCGGCTACTACGTGGAGAGCTCGCTGCTCAACGCCCAGGGCCTGGTCCGGGGTCACTTCCACACCGCCTGCCGGATGCTGGACAGCCTGACCGCGCCGCCCGAGCCGCAGGAGGTGCCGGCGTTCTTCGTCGCCACCGAGGACGGTCGCGGTGGCGCCCAGCCGGACGAGGTGACCATCCAGATCCCGGGTCTGCCGGAGTCGGGTACCGCGCAGTGCTCGGTCTGGGCCGGCGACGGCTCGCACCGTCTGCCCATGATGGAGCGGGCGAACCAGACCCCCGCGTTCGATTCGATCCGTATCAACGTCAACTGATCGACGGTCGGCCACCCGGGCGGACAGCACGCCCGCCTGCGCGACGTGCCGCACCTGGGGCTCGACCTCCGGCTGGCGGTCGAGTGGAACGGCG
>NZ_JBEXIL010000033.1:0-74215 GCF_040608555.1 Micromonospora sp. NPDC005172
ATTTACCCGCTCACACCTACCCTCTTTCCCTCCCCGCCGCTCTTGGCCTTGGGGCCGTGCGGCGCCGCACGGCCCGAAGGCCACCTGGTCCGGTACAGAGTCAGCGTGTCCTAATCGCATTGCAGGGAGTCCTGAACTGCCCCCGTGATTTGCGGCTCACTTGAAAGACGGCATGATTGTTGCGTGGCTGAACCCATCGCTGAGGCTGAGGCGTACATCCAGTTCCGGCTGGGTGAGCTCGCATCGAGGAACGAGCATCATCGTTTCGAGGAGATCGCCACCCGGATTGCCCGCAAGCGCATCAGCTCGAACATCCTGATCGCGACGGGCCCGGTCACTTCGGGTGGTGACCAGCAGCGGGACGCTGAGACCTACACCACCCGGATCCCGGACGAGTTGCCGCACTCTGCGGGCTTCTCGGCGTCTGCTTCGACCGCGCCCGTGGTGGTGGCGTGCACCGTGCAGCGGGAGAAGCTGAAGAGCAAGATACTTGATGACTTGGCCGGCATCTGCGACGAGGATGCGGACTCTGTCTCTCATGTCGCGTTCTTCAGCGTGCATGCGATTTCGGAGGGCGTCACGCATGACCTGAAGAAGACGGCTCGTGAGACGTACGGGGTAACGCTCGATGTCTTCTGTGGTGCTGACATCGCGACCTTTTTGGCCGAGCCGGACCTGGTGTGGGTGGCCCGGCACTATCTAGACCTGCCGTCGTCGTTGGTGCCACCGCCGGAGGGCGAGTCTGCGCCGGGGTGGTACGCCGACTTGTTAGAAAGGCTGCGCCAGAACCATGGCCCGGCGGCTCTGACCCCTGCGACTCAGGGCGAGGTGACGCAGGGTCTGCGATTCGCGACGTGGGACAAGGGCGCGAACGCAGATCTGCCCGAGTGGCTGGACTTTATGGGCGCGTTCTTGGCTGATTCGGAGGATGGTGAGGACTCCGAGCTGGTGTTCCGGGCGTGCTATGAGATGGCCGTCGCACGGTTCAGGGGCATGGGGGTGGCGGCCGGTGTTGAAGATCTAGTCCGCCGGGCCCTTGCGTTCGCGTGCCGAAGCAGCCATCCGAATGTTGTCGAGGACGCCGTGACCTTGGTCTCCTACTGGGGGGTTATGTGGTCGAGCGGCGTTGGGCGGGCCGAGGTCACCGAGATTTCGGACGCCGTGGAGCAGTTGCGTGTGCACGTAGGAGGCTTGATCGCGGGAACGGATCCCTCGACTCATCCGATACGTGCTGCGTCGTTGACCGGGACACTTGTGTTCCTTCACCTAGTGCCCAATTGGCGAAAGGCGGAGCAAGAGCGCGGCCGACCGCAGCGGGTGGCGGTGGCCGCGAACGTCGGGGTGAAGCTGGACGAGTTCGAGGTAGATACCTCGGCGCTGGTCGAGGATGACTTGGTAGACGCCGATTCGGCGATGAAGAACCTGGAAACGCTGGTTGGCTTGTTGCCGCGTGCGCGTGCGTACTCAGTGACTCAACTGGCGAGGGTGTTCACCATGTTTGCGCCGCTCGTGTCCGAGCATCCGTCCTATGTCAAGGTCCGCGACGGTCTTGATGCGGCTACGGCCGAAGCCCAGGGTCAGGCAGCGACGGCTGAGCGATGCCGAGATCGCACGGCGGCGTTCATGAAGGCCGGGAAGCCGCTGGAAGCTCTGCTCGAGCTGCATAACGCGAAGGCGAATTGGTTCACCGGCGACACGCTGTACGGCGCGGTGTTCGCGATGCGGTTCATCGGCAAACTGTTCGCTGAACTGAATCTGATGTACGCGGCGAAGATGTACGCGTGCAGCGCTGCAGCCCTGGCATCCGCGCACGGTGATGCGGACGTAAAGCCTCAACTTCCGAAGGCTCTGTTGGAGGCGGCACAGCACTCCCAACATGCGGGTTGCTGGGCTGACGCCGCAGGACTGACCGAGATCGCGCTGATGGCCCGCGCCCAGTACCTGACCGACCCGTTCGACTTCGAGAAGCATCCGGACCTGGAACGCCACAGGACGAACGAAGCCTTGGAACTGTCTGCGGTCCGGAAGTTTTGGCCCACGCTTGAGACCCTCATCGCCGAAGCACACTATCGCACCGAGTGGTTTGACCTATTGACATCAATGATTTCCGGATCGGGTGCCGAGTACGAGATGTCCGAGGCTGAATTCCAGCAGGCCGCTGCAGAGCAGCTCGCCGGGCCCGTGTTCGGTGATGCCGGTCCCACCCGCATCGTCGACTTCGAGGCGCTCGGTGTGCGATGGATCTTCAGCTACGGCAATGACCGGACCACCGTCCTAGCATCGGAAGGACTCGTGGCGGCATTCCAGATCCTACTTGCCGACATCGCGCTTCACCACCCGGTCCTCATTAAGAGCACGGTCCGCGTGAGCGTGGATGTAAGGACTGACGCGGGCCATGAGGTCGACAAAGTTGATATCGACGACGCCGAACCAGAGCTTCGTGCCGACATTGTCCTGTCCGCAGACTTCACCGACAGCGACGTGCGCGAACGGTCATTGGTCGCGACATGCTTTCAGCTCCTGCACGCTGTCCACGCCCGGCCGGCAGCCGACCTTCAGGCGCTGATGGAGCCGATGATCAAGGCCGGTCTCATGCACAAGCTCTTCATCGGGCGGCCATACGAGGAGGTGGCCGGACTGCTAGACGACCAGCACTATGCAAGGTGTGCTGCTGCGACTCGACCAGCGTCCTCGGCCGGGTTCAGTCCGAGAGCACCAGCTCCGCTGGCCGCGTCCACGCGTGCCGGCTCCGGCTACGACCGCGGCGCGGCGATTCAGGCCATCCGCGAGCGGTACGAGGTTGCAAACCAAGCCTTGCTGTACACGTTGCCCCGACTGCTTGCAGACGAGACCTGCCGCGCGAGGATCGTTCGTTTGCGAGAGGCCGGATGGCTCGACTGGCAAATCTTGGTTGTCCTCGTCAATGTCGCCTGGAACTGGCGGATCTTGAAGGCTGGCATCAGGCCAGGCTTCGGCGACCCAGCAGCGGCGATGCGGCTGGCGAGAGAGCCAGAAACCAAGGCGTCGCCAGAAATTCCGCTTGAGATCTTCTCTGACGTCGCTCTCGCCACCCACACCTTGATGCAGACCACCACGGTGGCGCAACGTTGGGGCCTTCGGGGTCGGCAGGAGCGGCCTACTGAGGAAGCGATGAGAGATCTGCTCGTACGTCGGTACCGCTACGGGATGGACGACATCCCGCACCGCGATCTACTCGACTGTGTGGACGAGGGCGGGCGACTCCGTCGCTTCCTTGAGGCGGACACCGTCAGGGAGTAGATCGTAAGCCGAGATGCTCTTGCCGCGGCATGTCGCGCCCGCTGAGACAGCTCAGGACGCAGAACTCATAAACACATGTACTTGACGGGAAACGCCGCCGTGATCCTGGGCGACGGGACCATCCTCGCCGACGCCGCTTTGTGAGCGCCAGTAGGCCTGCGATTGCAAGAATCGCCGGCCCACTGCCCGAGCCGCGGGCGCCCGAGTAACAGCGACCGCGGCCCCACCGCCTCGGTGGGGTCCCACGCGGCATGGAGTTCGTCTGAGGCGTGGTGTCGAGGTTCATCACCACGGTGTTGCCACCGGCGCGGGCCATGAATTGGCCACATGATCGCCCCGACGTGAGTGGGGCCCCGTCCATTGTCCTGACGGTCGGGCGATGCTCTTCCGCAACTGGATCCGGCACGCCGGTCACTACTCCAGCCGCTACCGCGACCCTGTCCAGCCAGGCGAATACAGCGACGACGCCCAGCTGCTACTCGCGACCGCCCGCGCGTGTCTTGCCGGCGACCGCTGGTGGCAGCGGCTCACCGAGGCCGAACTCCCGACCTGGCTGCTCTACCAGCGCGGCGGTGGCGGAGCAGTACTTCGCGCCGCCGCCGCATGGTCCTCCGGCCGCCCACCCTGGGACGCTGGAAAGTCGGCCCGGGCCCAAGACTCACTTGCCCGATACCGCAACGCCGGCGCCAACGGCATCGCCATGCGCATCGCCCCCCACGTGCTGTGGGCCGATACCCCTCGCGCCCTCATCCAGGGTGTCGTGCGCGACGGCATCACCACTCATGCACCCCCGAGCCCTGGTCGGCGCGCTCGTCTACGCCTTCGCCCTACGACACGCCGCCCAGACACAAGCCACCCACGGGTTCGGAGACAGCATTGAAGCCGCCGCCGGCGGCCTCATCGACGCCGACCAGATCCTCCCGGAACTGCCTGCAGGCTGGGCCACCAGCAGCGAGCTCGATCAGTTCGCCGAAGCTTGGCGCGACACCAACAAAGAAGCACAGCAACTGCTGGAGATCATCGCGGACTCGCTACACCAAGGCGCCATGAGCCACGGACCGCGTCCGCTGACGCAGAGATCACCGCCTGCACGAACGTCTTGATCATCGCCTGCAACACGTCCGGCGACGCGTCCTCGATTTGCTCGCGCAGCGGCCAACAGAAATCGCATTCTCTGGTGCGGCCATCGCGTTCTCTCGTCCTTCTCCGACTTGGTCGCCTTGAAGGACGACACGATGGCGTCTCTCATCTACGCAACACCCATCACGGGCAAGCCGTACACCACTTCCCTGGACGCAACCATTCTGGGTTCATCGCTGCTTGAAGTATTTAAAAAGATGCCGCTCCCGCGTCTGCAGCACTGCAGCCATGGCGCCCAGGATGGCTCCTACTGCACCCAGCATAAACGTTTGAAGCCCCAACATCGTTAGGAAATGGCTTACATCTAGCATTTTGCCCAGCTGGAAGCAGGCGAGCCAAGCTGCAGTCACACAAAAAGCACTCCCACACCACGCCAGTGTCTCGATGGCAACTTGAACAGCTTGGTCGATGACCTTGACTCCCACATGACGAGCGGACGACAGTTCGAGCCGTCGGAGCCACACGGAGAAGAAGCCGGCAAATCCGCCAAACACTAGGCAAACAAGAGGAAGGTATCGTGTCGGGCGTTGCTCAAATCGAGACGCGCCGTCGAAATCATCCCCCAATCTAGGGTTCAACTGCTGAACTCGCGCGTTGTCGGCAGAGAGCGCCCCGACGGTGAGCGTCGAGCGCAGGAGCGAAGCTACCGGAGCTCCTGTTGGCCAAACGACGACCCAGCACTCGTCAAACACGTCACCAACTGGCACAGGGCTTAGCACCGCAGATTGAAGGGTCGGCAGGCGACCATCATCTGGATATCCGTAAACGCCCGAGACCGAGGACTCGCCACGCGTAGTGGCAATCGACCATAGATCTTCCGGTCGCCCAAGGGATTCGGCTAACGCCTCGGACACGAACACGCCGTCCAGTGAATTACTATCGCGCCGTTGAATCAACGGCAACACACTAGTGAAACCGGGAGAAATCTCTCGGAAAGTCACACCGGCTTGAGGAAGTGCACGCACTATGGGCTGCTCAGCCCCGACCCGTAAAGCGCCGGCACCAACAACACCCTCTAGCTGCGCCAGTTGTTCACAAGACCGTCCGTCAATATTCCCAGGGGCGTTAATGAGATAAGTCGAGCCACCACTACTCTTAAACTCTCGACCATCTTCTATAACTTTGGATGTTACGCTTAGATCGAGGTACGCTAGAGTACCAGTAATTGCCACAAGCATTATTGTCCATGACAAAGCCCTCGTGGTCCCGGAGATGACATTGCGCCAAGCCTCTCCGAAGATAGCAGCAACTTTCAATGTTGGCTCAACTCAATCGAGCGATGGCAAGCGTCGCGAGTTCGAGAATCATGCGTTGCCACCATCACCAGCATGCCGGCGCTCACTAGAACGCCGATCGTGTCAATAACTGTCAGGGAACTCGAAGCGTCTAATTGGGCAGTGGGCTCGTCGATTAGCAGCAGATCTGGGCCGGATGCTAAGGAACGCGCGAGCATCAGACGCTGAGCCTCGCCTCCGGAAAGTTTGTGGAACTGTTCATGGGCTACTCGAGAAAGCCCGAAATCAGACATTACTTCGAGAGCCTTCTCGGTCGCCTCGCGACGGCCAGCGCCTGCCGCTAGCAGTGGTTGAACAATATGGTCCAGAGCCGATCGTCGGGCGACACCGTGTGGATTCTGGAACACCCACCCAATACGTGATACGCCTGCCAACTCCAAATCTCCGTGAGTTGGCTTGATCCATCCGGCGATTATTCCGAGTAAAGTACTTTTCCCCGATCCAGACGGACCCGTCAGAGCAATCAACTCACCCGGTCGAACTTCGAAGGACAAGTCCCGAAACAACCAATGATTGTCTTGGTACGCATGGGAGAGATTCTTCGCTATTACTCGCATCGCAAATCAGCGTCCGGTTGGGTTTGGACCTTCAAACCAGTCGATTGTATCGACTCCCAGGTGATCAACGACCGGCCAAGAGAGGAGCCGACGATAGAAACCGGGTACATCACATTCGTTGGTGAGTAGACACACGCATCCCCACTCTGCGAGAAAACGATCGCGGCAGCTGGAACACTAGCGACGGGAATGGCTTCCTTCAGCGAGTAGTTCGCCATCAAAGGTACCTTGCCGTCGGACTGAAGCCAGGTTCTGTATTCGGGCCCGCTCTGCAGCCGACTGAGATCCTCAGCCTTTGTGATTCTTCCAGTGGAATCCACCTGCAGGCTCGTCTCGCCGACTGATAACTGCCGGTCACCCGGGACGAGTTGTGCCGGTAGGGCTCGGATCCGTGCCGAGTCGACCTCGGGCGTCAAGGCCGCGATTGCTGATCCGGCCGTTACCTGCTGCCCAACGGACACGAGACAAGCTTGAACGGGCTGGGTATGGGGCGGAAGCCAGACAAAAACAGAACGTGATAGTTTTGAACCCTTCCATTTGAGCCCGGCCTTAGTCAAGTATTTCCTAGCTGCTTCTATTGTTACGCTGTCGAATCGCGCCGTCTTGGGGACCCGGTATCCCGCTAGAGAGAGCGCCTCCTGAAGGGACAGAACATCTCTGCCCTTGACACCGCGCGTGAAATCTCGCCAAAATGGAGTAGCGGTAGCAATAGTCACATGAGGTTCTCCGTCTACCTCGACGATTGCGCGACCCAGTTGGAGCGGGTTGCCGGGCCGGCAGGCAACATTAGTAACTGTGCCGGATACGCCGATTATCGCTTTGAACTCTGTGCCGACCTCCGGAAGAAGTTCGACTTGACGCTTGTCATCAAAGGTCTGAGGGACGGCATCCATTGTTCCGTTGGTGCTGGACCTCGCGAGCTCCAGGGGTCTCGGGTTCTCCCGCACCAACGCCAGAGCTGAAAGAGCTGAAATTGCGGCCACGAGACAGGCCCCTAGAACAAGCGTTCCTATGGAGGACGACTTTACGGCCTCTCGCAGTGCACTGCGACGCTCAGTCGTCCTTCCGGATTCTCTCTTCACGGACAACACCAGAACTCTCTAGGTCAACGAAGTATGCGACCACTCCGTAGGCCTGTTAATCTACCTGCCCACGCAATGGCCGCATACCCGGAGCACCGACTGGCTAGAAACGAGCCGCGCCCATTCTCCAACACAGTTGGTAGCTAAGCATTCCGCCGAGACTCATCACCAAGGTGCGAAATCCCAGTTGGTCCAGCTGGAACCGGTGTTCGCCCTCACCGCGTTGCCGGCATTCGTGCCCCTGCTGTTACTAACGAACGATGTGAAGTACTGAATTGGGCCGGTGTAGGTCTTGACCACGCTGCTCTCATAGCGGTCAATCCGAGCCTGCACTTCAACACAGTCCACATTCTCGACGTTAGTGGCAGTCGACGTCTTGGATGGCGAGACGCGGCAGGGACCCATGCTCAGTGCCCACGCCGGCTGCCCCACAACCGTAATGGCTCCCGATGCGACAACCCCCACCACCGCGACTCGGACCAACGCCTTGCGGACTTTACCGAAGCCTAGCATTCCCCGTTGGGTCATGGATCCTCCTTGTAAGGCGAACACCATCGATGCGAATGCGTTGATCCTTCCAGGCTCCAGGCTCATGGTCAAGCCCACGAAGGCTCGGACGATTTGACCGCTGTCTGCCTGCCTTCGGTCGGTCCCCCCACGGCGAATTGATGGTAGATTGAGGGCGATTAGTCCGCTTTGACCTCTCCCCGACACGCCATAGTTATTGACCAAGACGAAATGCCGGTCTATCGTCAACGGATCTTGCGACGACGGGTGACACAGCTTTCTGCCGGCTATTCAAGCAACCGATAGCTAAAGGTTAGACTCACGCTAGCCAGAAAGGCGCTTCTGCACATGCTCCGAGGTCAACTGATGTCTGTGGCGGCGTTGCTGGCCCTCACCTCGATCACTTCTTGTTCGAGTAAGACGGAACCCGCCGACCCCTATAGTGCAGAAATTCGGCGGGCCGCAGCGACGGCGACTTCGGACTTTGAGAAAGAAGCGCTTTCGGATTCGAAAGTCAGTAGAGCAGAGTACGAGGAAGCCGTCTCTCGCTTCATCGAATGTGTTAGACAGAAGGGTGTCGCGATCGAAAAAATAGATCAATTCGGATATTACATCTATGAAACCATTACGGCTCCCAATGCTCTCGCTGCGCAGGATGAATGCAACAAGGGCACAAAAGCGGTTATCGAGCCGTTGTACGTCAGCCGGCTTACGAACCCCAACAAGGCCGACCCCAATCAGCTATTTGCCGCGTGCCTCCTAAAACACGGTGCTGCGCCTGCTGGCTATTCAGCGGAGACTGCGAAACGCGACAAGAGTGAGAGTTTCGCGAACGCCCCCTACGACTCTTCTGATCCCCGCGTCACCCAATGCCTTGCCAATCCGGTGCTCTAGTTACTGCCGTAACAACGAACGCTCTCACGCGTTGGACGATACGCCGCTCTGGTCTGTCGTCACCTAGGCGACATTGCGGCGGTCAGGCGGCGGCGGATCTTATACGAGTGCGGCGCGGCTGTTCAGAATCACTCGCCGGGAGTCGGCGACACGGTCGGTCGTAATTGTTGTGCTGTCCCGCATCGCGCAGGCGAGGGTTCGGATGCGCCGCATCGCGGTGTCCACGTCGTCGTCGGATGTGCTGGGCAGGGTGATCGCCGCTTGAACGTAGCGGACGCCGATCTTTAAAGCCGGCCGCGAGGCGGACTTGCTCTGGTCGAGCGCCCAGCCGTGATGATGCCACCGCTTCCGGCTCGGTCTGCGCACCAGAATAGGATGCGTCAAGTGAGTTTCGACTTCATCGAGAAGCAGCCCGCGCCGGATGACCAGGTGATCTGGTATCCATTCGCTGAGAACAACGACTTCAGCCTGAGCTGGTGGGACTACCGCTCCCTTGACGGGGACAAGTCATACACCTTCTTGGAGGTCCGCCAGGGCGGTGCCGAGGTGGCGCGGATCGAGCTTGATTCCGACGTCATGATCGATCACTACGTCGGAACTCCTGAGTTGGGCAATTCGGCACTTGAGATCGAACTGATCGAGGTTGCGGAGCCGCAGCGACGTCGAGGTGTCGGCACGAAGATCATCCGGGGGTTGGTGTCCAGGTACCCCGATCGACGACTGCTCGCGTTCAGCGAGGAAGCCGACGACTTCTGGGCGTCGCTGGGATGGACGCGATACGACCATCCAGAGGGGGCGTCCTACCGTCCCTTGTTCATCCAGACGTCCGCTGGAGTCTAAGAGCGTGTTTGAGAAGCCAAAGCCCTGGGTCGGCGACTGGACTTGATGACGAGTTTGGAGAATGGCCCGGTGTTGTCGCTGCGCTGGGACGTCAAGAACGTGGGATCGGCTGACCTGCACTGGGTGGTGGGATCTGATGACCTTACGGTTCACACCACCTACCTTGGGGACGGGCTTGGCTCGCTGTTGCAGGCCGCTCTTGATCTCCAGCTGGGATCCAGCGCAACGGTCGCGCTTTTAGTAGCTGAACCCGCTGGTACCTGGTTCATCTTCTCGGGCGCGACCGAAGAGGTGTATGTCCAGATCGTGGAGTTCGATGATGTCGGTTCGGACGACCATCGGTGGAGCGGTGGTGTCAGCCGGTGGCATGGCCGCGTTGAGGTGGCCGGCCTGATCTCTGCGGTGCAGCGTATGGCGGAAGAGGCCCTCGATCGCGCCGGTTCTCTGGATCGCTACCAGCGGAACTGGGGCGGAATTCCGTTCCCGTCGGAGAAGCTGGCCGCGCTCCGGCAGGCGTGAATCTGCCGACCATCAGCCTCGCATCGCAGAACCGGTCAGGAGCCCCGGGTGCGCCGAGGCGGTTGGGAAGGTATCTCATGCGTCGTCTGGCCAGCGCCGGCGTTGCTGACGGATAGCGGGTCCGCCTCGGGTGAGACGGCGGAGCATGCCGTTGATCGCGGCCCAGCGGATCATCGCTTCGGAGGTGGCCGGGTGGCGTTCGTAGTCTCGGGCCAGCCACCGGTGTGCGGTCAGCCGCGCAAGCGAGCGTTCGACGACCCAACGTCGGGCGATCACCGCGAACCCTTTCTGGCCAGGGGCCTTACGCACGATCTCCAGGGTGGTGCGCAGGATCCGCTGGCACCAGTCGACCAGCACTCCGGCAAAGCCTGCGTCGGCGTAGACGAACCTGACTGGGGTGAACAGGTACGCCGACAGCAGGGTGGTCTTGGCCCCGTCGCGGTCCTGCACGCTCGCGGCCATGACGCACACGACCAGCAGAAGCCCGAGGGTGTCGGTGACGATGAACCGCTTGCGGCCTTTGACTTTCTTGCCCGCGTCGTAGCCGCGGGTCTGATACGGCACGGTGTCGGCGCCCTTGACGCTTTGGGAGTCGATGATCCCGGCCGAGGGCTCCTCGGCACGGCCGTGGGCGGCGCGGACCCGCCGCCGCAGCACGACCAGCATTCGCTCGGTGACCTTGCCGTCCTCCCAGCGGGTGAAGTACCAGTACACGGTCTGCCACGGTGGGAAGTCGACCGGCAGTTGCCGCCACGAGCAGCCGGTCCGCACCACATACAAGATGGCGTCCACCAGGTCGCGGCGCGGATGCTTCTCCGGCCGGCCGCTGGTTCTCCGTGGAGGCAGCAGCGGCTCGACGAGAGCCCATTGGGCGTCGGTCAGGTCCGAGGGGTAGCGGCGACGCAGGCGCGGCATCCGACCACTATGGACAACGGCGGCGGAGCTGTCACGACAACGGACCGCTGAACACGAAGACTTCTCAAACACGTTCTAAGGCATGTGCGTAAGCCTGGTCAGAGCCATTCGCAGATGATGGGTGATGGCCAGGACGGCCTCGAACCGGACGGCCTCGCAGTCGTAGCGGGTTGCCACGCCGCGGTGGCGCTTGGGTCGGGCTACGCCGTTTTCGACGCCATGTCGTGTCCGCTGGGGGTTCCCGGTCGAACTTTGGCGGGCGTCCGCTGCGGCTGCCTCTATCTTTGCGATGGGCGTTCTGATGCTCAAGCAGGGCGACTGGTGGGGCCGTGGGTGTTCCGTGGGTGGCCGGATGCCGGCGACCGTGGACGGATTGTATGCCTAGATTCTGGATTTCGACCACGAGCAATCTTGGATCAGACAAACACAACGGGTGACGACCGCAGTGACCTGCTGATACGCGGTGGCATGTTCCTGGATTCGCGCCCAAGAGTTCGGACGAAAATGGATTCCGTTAAGTAACGGTGGCAAAAAGCGCTTCTGAAAATTAAAAGTCCACAGCTCTGCCATTGAGCTAGCGGCCCGCGCGCTCAGGTTACCTGACAGTCAGCGATGCCGGCTCTCGGCTTCCGGCCGGCCGCCGATGCCTCATCAGCGCACGTGATCAACACCAGATCGGCGCTGTGGCGGTGTCCGGGGCGGGGGATAGCCCCAGGTCGGCGACGTGGAGTGGATCAAGCAGCGAGCGGGTGGAGTGGATCAAGCAGCGAGCGGTGGAGCGGGTCGAGCGGTGGGCGGGCGTGCATGGCCAGGGGTGGTCGGGGAATGGCAACGGTCATGAGGGCGAGCGGCAGCCCGGCCGTGGCGGCGTCCGGGGAGGAGATCGGGCCGGACGGCGTACGTCAGCCGGGTGGGGAAGCGCACGCCTGGCTGCCCGGCCAGAACCAGACGGTCTGCGGCCTGGCCCTGAGCCGTACCCGGCTGCGTCGCTTCCCGCACGTGCGCTTCGACTACTCGGGCACCGACGTGCTCACCGAAACCGACACGGTGGGTTGGATCTGCTCGCGCTGCCTGGCGGCCACGACTGGCCGGCGCGGCAAGGAGAAGCACGGCTGGGCCCGGAACTCGCCTCGCCCTTGATCGACTCGGCTTCCGGAAAGCCGGGGCATCCGAGCGGCCGGGACGCCCCGGTTTCCGGGAGACCGAGTCGATCTAGCGGCCCGAAGCTGGGACGGACGGTGGTTGAGGGCCTGCTGGGCGGGTACGGGTCGGGCATGCGGATCGTGGTGGTGGGGGCGAGCGGCAACGTCGGTACGGCGGTGCTGCGGCGGCTGCGCCGGGAGCGCGGTGTGGAGCTGGCCGGGGTGGCCCGGCGGTTGCCCGGCCCGGATGCCGGTACGCCGTACGACCAGGTGGAGTGGCACTCCTGTGACATCGGCGCGCCGACTGCTCCGGCCCAGTTGGCCGAGATCTTCGCTGGCGCGGACGCGGTGGTGCACCTGGCCTGGCAGATCCAGCCCAGCCACGATCAGCGGGTGCTGCGCCGGACCAACGTCGACGGCAGTCGGGCGGTGTTCGACGCGGTGGTGCGGGCCGGGGTGCCGGCGTTGGTGTACGCGTCGTCGGTCGGCACGTACGCGCCCGGTCCGAAGGACCACCCGATCAGCGAGCGGTGGCCGGCCACCGGGGTGTCCGGATCGTCGTACAGCGAGCACAAGGCAGAGGTCGAGGCGCTGCTGGACGGGTTGGAGCGGGAGCACCCGACCGTGCGGGTGGTACGGCTGCGACCCGGGTTGATCTTCCAGAGGGACGCCGGCGTGGAGATCACCCGCTATTTTCTCGGCCCGTTCGCGCCGGTACGACTTTTGCGCTTCGGGCGGATTCCCCTCGTACCCACGAACCGACGGCTGCGGATGCAGGCGGTGCATGCCGACGATGTGGCTGACGCGTACGCGAGGGCGGTCATGGGTGATGCGCGCGGCGCTTTCAACGTCGCCGCGGACCCCGTGCTGACTCCGGAGCTGGTGGCTCGGCACTTCCACGGTTGGACGGTGCCGGTCGCGGCGCCGGTGCTGCGGGTGGCGGCGGCCCTGACGTGGCGGGCACGGCTGCAACCGGTCGACGCGGGCTGGGTCGAGCTGGGTCTGAACGCGCCGTTGATGTCCAGCGAGCGGGCGGAGGCCGAGTTGGGCTGGTCGCCCAAGATCGACGCGCTGACCGCGCTCAAGGAGCTGTTCGCCGGCATGGCCGGTGGCGAACACACGGCCAGCCCGCCCCTGTCCGCCGCAGCCCAGCAGCCCGGTCGCCCCACCGGCCTCCTGGCGGGCCGTCCCCCGGGCCAGGGGAACCCCTACTGATGATGATCAAGAAGTTCGCGTCATCAGACGGGCGAAATCTGACGCAAACCTCTTGATCACCGCGCTCAAGGGGGAGGGGGGCGGGATCAGCTCAGGTTTGCGCCTAGGAAGAAGATGCCGGGGTGGCCGGGGGTCTCGAACTTGCCGCTCGGGTTGCGGCGCAGGGTCGAGCTTTCGATCTTCATCGTGCCGGTGCGGTTGTTGCTGACGAAGAAGATCGCTCCGCCGCCCTCGTTGGCCTTGTTGTTCTCGATGATCGTGCCGGCGATGCGGACCGCGAACTCGTTGCCGTCGCAGTAGATCGCCCCGCCGCTGCCGCCGCCGGGGGTGCCCGACTTGGCCGGGTTGGCGCCGTTGCCGATCGCCTCGTTGTTCCTGAACAAGCTGTTCAGCACCGTCCACGACACGCCGATGCTGCTCAGCGCCCCTCCGTTCGAGCAGGAGCCGCCGTCGAAGGTGCTGCTCACGACGTACACCGGCTTGTTCTCGTACTGGCTGAGCACCCGCACGGCCGCGCCGCCCAGGTCCGGGCCGGTGCGGTCGCAGCGGTTGTGGACGAAGCGTGAGTTGACGACCTTGAGCCGCCCCCCACGTACGAAGATCGCGCCGCCGCCGCCACCCTCGGCCTTGTCGCCGGTGGAGTTGCCGTCGGCGAAGGTCAGATTCTGCACGGTGAGTTGCGGGTGGTCCTGGTTCTGGCAGTGCGAGGTGGTCCAGCCCTGGGCCTCGTCGCAGGTGTTCATGTAGAGGATGCGGCGCTGCCCCTGGCCGCTGAGGGTGACCTTGCCACCGCCGTCCAGCACGACCTTGGGTCCGTTGGCGTTGCGGACCTTCGCGGTGGCGGCCATCTTGATCGTCACCGGGGCCGGTCCGCAGTTGAACGCGATGACACCACCGGCGGCGACGGCCTTCACCACGGCTGCGGAGGTGCAGCTCGCCGGGGTGCCGGTGCCGATGGTCCGGGTCGGCTTCGAGGTGTCCACGGCACGGGCCTCGGTGGGCACGCTCGCGTGGCCGTTCGGATTGCCGGCTGCGGCGACCTTCGCGGCGGGCTTCGGGCTGGCGCTGGCCCCGGGACCGCCGAGGGCGTCGCGTCCCGCCGGCACGACGTCCTGGTCGCCGGTCGCCACGCTCTGCGGCGTGGCGGACGGCGCGGCGTTCGGCGTCGGCTTGTCGGACGCGCACGCGGGCAGGGTCGCGGTGGCGACACCGAGGACGAGCAGGGCAGCAAGCGACGTCATGCGCACCAGGTGATGCTAGGAGCCCGGACGACCCCGCGACGAATCCGCCATGCCGGTTTAATGCGCCGCTAAGCAACGGCGGTCCGCCGGGATGGCCGGTCAGGCGTGGGAGAGGGCGAACGCGGTCAGGAAGCCGGCGACCGTGATGAGACCGACGAGCAGGTGGGCGTCCTCGAACGCCTCCGGAACCATCGTGTCGGTGATCATGGCGAGGATCGCTCCGGCGGCCAGCGCGGTGATGGCGGCCAGCACCTCCGGTGGCGCGCCGCCGAGCAGCGTGTTGCCGACCAGCGCGGCGAGCCCGCTGATCAGCGCGATTCCGGTCCACAGCAGGAACACGTACCGTCGGGTCCGGCCGGCCTGGCGCATGCCCGCCGCGCTGGACAGCCCCTCCGGGATGTTGCTGAGGAACACCGCCACGACCGTGACCAGGCTGACCGCGCCGCCGGCCAGCAGGCTCGCGCCGATCACGACCGATTCGGGTACGCCGTCCAGGAGCGCCCCCACGGCGATGGCCGACCCGGAGCCGGGGTGTTCACCCTCGGACGGCTGCTGACCGCCCGAGCGCTTTCGGTTCCGCGCGCCGCGCCGGGCCAGGGCCACGTTGGCGAGGGTGTACGCGCCCGCGCCGCCGGCCGCGCCGATCACTGTCGGCAGCAAGCCGCCCTGGTCGTGCGCGACCTCGATCAGCTCGTACGAGACGGCGGAGAGCAGGACCCCCGCACCGAACGCCATGACCGACGCGATGAGTCGTTGGGGCACCCGCGCGAACCAGCCGACCGCCGCACCGATCAGCAGCGCCGACCCGGCCAGCAGTCCCCATCCACCCGCCTGTAACCACTCCGGCATTCCGGGGACCGTACCCGCTCGGGTGGGGACGGCAAACCGTGCTCAGAAGTCGGCGAAGAGGTACGGCACCGCGCGCGGGAAGATGCCGCGCAGCTCGGCGGCGGCATCGACCGGGACCTCGCCCAGCCCTCGCAACGGCAGCTCCGACGGGTCCAGCACTCCGTACGCCAGGGCGGAGAGTCCGGCCGCGGTGAGCGTGGCGGTGGGCGCCGGGCCGCTGTCGCCGGCAACGACCTCCAGGATGCCGGTCGTGCCGTCCAGCAGGTGCGTGCCGGCGAGCCAGCGGTCCCCGGCAAGCTCGACCTGGACCCGGCCCGCCCCGACGGGCAGTCCGTGCAGCGCGTCCAGCGACAGGAGCCGGGCCATCGGCGCCGACGAGCCCGGAC
Organism: Micromonospora sp. NPDC005172; assembly: GCF_040608555.1. Classification (NCBI taxonomy): domain Bacteria; kingdom Bacillati; phylum Actinomycetota; class Actinomycetes; order Micromonosporales; family Micromonosporaceae; genus Micromonospora; species Micromonospora sp. NPDC005172. The sequence goes on from NZ_JBEXIL010000033.1 coordinate 15,862, forward strand.
GGCCCGCCCGCGCCTCGACGTGTACGTCCAGGTCGGTGAGCCACAGCTCGGGCAGCTCGTCCGGCGGGACCTGGACGCTCACCCGTTCGACCTGGTCGACGTGGCGGGCGAGGAACTGCAGCAGCAGCGTCCGGGCGAGCGGGTCGGTGGCGAGCAGTTCGCTGCCGTGCAACGTGCCGCCGTGCTCGTCGATCCGGTAGGTGAGCGCGCCGGTCACCTCGCCGTCCACCCGGGCGGTGAGCAGCCAGTGCTCGTCGCGGTCGCGCAACCCGACCGCCCGGTAGTCCGGGAACAGCGAGAAGCCGTGCCGGTCCCGCAGGCAGCGTTCGGTGAACGCGCGCCACGTCGGGTAGCCCGCCCCGATCCGCTCCCAGCCCACCTCTCCGGGGAGTTCGGCGCGCAGGAGCGGCCCCAGGTCGGCAGGGGTGAAGGTGACCGTGCGCGGCTTGGGCAGCCCCACGTAGCCGAACCGGGCGTAGAAGCTGGGCCGGAACGGGTAGAGCGCGCTGACCGTGTGCCCCTCGTCGCGCATCTCGTCGAGTAGCTGGTGCAGCAGCGTCCGTACGTGCCCCTGCCGGCGGGCCAGCGGATGGGTGGCCACCCCGGCGACGCCGGCCATCGGCAGCACCACGCCCCGCAGGTTCTGCCGCATCGGAATGGCCGAGGCGGCGGCGAGCGTGTCGCCGCCCTCCTCGACGATGAGCGTCGTGTTGCCCTCGCTGTAGGGCAGGTAGTCGCGGAACTGCTCGACCCGGGCGGCACCCAGCGGTGACGACTCGAACGCGTAAGCGGCCAGCGGGAAGCTGGTGGTGAGGCGGTCCTCGGCGGACACCCGGCGGATGGTCATCCGCTCATCTCAACCCGTCGAAATGAGCGGAGCAACCGGATTGGCCGGATCGGGTCAGCGGGTGGTGACGTCCGAGACGACGACCGTGACGTTGTCGGGAGCGCCGGCGTGGTGAGCCAGCTTCACCAACTGCTCGCCGCACTGCTGCCGGTCGGAGTACATGCCCAGGGCCGCCGCGATGTCGTTCTCCTCGACGTAGTCGGAGAGCCCGTCGCTGCACAGCAGCAGCCGGTCGCCGGGGACCACGGTGAGCACGCCGACCGCCGGTGGGGTGTCCGCGCCCTGCACGGCCCGGGTCACCAGGGAGCGCTGCGGGTGGTGCCGGGCCTGGTCGGGGGAGAGGGTGCCCTGGTCGACGAGCGCCTGCACGAACGTGTCGTCCCGGGTGAGCTGGGTCAGCTCCCCGTCGCGCAGCAGGTAGCAGCGGGAGTCGCCGACCTGGGCCAGCACCAGCGTCTCGGTGGCCAGCAGCGCGGCGGTGAGCGTGGTGCCCATCCCCTCGCGCGCCGGGTCGACGGTGATGGCGGCGTGGATGCGCTGGTTGGCGGTGCTCACCACGGCACGGAGCGCGTCTGCGGCCTCGTCCGGGTCGGTGGGCGGCGTCAGCTCGTCGAGGATGCGGATCACGATCTCGCTCGCCACCTCGCCCGCGGGCAGGCCACCCATGCCGTCGGCGACGGCGATCAGGCGGTCACCGGCGAGGGCCGAGTCCTCGTTGTTGGTGCGGACCAGGCCGATGTCGTTGAGGATGGCCGAGCGGAGGATCAGCGTCATGGTGCCAGCTTGCCAAGAACACCCCGCCTTCGTCTCTACGCACTACTGCGTAGGGTTGAGAAATGATGCCGGTGTCCATGGTCGGACGCGCCGGCGAGCTCGCCGAGCTCGACCGGGCGTGGTCCGCCGTGGCGGCCGCCGAGCGCCGCGCGCCGACCGTCGCGGTGCTCACCGGCGCGGCCGGTGTGGGCAAGAGTCTGCTGGTAGCCGCCGCGGTGGACGCCTTCACTCCGCGTCCGGCAGTGGTGCTCTCGGGAGCCGCCCGGGTGCACGGCCCAGCCCCGTACGACTGGTTGGCGGCGGTACTGACCGGCCGCGACACCGGATCGCTCGCCCTGCCGGCCGACGCGCTGGCGTGGCTCGCCCAGCAGCCCACCGCGCCCCGCGAGCGCTACGCCCCGGGCACCCTGCTGCGTCTCGCCGTCCGTACCGTCCAGTTGCTGGTGGGCGCCGGGCCGGCCGTGCTGGTCGTGGACGACCTGCACGCGCTCGACCCGGCCAGCGTCAACCTGGTCGGCGAGCTGGCCACCGTGGCCGAGCTGCCGGCGCTGCTGGTCGTCGCCAGCCGGCCCGCCGCCGACGCGGTGGCCCCGGACCTCACCCGCCGCGCGTTGGCGCGCCTGTGCGGGGTACGCGGCGTCGTCCGTCAACACCTCGGCCCGCTGCGCCCGGCCGAGGTCGCCGAGGTGCTGACCCAGGTGTACGCGGGCGGCAGCCCGTCGGAACGGCTGGTCACCTCGGTCTGGCGACACACCGGCGGCAACCCGTACGCGTTGACCGAGCTGCTGGCCGCGTACGCCGGGGAGGGGCCGGACGCGTTGCTGCGGCGGTTACCCGGACCGCGTACGCACCTCGGCCCGGCGGCGGCGGTCGATGTCGAGTTGACCGCCCGGGAGGTCGAGGTGCTGGGCTGCCTGGTCAACGGGATGTCGAACAAGCAGGTCGCGAAGGCACTGGGCATCTCGGTCCGCACGGTGACCGTGCACGTGTCGAACCTGCTGCGCAAGACCGGTTCGGCGTCGCGGACCGAGGTGGCGCTCTGGGCGGTACGTCGGCGGTTGCCGGTCCCCGCCCCGGTGGACTGAGCCGGGCTCAGCGGCGGGGGTAGCGCAGCAGCAGGCTCGCGGCGACCTCCTCGTCGCCCACCGCCGCGTACGTGTGCGGCACGTCGGAGACCCAGCGGAGGTGATCGCCGGCCGGGGCGGTCAGTGGCGCGTCGGCCGGACCGGCCCGCAGCACCCCGGCGAAGACGGTGATGTGTTCGGTGACGCCCGGCTGGTGGGCGGGGGAGGTCTGCACGACGCCCGGCGCGACGCGCATCCGGTACAGCTCGTAGGTCGCGTCGGTGTCGGTGAACACCTCCAGCAGGGTGGCGGTGACGGCGGTGCCGTGCGCGACGGGCCCGGGTGCCGGATCGGCGAGCAGGGCGGTGAACGGTACGCCGAGCTGCGCCGTGACCGCCCAGAGCGTCTCCAGGGTCGGGTTGCGGGTGCCGTTCTCCAGGCCGGACAGGGTCGCCTTTCCGATCCCGGCGCGCCGGGCCAGTGTGGACAGCGAGATTTCCCGCTCCTCGCGCAGGGCGCGTACGCGCCGACCGACGACGGCGGGGTCCACGTCGAGGCCCGGTCGGCCCACTGGTGGTTGCTGCGGCATCGGGCTATCGTGCTACACGCTGTCGTTCCGTAAACGGAACGCTCGGAAGGTGGTGGCATGGGCGGGCGCGCGCAACCGGTGCTGGCCGGCGTGGTGACCGCGCTGGTCGGCTTCGCCAGTTCGTTCACCGTCGTGCTGGCCGGGCTCCGCGCGGTCGGCGCGTCGGACGCGCAGGCGGCCTCCGGCCTGCTGGCCCTCTGCGTGACGTGCGGGCTCGCCGCCGCCTGGCTGGGCTGGCGGCACCGTATCCCGATGAGCGTCGCCTGGTCGACGCCGGGCGCGGCCCTGCTGGTGGCGACCGGGCCGCCGCCCGGAGGGTGGCCGGTCGCGGTGGGCGCCTTCCTCGTCTCCGGGCTGCTGATCGTCGCGGCCGGTCTCTTCCCACCGCTGAGCCGGGCGGTGGCCGCCATCCCCAAGCCGGTCGCCGGCGCGATGCTCGCCGGAGTGCTGCTGCCACTGTGCACCGCCCCGGTCCGGGCGCTCGTCGAGCTGCCCACCGTGGCCGGCCCGGTGGTGGCCGGCTGGCTGCTGCTGCACCGGTTCGCCCGCCGCTGGGCGGTGCCCGGTGCGCTGCTGGTGGCGGTGGTGGCGATCGCGCTGACCGCGCCGCCGGCCGGCCTGAGCGGTGCCGCGCTGATCCCGTCGGTCACCCTGACCGTGCCCGCCTGGAACGCGTCGGCGCTCGTCGGGCTGGCCCTTCCGCTGTTCCTGGTCACGATGGCGGCGCAGAACGTACCCGGCATGGCGGTGCTGGTCGGCTACGGCTACCGGCCGCCGTTCGGCGCCGCGCTGCGAGCCACCGGGCTGGCCAGCCTGCTGGCCGCTCCCGCCGGCGGACACGCCGTGAACCTCGCGGCGATCACCGCCGCGCTGGCCGCCGGCCCCGACGCCCATCCGGACCCGGAGCGCCGGTGGGTCGCCTCGGTCACCGCCGGCGTCGGGCTCGCTCTGCTCGGGCTGGGCGCTGGCGTCGCTACAGCCCTGGTCGCGGTCGCGCCGCCGATCCTCATCGAGGCCGTCGCCGGACTGGCCCTGCTGGGTGCGCTCGCCACCGCGCTCGCCGCGGCGGTGACCGACCCCCAGACCCGGGAGGCCGCCGTGGTCACCTTCGTGGTGACGGCGTCCGGGGTGACGCTGATCGGCGTGGGAGGCGCGTTCTGGGGGCTGGTCGCCGGCTGCCTCATGCTGCTGCTCTTCCGCCGCCGCCCGACCCGGCCCGTCTCGCCTTCCCCGACCGAGCCTTCCGGCCTGATCCACTCGGGTTCGTGAAAGGCGGGGTGTCCGGGCTGCGGTGACGCCCCACTTTGCGTGGACCCGGTGTCGATCAGGGCGACGGGCTCACCCCTCGGCTGGCAGGTCGGCCACGCCGACAGCGAGCCGTACCCGACCCTCCGCTACGGCGGCGATCCGGTCGGCCGGGACGTACACGGCACCATCGGCCGACTCGGTGGAGACCTTCAGGTAGCCGGTGTGCAACAGACGCGCCGCCAGGTCGGCCGGCACGTCCGGCTCCTCGACCGCCGTTGCCTCGATCAGCTCGTCCAGGCTGCTGCCCGGGTCGGCGGTCGGGGTCTGCACCGTCACCGCGTTCGGGTCGCCCCGCTGGACCAGGTCCACGGTCCCGATCTCGGTGCCGGCGACATCGATCACCGGCATCCCGGTGGTGATCCGAGAGATGGTCACCTGCTGCTCGTCCTGCTGGTCCATCTCTCAGCGGTTCCCGGGGCGGCGCGCCACTAAACGCCGCCTCCGGAGCCGCGCACTCAGCTGGTGGGGAGAGTCCAGCCGCCCGGTGGGCGCGGGGACAGCTCCCGCCAGGTGTCCGTGCCGTCGAGCAGCGCCCGGACGGTCTCCTCGGCCTCGTCCGCGCTGCCGTACTCGTAGAACCGGGAAATGCCCTCGGCGCCGCCGGCCCGCTGCTCGACGTGCCACCGATCGGCGTCCACCCGGAGGAAGACGTCCCGCCGGGCCAGCCGCCCCCATTTCCCGTTCCACCAGTGCTTCCGCTGCTCCATGGCGGGACTCTATCGAACACACGTACGAGAAGGTGCGGCCCCTGCGGGATTCCCGCAGGGGCCGATGTGCATCCGGTCGGGTCAGCGCTGCGTCGGCGGTTCCGTCCGGCGGCCCAGCACGTCGTCCAGTGCCCCGCGCTGCTGGCCCGGGGTGGTGTGACCGGCGGAGACCAGGGCGTCACGGATCTCGGTGAGCAGCTTGACCTCCTCGCTCGGCGCCGCCGGCGGCGGCTCCTCGCCCCGCTGCCGCCGCTCGGCCAGCTTGTTCATCGGGAACACCACGAAGAAGTAGAGCACCGCAGCGGTGAGCAGGAACGTGATCACGGCGTTGATGAATGCCGCCCAGTCGACGTAGTTGCCGTCGGTGATCTTCCACCTCCCGGCCGACAGGCCGGTGCCTCCGCCGAGTGCCTTGATCAGCGGTTCGAGGAACGACTTGGTCAACTGGGTGACCACGCCCGTGAACGCCGCGCCGATCACGATGCCGACCGCCAGGTCGACGACGTTGCCGCGCATGATGAAGTCTTTGAAGCCCTTGAGCATCCGTACTCCTGAGGTGTCCGATTTTCCGTCGCGGACAACCTATGCCCCAGCGGGAAGCTCCAGAAAAGCGCCGGCCTCGATCGCCGCGCGGCCGGGGTCGCCGGCCCGGATCGCCTCGACCAGCCGAGCGTGATCGACATAGCGCTCGGGGGTCAGCGCGTCGCCCATCACATGGGCGAGGGTGCTGTGTAGGGCGGTGCCGACCGAGGCGTACAGGTCGGCGAGCATCGAGTTGTGCGCGGCGGCGACCACCGCGACGTGCAGCGCCGCGTCGGCCTCGATGAACACGTCGACCCGGCCGCCGCGCCAGGCCGCCTCGCGGTCGGCGAGCGCGTCGTCGAGCGCCACCAGGTCGGCCGGAGTGCGTCGTAGCGCGGCAAGCCGGGCAGCCTCCACCTCGAACGCGCGTCGCACTTCGACGGCCTCGACCATCCGGTCGTCGCCGAGCCGCCGCGCCACGACCGGCGCCAGTTCGTCGGTGGATACCACGTACGTGCCAGAGCCCTGCCGACATTCCAGCACCCCGGCGTGCACCAGGGCACGGACCGCCTCGCGGACCGTGTTGCGCCCCACGCCCAGGGCGGCCACGAGTTGGGGTTCAGTGGGAATGCGCCCACCGACCGGCCACTCCCCGCCCAGGATCCGGGCCCGGAGCTGCTCGATGGTCTGCCGGATGCGGTGGCCGCGGGGTGCCACCGGTGGTCGTGTGGAGGGGGAATCGACCGAGAGTGGCACTGGTTACATCACCGGCCTCAAATTCATCCCATGACTATAGGTTAACGGTCATGAACCCGCCACCCATCGCCGCTCCGGCCCCACCCCCTCCCGGCGTCGTCGACACCAGTTCGGGACCTGAGCCCGCAGGCCGTCGCACGCGCCCGGCGACCGGTGGCGGGCTTGTACTGGTCGCGATGCTGCTGGTCGCACTCAACCTGCGCACTCTGGTGACGAGCCTCGGCGCCCTGCTCGACGAGGTCCGCGACGGGCTGGGATTCTCCGGAGCCATGGCCGGCCTGGTCACTACCCTGCCGACCATCGCGTTCGCCGGCCTCGGCGCTCTCACCCCGTGGTTGGTCCGTCGGGTGGCTCCCGCCCGCGTGCTGGTGGTCGCCATGCTGGCTCTCACCGTCGGCCAGGTGCTCCGGGCCGTCACCGAATCCGCCTGGATCTTCGTGCTCACCAGCACGCTGGCACTGGCCGGTATCGCGGTCGCCAACGTCCTGATGCCGATGTTGGTCAAGCAGCACTTCCCGCACCGCACCGGCCTGGTCACCGGGGCGTACACGATGGCGTTGACCCTCGGGACCTCGGTCGCCGCGGCGGCCGCCGTGCCGATCGCGCACGCCTTCGGGTCCTGGCGGGCCGGGCTGGGCGTCTGGGCGGGGCTCGCCGCAGTGGCCGTACTCCCGTGGGTGCCGCTGGCGCTGCGGACCCGAGCCGACGCGCGGCGCGCGGCCCCGACGGCCTTCGCCGCGCCGACGCGGGTGCGGCCGGCGCGGACGCGCCTGGGCTGGGCGATGGCCGTGTACTTCGGAGCGCAGTCGCTCAGCGGGTACGCGGTCATGGGTTGGTTGGCCCAACTGTTCCGGGACGCTGGTTACCGGCCGGAGTCGGCCGGGCTGCTGCTCGCCGGGGTGACCGCGCTCGGCGTGCCGATCGCGCTGCTGATGCCCACCATGGCCGGTCGGCTGGACACCCTGCGCCCACTGGTGATCGGGCTGTCCGTCGCGTCGGCTCTGGCCTACCTGGGCCTGGCGGTTGCCCCGCACGGCGGTGCCCTGCTCTGGGTGTTCCTGTTGGCGATCGGCCAGGGCTCGTTCCCGATGATCTTGGCTGCCCTCGGCCTGCGCGCGCGCACCGCCGAGGGGACCGTCGCGCTCTCCGCGTTCGCGCAGAGCACCGGGTACGTGATCGCCGCCCTCGGCCCGCTGACGGTCGGCATCCTCTACGAGATCACCGGCGGCTGGACCGCGCCGATCGGGTTCCTGTTGGCCGCGCTCGCAGTGCAGACGGCTGCGGGCATGGCGATCGCCCGGCCCCGCTACGTCGAGGACGAGTAGGTCGAGACGGTGGTCAGGAGGACGCCGGTGTCGGTTCGCCGGCGACGGCCTCGTCCACCGTCGGATAGGTGTGCAGCACCTCGACGAGCCCGCTCACCTCGAGGATGCGCAGCACTCCCCGCTGGGGGGCGGCCAACCGCACCACACCGCCGGCCTCGTCACAGCTGTTCTTGGCGCGAACGAACACCGACAGACCGGTCGAGTCGCAGAACGAGACGTCCGCCAGGTCGAACACCAGCCGGTTGCGGCCCTTGTCGAGCAGGTCGGTGATCTGGTCCTGCAACTGCGGTGCGGTTGCCATGTCCAGCTCGCCCGCGACCGACACGACGACCACGTCGCCGCGTTGTTCCGTGTGCACCGTCAGGGACATTCGCCAGACCTCCTGTTATCGGGGGAACGGTATCCCACGACCGGGGTCGTACGCAGAACGGGAGCCGGCAACCGGTGGTCATGGTCATTCCATTGCTACGGAGCAAGTAGTTGTGCAGGCCCCGGTGATAGAGTCCGGCCGGTCCAGGTCGAGGGGGGTTTTGCGATGGCGTTGAACGCCGAGGAAAGTGGTCGGCTCGCCGCGCTGCTGAGTGGGCACGCCGAGCAGGTCACGCGGCGGTGGACCGACATCGTTGCCGATTCGCTACGGGGTCGGCTGAGCCACGCCGAGCTGCGCCGGCAGGTCGGGGATCTACACCAGGTGATCATCGGTGCCGCCGAGCAGGGCAGCTTCGACCTGTCCGCCGAGAGCGCCGGCGAGCTGCGCGCCGCGCTGTCCGAGCTGTCCCGGGGCCGGGCCCGGCAGGGGTTCTCCGCCACCGAGACGACGATCAGCGTCTTCGCGCTCAAGGATGTGCTGGCCGAGCTGCTCCAGGAGCCCGGGGCCGCCAACGCGCTGCACGACTTCGTCGCCTACTCCAGGCTGATCGACGAGCTGGGGCTGTTCACCTTCGAGAGCTTCGTACGCACCCGCGAGAGCCTGATCGCCGACCAGGCCGAGCAGTTGCTCGAACTCTCCACCCCGGTGGTCAAGCTCTGGGAGGGCGTGGTCGCCGTCCCGCTGGTCGGCACCCTGGACTCCGCCCGGGCCCAGGTGGTCATGGAGCGGTTGCTCGAGACCCTGGTCGACACCGGCTCGCCGTACGCGATCATCGACATCACCGGCGTTCCCGCCGTGGACACCCAGGTCGCCCAGCACATCCTGAAGACCGTGGTGGCCGCCCGGCTGATGGGCGCCGACTGCATCATCTCCGGCATCCGGCCGCAGATCGCCCAGACCATCGTGGCGCTCGGCATCGAGTTCGGTGACATCGCCACCAAGGCCAGCCTCGCCGACGCGCTGCGCCACGTGCTGCGGCTCACCGGTGTCGAGACCGCTCGCCGTCAGTCACGCCGGGGCGCCTGATGGAACGCGTACCGATCCTCAAGATCGGTGACATCCTGCTCGTCTCCATCCAGCTCGACATGTCCGACCAGACGGCGCTCCAGCTCCAGGACGATCTCGCCGAGCGGATCGTGGTCACCGGCTGCCACGGCGTCATCATCGACATCACCGCGCTGGACATCGTCGACTCGTTCGTCGGTCGGATGCTCTCCACCATCGCGTCGATCTCCAAGGTCCTCGACGCCGAGACGGTCGTGGTGGGCATGCGGCCCGCCGTCGCCATCACACTTGTCGAACTGGGGCTGTCGCTGAACGGCATCCGTACCGCGCTGAACGTCGAGCGCGGCATGGAGCTGATCGCGGCGGCCAACGCCGACGAGCTCGCCTACCAGCTCGACGACGATCCGGACGCCGAGACGGCCACGTCGTGACCACGGGCATCGACCTGGGCCACCCGCAGGCGCAGTCGGTTCGCAGCGACGAGGACGTGGTCCGCGTCCGGCAACTCGTCCGTGCGGTGGCGGTCGCCGTCAAGCTGTCGCTCGTCGACCAGACCAAGGTGGTCACCGCGGCGAGCGAGCTGGCCCGCAACACACTGGTCTACGGCGGCGGGGGCACCGTGGAGGTCACGACCGTCGACAACGGCCGACGCAAGGGCCTGCGGATCGTCTTCGCCGACTCCGGCCCGGGCATCGCGGACCTCGACCTCGCCCTGACCGACGGATACACCACCGGCGGCGGCCTCGGCCTCGGCCTCAGCGGGTCCCGCCGTCTGGTCGACGAGTTCGACATCGAGACGTCGGCGGAGACCGGCACCCGGATCACGGTCACCAAGTGGTCGCGGTGAACGGGGACCCGGTCACCGACAGCGGCATCTGGTTCCGGGTGGAGGCCGGCAGTACCGCCAGCGCCGTACGACGCGCCGCGGAACGCCTCGGCGGGCAGATCGAGATGGGTGCGGCCCGCATCGCGGACCTGGCCATCGTCACCGCCGAGCTGACCAGCAACCTCGTCAAGCACGCTGACAACGGCGTCCTGCTGCTGCGGCCGGTCCGCCGCGCCGGGCAGGCCGGCGTGGAGCTGATCGCCATCGACTCCGGGCCCGGTATGGCCGACCTCACCGTCTCCTCCCGGGACGGCCACTCCACCACCGGCACGCTCGGCATCGGTCTCGGCGCCATCGTCCGGCAGGCGAGCTGGTTCGACGGGTACTCCCTGCCCGGCAAGGGGACCGTCTTCGCCGTCCAGGTCTGGCCGGCCGAACCCGCGAAACCGTCCTGGGCCGGTGGCCTTACCCGTCCCATCACCGGCGAGACGGTCAGCGGTGACGGGTACGCCGTCCGGCTCGCCGACGGCCGGCACCAGGTGCTCGTCAGTGACGGTCTGGGGCACGGCCCGTTGGCCGCCGCCGCCACCGAGGCCGCGCTCGCCGCCTTCCGCAACGCTCCGGCCGGCCCGCCCGCGGCCGTGGTGAGCCACCTGCACCGGAGCATGTCGCACACCCGTGGTGCGGCGCTCGCGGTCGCCGAACTGGCGGACGGCGTGCTGCACTACGCGGGGCTCGGCAACATCTCCGGCATGATCGTCGACGGTGACGGCCAGCGCCGGGGGCTCGTCTCGGTGCCCGGCATCGCCGGCCACCAGCGACCGACGGTGCGCGGCTACGACTACCCGTTCGAGCCCGGCTCCCGGCTCGTCATGCACAGCGACGGCGTCGTCGACCGCTGGCGGTTGGCCGACTATCCGGGCCTCGTCGAACGGTCCCCGCTGGTGCTGGCGGCAACCCTGCTGCGCGACGCCGGGACGCGGCGCGACGACGCCTGCGTCCTGGTGGCGAGGTCCGGGCATGAGCGTTGATCCGGCCTCGGTGCCGCTGTTACAGATGGCGCTGCGCGTCGAACAGGACATCTTCGTCATCCGCCAGCGTGGCCGCGAGGTGGCCGGCGTGGTGGGCCTCGAACACCAGGATCAGGTGCGGATCGCCACGGCTCTCAGTGAGGTCGCCCGGGACCTGCTGCGGCTGACCGGCGGCGCGGATGTCACCTTTCACATCGACGCAGGGTCCGACGGCCGCTTCCACCTCCGCGCCGACCTGGCGCCCGTGGCCCCGCTACCCGACGGCCGCTACGAGCCGCAGTCCGGTTCGGTGTCCCGCCTGGTCGACAGTCTGAGCGTCACGACGGTCGAGGAGGTTACGGTCGTAAGGATGTCCCGCAGAGTCCCGGCGAGCGCGCCGATCCCGACCCCGGAGCGGCTGACCGAGTTCCGTGCCGAACTCGGTCGCATCGCGCCGGGCAGCGCGCTGGACGAACTGACCGTGCAGAACGGGCAGCTCATCGCGGCACTCGACGAGGTGCGCAGCCAGCGCGACGAGCTGGCCGTACTGAACGAGGAACTGGCCGAGACCAACCGTGGTGTGCTGGCGCTCTACAACCAGCTCACCGAGGAGCTGGAGGAGACCAACCGCGGGGTGGTCGCCCTCTACGCCGAGCTGGACGAGAAGTCGGCTCAACTGCGCGCCGCGAGCGAGTCGAAGAGCCGGTTCCTGGCCAACGTGAGCCATGAGCTGCGTGCTCCCGTCACCGCGATCATCGGGCTGGGGCGCCTGCTCGCCGACTCCTCCTCCGACCCTCTCACCACCGAACAGGTCCGCCAGGTCGGTCTCATCCGCTCCTCGGCAGAGGATCTGCTCGGGCTGGTCAACGAGCTGCTGGACCTCGCCAAGGCCGAGTCCGGCCGGATCGAGCCGGACTGGGCGGACGTGGACCTGCGCCCGGTCTTCGGCCAACTACGCGGCACCATGCGGGCGCTGGCCACCCGGCCCGAGGTGGAGTTGACGGTCGAGGAGCCGACCGCGCCGGCCGTGCTCCGCACGGACGAGGTGCTGCTCGGCCAGGTGCTGCGCAACCTGCTGCACAACGCGTTGAAGTTCACCGAACGTGGCGAGGTACGGCTCAGCGTCCGACGCCGAGACGACCGCTGGAACTTCGAGGTCAGCGACACGGGTCCGGGCATCGCGCCCGAGCTGCAAGATCGGATCTTCGAGGAGTTCTACCAGGTGCCCGGCGCGACCCGGGTCGGCGGCACCGGTCTCGGCCTGCCGTACGCGCGGCGGCTGGTGACCCTGCTCGGTGGCACGTTGGAGCTGGCCAGCGAGCCCGGCCGGGGCAGCACGTTCACCGTCTCCCTGCCCACAGGCGGAGCGTGACGGTGGACGGCGGGCCGACGACCGTCCTGGTGGTCGATGACAGTCGTACCAAGCGTTACCTGCTGGTCAGTTGGCTCAGTCGGGCCGGGTACACCATGCTCGAAGCGGAGAGCGGCGCCGAGGCGCTTGCCCGGGTCGAGACCGACCGGATCGACCTGGTGGTGCTCGATGTCCGGCTACCCGACCTGAGCGGCTACGAGGTGTGCGAGCGGATCAAGGCGGCGCACCCCGCGATGCCGGTGATCCACGTCTCCGCGCACGCGGTGGACGTCGCCGACCGGGCACAGGGGCTGACCCGAGGCGCGGACGCCTACCTGGCCGAGCCGATCGAGCCGGAGGAGCTGATCGCCACCTCCCGGGCCGTCCTGCGCTACTACCAGGCCCGCCAGCGTGCCGAACTGCTCGCCGAGCGGCTGCTGGGCCTCGCCGACACCACCGTCGCGGTGCACGCCGCATCGACCTTCGCGCGGCTGCTCGAAGTCGCCGCCGAGGGGGCCGCGCAGATCTTCAAGAGCCCCGCCGCCGTGATCGCCGAGACGTTCGACGGTGACTGCATCGCGGGTGTCTGCGCCGGGCCCGGGGCCGAGGCCGCCATCGTGCCGTGGATCGTCGACGACACCGGAGTGCCCACCGGCGCCACCGTGCGGGTGGAACCCCCGGAAAACTGGGGGCTGCTCGCCTGGCCCGCAGACGACACCGTGACCGTGGCCGCGGCCCGACTGCGGGAGGACCGGGCACCGCTGTACGTGGTGGTCCCCACCGCCACCCAGACCGCCCGGACTCCGGTGCTCGTCCAGCTCGCCCAGGCGGTGGCGGCGGCGGTCGAGGCGCAGCGTTCCTTCGACGAGGAGCACCGGATCGCCGTCACCCTCCAGCGCAGCCTGCTCCCGCGCAGCCTGCCCACGGTCGCCGGACTGGACTTCGCGGTGCGCTACGAGCCCGCCAGCGCCCAGACCGAGGTGGGCGGCGACTTCTACGAGCTGGTGATGCTCGACGGCCACCTCCTGCTGGCGATCGGCGACGTCGCCGGCCACTCGCTGCACGCGGCCACCGTGATGGCCGAGCTGCGGCACGCGGTGCGGGCGTACGCCGTCGAGGGGCACCAACCCGGCGAGATCCTGCACCGGGTCAACGAGCTGATGCGTACCCTGCTGCCGGACGAACTGGCCACGCTCTGCGTCCTGCTGCTGCACCCGCCGAGCGGGCGGGTCCGGCTGGCCAGCGCCGGTCACCTGCCGCCGCTGCTGCACCGCGACGGCACGATCGAATTCGTGCAGCACTCGGCACCCCTGCTCGGCGTCCGCGCGCCCCGACCGGCCGACCTGGAGTTCGTCCTGCCGGCCGGCGCCACGCTGGTGTTCTACACCGACGGGCTGATCGAGCGCCGGGACGCCACCATCGACGAGGGGCTGGCCGCGCTGGCTGCGGTGTCGGCCACAGTGGACGACAACCTGGACGACTTCTGCGCCCGCCTGCTTGTCGAACTGGCCCCCAACAAGATCCAGGACGACGTAGCCGTAGTAGTCCTCCGCCGCCACTAACCGCGCCTCCACCCCCCCTTCTGGGCCGGTGATCATGAAGTTGTTGCCCCCTGGGCCGGCGTGTCATGGCAATAACTTCATGATCAACGGGGTGGGGTGGGGTGGGGTGGGGTGGGGTGGGGTGGGTGGGTGGGGTAGGTGTGGGGTGGGTTGTTGACTTGGGTATTCGCTGGGTGAATAGTGGGGCGGGTGTCCACGCCGCATGTTCTGCTCGGGCTGCTTGCCGGGGGGAGTCGGCACGGATACGAGCTCAAGCGTGCGCATGACCAGCGGCTGCCACGGGCTCGACCGTTGGCCTTCGGGCAGGTCTACGCGACACTTGGTCGCCTTGAGCGGGACGGCCTGGTGGCCACTGCGGGTCAGGACCGCGCCTCCGGTCCGGACCGCACGGCGTACGCGCTGACCGACGAGGGCCGGTCCACGTTGGATAGCTGGCTGTCGGCTGTGGAAGCACCGATGCCGTACGTGGCCAGCACCCTGTTCGCCAAGGTCGTGGTGGCGCTGCTGGTCGCCGACGTCGACCGGGCCCGGTCGTACCTGGTCGCCCAACGCGCCGCACACACCGCGCGGCTGCGGGAGCTGACGGCGGTCAAGACCGACCCGGCCGCCACCCTCAACGACGTGGTCGCGGCCGACTTCGCGATCTCCCACCTCGACGCGGACCTGCGGTGGTTGCACACCACCCTGGGCCGGGTCGCCGACTGGCACCGGGAGGTGCACGCGTGACGCAACTCCAGGCTCGCGGCGTGGTCCGGGCGTACGGCCAGACGCCCGCCCTGCGCGGTGTGACGTTCGACGTGGCCGAGGGCGAGATCGTCGCGGTCACCGGCCCGAGTGGCTGCGGCAAGTCGACCCTGCTGCACTGCCTGGCCGGGATCCTCCGGCCCGACGCGGGCGAGGTCACCTGGCGCGGCAACCGGATCGACACCTGGTCGGAGGCGGCCCGGTCCCGGCTACGACGCACCGAGTTCGGCGTGCTGTTCCAGTTCGGGCAGTTGGTCGCCGAGCTGACCGCCGCCGAGAACGTGGCCCTGCCCCTGCTCCTCGCCGGCACGGGGCGGCGAGAGGCACGGACGGCGGCGCTCACCTGGCTGGAACGGTTCGGGGTGGCCGACATGGCCGACCTCCGGCCCGGTGGAATGTCCGGCGGTCAGCAGCAGCGGTGCGCAACGGCACGGGCCCTGGTCACCGAGCCACGGGTGCTCTTCGCGGATGAGCCGACCGGCGCGCTGGACACGCTCACCGGCGAGCAGGTCCTCACCCAACTCGTCCGGCTCGCACGTGAGCAACGGACCTCCGTCGTACTGGTCACGCACGAGCCGCGGATCGCCGCGTACGCCGATCGGGAGATCGTGCTGCGCGACGGCCTGGTGGACCACACCGGCCTGGGGCTCGACGTGCCGTTGGCGGGCGGCGCCCGTTGAGGCCGGCGACGCTGGTGCGGCTCGCGCTGGCCGGTAACCGGACCGACACGGCGCGGGTGGTGCTGACCGCGCTCAGTGCCCTGCTGGCGATGCTGGCCGGGCTGGCGGCGCTCACCGTGCTGGCCATTCAGAAACCGGCCGGTGACGCCTGGGCGGAGTCCGAGCAGTACCGCAACGCGCTGCTGCGGGAGCCGGGACTGCGCGGCGGGACGGCGTTCGCGCTGCTGATGCTGGCCGTCCCGGTGCTGGCGCTGGCCGGCCAGTGCGCCCGGCTCGGCGCGCCCGCCCGGGACCGGCGGCTCGCCGCGCTCCGGCTGGCCGGCGCCACCCCCGGTCAGGTCACCCGCCTGGCGGTGCTGGAGACCGGCCTGGCCAGCCTGCTCGGCACCCTCGCGGGGCTGGGTGTCTACCTGGTCGGCCGTGAGCTGCTGCACCGGCCCGACGGCCAGGGTCGGCTGGCCCTACCCACCGACGTGCTGCCTCCGGTCGGCGCGCTGGTCGCGGTGGTGCTGGGCCTGCCGGTCATCGCGGCGCTGGCTACCGCCCTGATGCTGCGGACGGTCACGACCAGCCCACTCGGGGTCAGTCGCAAGGCTGCCCGCGAACGGGGTCCGCGCCCCTGGGCCGGGCTGCTGATCGGCCTGGGCCTGGCCTCCTTCGTCGCCGTGCGCCCGGTGGTGTACCGGTTCGAGGGCAACGGCGTGGTGCTGGGCTGGCTGGTGCCGCTGCTGTTCCTGGTCGGTGGGCTCACCGCGATGATCGGGGTGGTCATCGGCACCGGCTGGATCTCGCACACCTGCGGACGGTTGCTGCGCCGGCACGCCCGCGGCGCGTCGGCGCTGCTCGCGGCGGGCCGGCTGATGGCCGACCCGTGGGCGGGCAGCCGGACCTTCGCCGCCTTGCTGGCCGCCGTGATCTTCGGTGCCGGCGCGGCGGCCCAGCGCGCCTACTTCGTCGCCCAGGACGCGCTGGAACGGGAGCAGAACCGCCTCGCCGGGGTGGACGACGGCGGCACCAACCCGTTCTACCTGTCGACCATGGACCTGGTCGACGCCGCGGTGGCCGTGGCGGTGCTGATCGCGGCGGGCGGCCTGATCGTCGCGCTGGTCGAGGGAATCGTCGCCCGTCGACGCGCGTACGCCGCGCTGGTCGCCACCGGCGTGCCCCGCAGCACGCTCAGCGCATCGGTGGCCTGGCAGGCGCTCACCCCGGCCGTGCCGGCGATCCTGCTGGCGCTCACCGTGGGAACTCTGCTCGGCCGAGGGCTCTTCCCCAACGTCACCACGACTGGATCATTGACGACGGTGTGCGACGCCACCGCGGCACTGTGCGACGACCCGGCCACTCGTGACCAGTACACGAGGGTCGTGCAGACCGGCGGGGAGCGGGCTGTCGCCGTACCCCTGGAACAGCTGGCCTGGCTCGGCGCCGGCGCCCTGGCGGCGGTGCTGGTGACGGTCGGCGTCGGCCTGCTCTTCCTGCGGGTGAGCACCGCGGTGGACGAGCTGCGCACGGCCTGAGGAAGGCCGCCCGGCCGGTCAGGTCGGGGCGTGGAAGAGGCCGGCGGACCAGGAGATCAGCAGGCCGACGGCGGCCGAGCAGCAGCAGACGAGCAGGGCGGCGGCGACCACGGCGAGGATCATCCACGCGGACATGCGCCGGGCCGCACCCGTGCCGCCCGCGTCGTCGCCCACACCGCCCTCATCGCGCTCGTCGCTCACGTCGGCGAGTCTAGGCGGGCTTGATCGCGCAGTTTCCTGGATGTAGTGGGCTCGATGGTCGGCGAGACCACTACATCCAGGATCGAGCGTGATCAGGGGGACGTGGCGTCAGTCAGGCGCGGCCCAGCCGGTCCAGGATCCAGGCGTTGATGAACGCCTCCTCACGCCAGGCGTCGTAGCGACCGCTCGGGCCACCGTGCCCGGCGCCCATCTCGGTCTTGAGCAAATAGTCGCCCTGCGGTGCGGTCGCCCGCAGCCGCGCGATCCACTTCGCCGGCTCGGAGTAGAGGACCCGCGTGTCGTTGAGGCTGGTCACCGCGAGGATCGCCGGGTAGTCGACCGCCGCGATGTTCTCGTACGGCGTGTACGACTTCATGTACGCGTACACCTCGGGGTCTTCGAGGGGGTTGCCCCACTCCTCCCACTCGGTGACGGTCAGCGGCAGCGACGGGTCGAGGATCGAGGTGAGCGCGTCCACGAACGGCACCTGCGCGACGATCCCGGTGAACGCGTCCGGGGCGAGGTTGGCGACCGCTCCCATCAGCAGACCACCGGCCGACGCGCCCCGGGCAACCAGCCGGTCGCTTGCCGTCCAACCAGCCTTGACCAGGTGCCGGGCGCAGGCGACGAAGTCGGTGAACGTGTTCTTCTTCGCCAGCATCTTGCCCTGGTCGTACCAGCGCCGGCCCATCTCGCCACCACCGCGGGTGTGCGCCACGGCGAAGACCACGCCCCGGTCCAGCAGGGACAGGCGGGCCACCGAGAACCACGGGTCCATGCTGGCCTCGTACGAGCCGTAGCCGTACAACTCACAGGGTGCCGAGCCGTCCCGGGGCGTACCGACGCGGCAGACCAGCGACATCGGTACGCGGGTGCCGTCGTCGGCGAGCGCCCAGTCGCGGTGCTGCTCGTACTCGGCCGGGTCGTACGGTCGGCCGTCCGGGCCGGGCAGCACCGGCTTCTGCTTACGCAGCACCATCTGCCGGGTCACCAGGTCGTAGTCGTACACCGAGTCGGGGGTGACCAGCGAGGAGTAGCGCAGGCGGACCTGCCCGGTGCGGTACTCCGGGTTCGCGTCCAGCCCGACGCTGTAGAGCGGCTCGGGGAAGTCGATGTCGTACCCGTCGTCGCTGCCGATCGGCAGTACCCGCAGGCCGGTGAGCCCGTCGGTGCGCAGGGACACCACCAGGTGGTTCGCGAACGCGTCCACCGCCTCCAGGCGGGTGCCCGGAGTGTGGTCGATCAGCGGCACCCAGTCGCCAGGGGTGTCCGCCGAGGTGAACGCCAGCGCGAAGTCCTCCGCGCCGTCGTTGTGCAGGATCAGGAATCGGTGGCCGTGGTGCTCCACCGCGTACTCGACGCCCTGCCGGCGTGGCGCGATCACGGCCGGGGCGCCGGTGGGGTTGCCCGCCGGGATCACCAGCACCTCGCTGGTGACCTTGCTGTGGATGTCGACGAGGATGAACTTCTCCGACCGGGTCAGCTCGACGCCCACCCAGAACCGCTCGTCGTCCTCCTGGTGCACCACCACGTCGTCGGCCGCCGCGGCGCCGATCGTGTGCCGCCAGACCCGGTTCGGCCGCCAGGCGTCGTCGACCGTCACGTAGAACAGCACCGACGCGTCGGCCGACCAGGCGGTGCCGTAGAACGTGTCGGGTACCTCGTCGGGCAGCAGCTCGCCGGTGGTCAGGTCCTTGACGCGCAGCGTGAAGCGCTCGTCGCCGGAAAAGTCCGTCGAGTACGCCAGCCAGCGTCCGTCGGGGCTGACGTCGAACGCGCCCAGCGAGAAGAAGTCGTGCCCCTCGGCCAGCAGGTTGCCGTCGAGCAGCACCTCCTCGCCGTCGAGGGGAGCGCCGTCCGCGCTGACCGGCGGGTCGGACTCGCCGTCGCGGACCGCGCGCCGGCAGTGCACCCCGTACTGCTGGCCCTCGATCGTCCGGGTGTAGTACCAGTACCCACCCTTGCGGGTGGGCACCGAGAGGTCCGTCTCCCGGGTGCGCTGGCGGGTCTCCTCGAACAGGTCCGCGCGAAGGGCGGCCAGGTGCGCGGTGCGCTCCTCGGTGTACGCGTTCTCGGCGGTCAGGTAGGCGATCGTCTCCGGGTCGTCCTTGGCGGCGAGCCAGGTGTACTCGTCGACGACGGTGTCGCCGTGGTGGGTGCGCTCGGTGGGCACCCGCTTCGCCGCGGGCGGGGCAGTCTCGGTGGTCACGGCGGCCACGTTACCGGCCGGCTCACCCTACGTGCCGGACCAGTGGCATCCCGAATAGCGTCACCTCGCCTTTCGAACACATGTACGATAGCCGCCATGGCGGCAGCAGCGAGTTCCCTCGGCCGGTCCGGAGCCCTCGAGATCACCCGACGATTGACCGCGATCTGCGGTCCGCCGTTCGCCCGACTCGCCGGCCCGGCCGACGAGGTGGCCGGGCGGCCCGCCCGTTGGGTTGCGGTACCGGGAGGTCCGCATGCCGCGGCCGAGGTGCTGCGGCTGGCCGCCGTACACGACCTGGCGGTGGTGCCTCGCGGCGCTGGCACGAAGATCGACTGGGGTGCGACCCCGACGCAGGTCGACATCATGCTCGACACCGGTCGACTCGCCGGCATCGGCCACGAGCCGGTGGGTGCCCCGCTGGCCGAGGTGGGTGCGGGCACTCCGCTGCGCGCCGTACAGGCCACTCTGGAGCGCACCGGGCAGCGGCTCGCGATGGACGCTCCCTCGCCGGGCGCGACACTCGGCGGGGTGCTCGCCGCCGGGGAGGCGGGGCCACTGCGACACCGCCACGGCAGCCCGTGCGACCAGCTCGTCGGCGTCCGCTATCTGGCCGCCGACGGCGAGCTGGTCAGTGCCGGCGGCGGCGCGCCGGGGCTCGACCTGGCCCGGCTGCTCTGTGGATCGCAGGGGGCGCTCGGCGTGCTGGTCTCGGCGAGTCTGCGGGTGCAGCCCGTCCCAGCCAGTCGGCTCTGGGTGTCCCGGCCGGTGTGGACTCCGCTGGAGGTCCACGAGCTGATCCGGGCGATCCTCGCCGCCCGCCTCGACCCGGCGGCCATCGAGCTGGACCTGCCCGGTGGGCTGCCCCGGCCGCGCACCGTGTACCCGCCGGGCCATCCGTCCGCCACCGCCCGCGAGCGCCACCCGTCGATGTCGGGCCGGTCCGGCGCGCCGTCCCGGGCGGGCAGCCTCGTCGTGCTGCTCGAAGGCGGCCCGGCCGAGGTCAACGAACGTGCCGAGCGGCTGGTCGGCCTGCTGCACGGCGACGCGACCGTCGCTCACTCGGCACCGCCGTGGTGGCGCCGTTACCCCTTCGCGCCCGGCGACACCGCGCTACGGCTCGAAGTGCCGATCAGCGATCTGCACGCCGCCGTGTACGCGCTGCGCGACGCGGCCGGCGCTCCGGTGCCGGTGCGGGGGTCGGCCGGTCTGGGCGTGGTGCACGCGGCTCTGCCCGGTGCCGTGCCACCCGATCGGGTGGCGTCCATCCTGGCTGCCGTCCGCGGGGTGCTGCTGGCCCGGCAGGGCCGCTGCGTGGTCGTCTCCGCGCCGGCGGCGGTCCGCCAGGCCGTCGACCTGTGGGGCGAGCTGGCCGGCCTGGTCCAGCTCCGCGCCGCGAAGGAGCACCTCGACCCGGAGCGACGCCTCGCCCCCGGCCGCCTCCCCGGCGGCCTGTGACTCGCGCCGGCGCGAGAGGCTGCGCCGGTCAGATCACGTCGTTGCGGAGCACCAGCACGGCGATGTCGTCCCGGGGTGGCTCGACCGAGAAATTGATCGTGGCGGCGCGCAGGCGCGCGGCGACCACGTCGGCGGAGTAGCCGGCCAGCGGTGCTGCCGCGTCCCGCAGCCGGTCGGTGCCGAACAGCTCCCGGCCGCGCCGCCGCTCGGTGACCCCGTCGGTATAGAAGATCAGCGAGTCGCCCGGGGTGAGCGTGATCTCCGTCGTCGGTGAGGTGATGGTGTCGAGCAGCCCCAGCGCAGTGCCCCCGGCGCCGACGAACCGGGCGCCGCCTCCATTGGCCAGCAGCACCGGCCGGTCGTGCCCGGCCAGGTGCAGCGAGACGTCGAGGTGGTCGCCGTCGCCCGGCCCGACCGCTGCCAGGGCCAACGTGCAGTATCGGCCACCGCCCCGCTCGACAAGCGTCTCGTTGAGCCGGGCCAGCGCCTCCGGCAGCGGCTTGCCGTCGCCGACCAACACCCGGATCACGTCGCGTACCAGCCCGGTGACCGCCGCCGCCTGGACGCCCTTACCCGAGACGTCGCCGATCACCACGAGCCAGCGCCCGTCGGGCAGCGGCACCACGTCGTAGAAGTCGCCACCCACCTCGGCGTCGTCACCGGTGGGCACGTACTCGGCGGCGAACCCGATGCCCTCCACCACCGGCAGGACGGGCGGCAGCAGGGACTGTTGGAGCGTCTGCGCGACCCGTCGGCGCTCGGCGTGGATCCGGGCGTTCTCGATCGCCAGCGCGGCCCGCCGCGCGACGTCCTCCAGGACGGCCACCTCGTCCGGGTCGTGCCGGTGCCGCTGGTGCCGGCCCACCGCGAGGGTGCCGAGCCGCTGCCCGCGCGCGATCAGCGGGACCGCGAAGCCTTCCATCGGCCCGCCGAGCGGGATCTGCGCCGCGCTGCGGGACGCCTCGCGCAGCCGGGCCTGGATGGAATCGGGGCCGGTCTCCGCCAGCACCCGGTGCAGGTGGGGCAGCACCGACTCGTCGGCGTGGCTGGCCGCCGCCAGCCGCAGCCGACCCCACTCGTCGGTGGTGTGCACGGCGCACCACTGGCCCAGCCGGGGCACCACCAACTGCGGGATCAGCGCCATCGTCAGCTCGACGTCCAGCGACTGGGCCAGCAGCTCGCTCGCCTCGGCGAGGAACGTCAGCCACGCCTGCCGGCGGACGTCCGCCCGACGCAGCCGGTCGTTCTCCAGGTGCAGCGACAGCCGCTCGGCGGTGAGCACCGCCAGCGGCCGGGCGTACGCCGACGGTGCGGCGTCCAGCTCCAACTCCCCGGCGTACGGGCGGTGCACCGTCAGCGGCACCCGCAGCAGCTCGCTGTCGGGGCGGGGCTGCCGCCCGAACCGGGCCAACAACTGTCGGCCCTGCCCGTCGCCCCGGTCCAGGCGTACCGCTCCACCGGCCGCGCCGACCATCTCGGCGACCCGGTTGAGCAGGCTGGTGGCGAAGTCGGGCAGCGGGTCGTCCGCGTACATGTCGGGGGCGGTCTGCATGAGCTCGCTCATCGCGCCGGCGCTCGGCGCCGAGCCGTCGACGGCCCCGGGGTTGCCCGCCATCGACGTGCCGCCCGCGCTGGAGCCGGCCCCCGGCTCGGTCCCGGCCCGGTCCAGGCGAAACCAGACGCCCTTGCCGGTCGGCAGGTACGTGGTGCCCCAGCGGCTGGCGAAGTGGTCGACGAGCAACAGCCCGCGACCGCGCTCGGAGACCTCGTCGATCTCGCTCGTGTCGTTGCGGGTGCCGACGGTCAGCTCGTCGTTGCCGGAGCTGGGCGCGAAGTCGGAGACGGTCACGGAGAGTCCGACACCGTCCGCCACGACCTCGATGTCCAGTTCGGTGCCGGCGTGCTCGACGGCGTTGGTGGTCAGCTCGGTGGTGAGCAGCAGCGCCTCGTTGACCAGGTCGTCGAGGTGGGCCTCGGCGAGGACCGAGCGGACGACCGCCCGGGCGGCGGCGGGCGTACGACGATCGGCGGGCAGGCGGACGCGCCGGACGGCCCCGCCCCGGGCCCCGGCCGTCGCGGGCCCCGCCTCGGCTGACACCCCCGTATCCTCCACCGTCGCCCCGCCGGGTGCCAAGCCGATCCGTGATCGACGGGGCGCGGAGCCGCTCGGCGCTACCGTGTGGTGACCAGTGCGTGCGGCACAGCGTCGTGACGCGTGACGAACGCCACTCGACGAGGTCTGTGTCGGGTTGGCACCCGGCGCGAGGATCGCCGGGCCGACCGGGCCCGATCGGCGGGTCGCGCACCCTGGCACTACGGCCGGCGCGGGCACAATATGGGGTGCCGGTGTGTCTGTACGGGCACGGACCCCCCCAGGTGAGCGAGGCATCATGACCACGGCGAAGCAGTCGTACGCGGATCCGTCCGCGCCCGACCAGGACGCGCTCCTCGGTGAGCTGACCGAGGCGCTGCGACGGGTTCGTCGCGGTGATCTGAAAGTCCGGTTGCCCCGCCGCGCCGGTAAGGCCGGTGAGGTGGCGGACGCCTTCAACGAGGTGGTCTCGCTCCAGGAGCGGCAGTACCTGGACCTGCGGCGGATCAGCCGGATCGTCGGTCGGGACGGCCGGCTCACCGAACGACTGGACGACGAGGGGCTGGACGGCTCCTGGGCGGAGGGGCAGCGGGCGATCAACTCGCTGATCGACGACCTGGGTCGGCCGACGACCGAGATCGCCCGGGTCATCGTGGCGGTCGCCGACGGCGACCTGTCCCAGCACATGGCGCTGGAGATCGACGGTCGGCCGCTGCGCGGTGAGTACCTGCGCATCGGCCGCACCGTGAACACGATGGTCGACCAGTTGTCGTCGTTCTCCAACGAGGTGACCCGGGTGGCCCGTGAGGTGGGCACCGAGGGCAAGCTGGGTGGCCAGGCCGACGTGCGGGGTGTCGCCGGCACGTGGAAGGACCTCACCGACTCGGTCAACACCATGGCGTCCAACCTGACCGGCCAGGTGCGGTCGATCTCGCAGGTCGCGACGGCGGTGGCCAAGGGCGATCTGTCGCAGAAGATCACGGTCAGCGCACGCGGTGAGGTGGCCGAGCTGGCCGCCACGATGAACTACCTCACGGACACGTTGCGGCTCTTCGCCGAGCAGGTGACGCGGGTGGCCCGTGAGGTGGGCACCGAGGGCAAGTTGGGTGGCCAGGCCGAGGTGCCGAACGTGGCGGGCACCTGGAAGGACCTGACCGACAGCGTCAACTCGATGGCGTCGAACCTGACCGCCCAGGTCCGCAACATCGCGCAGGTCTCGACGGCGGTGGCCCGCGGTGACCTGTCGCAGAAGATCACCGTGGCGGCGCAGGGCGAGATCCTGGAGCTGAAGGACACCGTCAACACGATGGTGGACCAGTTGTCGTCGTTCGCCGACGAGGTGACGCGGGTGGCCCGCGAGGTGGGCATCGAGGGCAAGCTGGGTGGGCAGGCGCAGGTACGCGGCGTCTCGGGCACCTGGCGTGACCTCACCGAGAACGTCAACCAGTTGGCCGGCAACCTGACCAGCCAGGTCCGGAACATCTCCCAGGTGTCGACGGCGGTGGCCAAGGGTGACCTGTCGCAGAAGATCACCGTCGACGCCCAGGGCGAGATCCTAGAGCTGAAGAACACCGTCAACACGATGGTGGACCAGCTCTCGTCGTTCGCCGACGAGGTGACGCGGGTCGCGCGCGAGGTGGGCACCGAGGGCAACCTGGGCGGTCAGGCGCAGGTCAAGGGCGTGTCCGGTACGTGGCGGGACCTGACCGACAACGTGAACTCGATGGCGTCGAACCTGACCAGCCAGGTCCGCAACATCGCCTCGGTGACGACGGCGGTGGCGAAGGGCGACCTGTCGCAGAAGATCACTGTGGACGCGCGGGGTGAGATCCTGGAGCTGAAGTCGACCGTCAACACGATGGTGGACCAGCTCTCGTCGTTCGCCGACGAGGTGACGCGGGTGGCCCGCGAGGTGGGTACCGAGGGCAAGCTCGGTGGTCAGGCGCAGGTACGCGGCGTCGCTGGCACCTGGCGCGACCTGACCGACAACGTGAACTCGATGGCGTCGAACCTGACCGCCCAGGTCCGCAACATCGCCCAGGTCTCGACGGCGGTGGCGAAGGGCGACCTGAGCCAGAAGATCACTGTGGACGCGCGGGGCGAGATCCTGGAGCTGAAGTCGACTGTCAACACGATGGTGGACCAGCTCTCGTCGTTCGCCGACGAGGTGACGCGGGTGGCCCGCGAGGTGGGTACCGAGGGCAAGCTCGGTGGTCAGGCGCAGGTCAAGGGGGTCTCCGGCACCTGGCGGGACCTGACCGACAACGTGAACTCGATGGCGTCGAACCTGACCAGCCAGGTCCGCAACATCGCCTCGGTGACGACGGCGGTGGCGAAGGGCGACCTGAGCCAGAAGATCACCGTGGACGCCCAGGGCGAGATCCTGGAGCTGAAGTCGACTGTCAACACGATGGTGGACCAGCTCTCGTCGTTCGCCGACGAGGTGACCCGGGTCGCCCGCGAGGTCGGTATCGAGGGCAAGCTCGGTGGTCAGGCGCAGGTCAAGGGGGTCTCCGGCACCTGGCGGGACCTGACCGAGAACGTCAACCAGCTCGCCTCGACGTTGACCACCCAGCTACGGGCCATCGCCCAGGTGTCCACGTCGGTGACCCGGGGCGACCTGACCCAGCGGATCGCGGTCAAGGCGCAGGGCGAGGTCGCCGAGCTGAAGGACAACATCAACCAGATGATCGTCACCCTCCGGGAGACGACCAAGAAGAACGCCGAGCAGGGCTGGTTGGACTCCAACCTGGCTCGCATCGGTGGCCTGTTGCAGGGTCAGCGTGACCTCGGCGAGGTCTGCCGCATGATCATGACGGAGGTGACTCCGCTGGTCGACGCCCAGCTCGGCGCCTTCTTCCTCGCCGACGACACCGACGGCAGCATGCGGCTGCGGTTGACCTCGTCGTACGGCTATGTGGCGCGGGGGCACGACGTGACCTTCGGGCCGGGCGAGGGGCTGGTCGGGCAGACCGCCCTCTCGCGCCGGACGATCCGGGTCAGCGCCCCGCCGAACAGCCGCCTCACGCTGCGCTCCGGCCTGGCCGAGACCCCGCCGACCGACCTGGTGGTGCTCCCCGTGCTGTTCGAGGGGGAGCTGCTCGGGGTGATCGAGTTCGCCAGCGTGTCCGCCTTCTCCGAGCTGCACCTGTCGTTCCTGGAGCGGCTGGTGCTCACCATCGGCATCGCCGTCAACACCATCCAGGCCAACCGGCGTACGGAGGAGTTGCTGGCCCAGTCGCAGCGGCTGGCCCACGAGATGCAGGAGCAGTCGGCGGAGTTGCAGCGCACCAACGCCGAGCTGGAGGAGAAGGCCACCCTGCTCTCCGAGCAGAAGGGCAACATCGAGACCAAGAACCGGGAGATCGAGCTGGCCCGTCTCGGGCTGGAGGAGAAGGCGCAGCAGCTCACCCGGGCGTCGGCGTACAAGTCGGAGTTCCTGGCCAACATGAGCCACGAGCTGCGTACGCCGCTGAACTCGTTGCTCCTGCTGGCCCGCCTGCTCGCGGAGAACTCGGAGCAGAACCTCAGCCCGAAGCAGATCGAGTTCGCCCGGACCATCCACGGCTCGGGCTCGGATCTGCTGCGCCTGATCGACGACATCCTCGACCTCTCCAAGATCGAGGCGGGCCGGATGGACGTCGAGCCCACCGAGATCCGCTTCACCGAGCTGCGCGGGTTCGTCGAGCAGGCGTTCGCGCCGCAGGCCGAGGAGAAGAACCTCGACTTCCAGGTACGCGTGAGCAAGGATCTGCCGCCCGCCCTGGTGACCGACGCGCAGCGGTTGCAGCAGATCCTGCGCAACCTGCTCTCCAACGCGGTGAAGTTCACCGACAACGGCGCGGTGACCCTGCGGATCGCCCCGGCGGCGGAGAACGCGGTGTTCGACGTGCCCGCGCTGACGAACGCCCAGCAGGTGATCGCGTTCACGGTCATCGACACCGGGATCGGCATCTCCGACGACAAATTGTCGATCATCTTCGAGGCGTTCCAG
This sequence comes from Micromonospora sp. NPDC005172, assembly GCF_040608555.1. NCBI lineage: Bacteria > Bacillati > Actinomycetota > Actinomycetes > Micromonosporales > Micromonosporaceae > Micromonospora > Micromonospora sp. NPDC005172. The sequence goes on from NZ_JBEXIL010000033.1 coordinate 42,773, forward strand.
CAGGCGGACGGCACGACCAGCCGTCGCTACGGCGGCACCGGACTGGGCCTGTCGATCAGCCGCGACCTGGCGCGACTGATCGGTGGCACCATCACGGTCTCATCGGCGCCCGGTCAGGGTTCGACGTTCACGTTGTTCGTGCCGCAGGTCCTCGCCCCGGACGCGGTGGTCGCACCGCAGCCGCCGTCGCCACAGCGCGCCGGGCTGCCGTCGTCACTGCTCATGCCGCCGCTGGAGCTGTTGCCGGAGCGGTCGGAGGCACCGGCCATGCGCCAGTTGGACGGTGCCACCGTGCTGATCGTGGACGACGACGTACGCAACGTCTTCGCTCTGACCAGCGCGTTGGAGCTGCACGGCATGACCGTGCTGTACTCGGACAACGGGGCGGACGGCGTCCGCCTGCTGGCCGAGCACCCGGAGGTGGACATCGTGCTGATGGACGCCATGATGCCGGACCAGGACGGATACGAGACGACCCGCCAGATCCGGCGTAACCACCGGTTCGCCGACCTTCCCGTGGTCTTCCTGACCGCGAAGGCGATGCCGGGTGACCGCGAGTCGGCGCTCGCCGCCGGCGGAAGCGACTACATCACCAAGCCGGTCGACCTGGACGACCTGATCGAGCTGATGTCGTCCTGGATCAGTGGCAGCCGTACCGAGGAGACTTCGTGACCCAGATGGCCAAGGCGCTGCTCGTGGACGACCGCCGGGAGAACCTGATGGCCCTGGAGGCGATCCTCCAGGGCCTGCCGGTCCAGTCGGTCGCCGTGGAGAGCGGCGAGGCGGCACTCAAGCAGTTGCTGGTGGACGACTTCGCGGTGATCCTGTTGGACGCGCAGATGCCGGACATGGACGGCTTCGAGACGGCCAGCCACATCAAGCGCCGGGAGCGCACCCGGCACGTGCCGATCATCTTCCTCACCGCCGCCGACCGGGACGCCCAGCTCGCCCTTCGGGGCTACCAGGTGGGTGCCGTCGACTACCTGACCAAGCCGTTCGACCCGTGGGTGCTGCGGGCCAAGGTGTCGGTCTTCGTCGAGCTGTGGGTCAAGACCCGGCAGTTGGCCGCCCAGTCGGACCTGGTGCGGGAGCGCGACGCGCAGTGGCGGCGACTCACCGACGCGGTGGACGAGGCCACCACCCTGCTGCGTTCCGACGACCTTGCGGCGCGGGACCGTGCGGTGGAGCTGCTGGAGCAGGCCCGCTGGGGCAGCTCAGCCTGACGGGGCGGCTGCGCTCTCACCGGGGCGCAGGTGGCCGGTCTGGGCCCGGCGGACGCGCCACCGCTCGCCCAGTGAGTCGATCTCTTCCTGCACGAAGATGAAGAAGTCGCGCATCTCGGCCACCCGTTCGCCGGCCGGCGTGTCCGGGCCGTTGAGGGCGACCACGCCGCCCTCGGCCGCGTCGATGAACGTCTTGTAGATCGCGGTCTTGGTGATCGTCCCCTCGTACCAGGGGTCCTCCGGCATCCGGTAGCGGTCGCGGCGCGAGCGGGGGACCGGCTCGCGGACCAGCATGCCGAACTGGGTGAGGTAGCGGACCGCGCCGCTGACCGCCGCCGCGCTCACCCCGAGTCGTTCGCCGATCTCGGCGGCCGTCAGCGGGTCGTCCGCGGTCATCACGGTGAACAGCACTCGGGCGGCCATCCTCGGGAAGCCCACCTCGGCGAACGTGAGAGCCATCCGTTCGACGAAGAGGTGCACCGGGTCATGGCCGTCGGCGGCTGCCATCTCTGGTCCCTCCTACGCGTCTCGTGGGCATCGATGGTGCCCCGACTCTCACTGTCTTCACAACTTTGTGAAACGAGTGTAGCTTCCGATATATGGAAATTCCGATTGAGGTGTCCGGCCTGGTCAAGACCTTCGGCCGGACCCGGGCGCTCGACGGTCTGGACCTGACCGTCCACGCCGGCGAGGTGCACGGCTTCCTCGGCCCGAACGGCGCCGGCAAGTCGACGACCATTCGGGCGCTCCTCGGGCTGCTGCGGACGGACGCGGGGGCCGTCCGCCTGCTCGGTGGCGATCCGTGGCGCGACGCGGTGGCCCTGCACCGACGGCTGGCGTACGTGCCGGGCGACGTCACGCTCTGGCCCAACCTCTCCGGCGGAGAGGTCATCGACCTGCTCGGCCGGATGCGCGGCGGCCTCGACCCGGCCCGCCGGGCCGAACTGCTCGACTCCTTCGAGCTGGACCCCCGCAAGAAGGGCCGGACGTACTCCAAGGGCAACCGGCAGAAGGTCGGCCTGGTGGCCGCCCTCGCGTCGGACGCCGAACTCCTCATCCTGGACGAGCCGACCTCCGGCCTGGACCCCCTCATGGAAGAGGTCTTCCAACACTGGGTACGCCGGGCGAAGGCCGACGGCCGCACCGTGCTGCTCTCCAGCCACATCCTGGCCGAGGTGGAGGCGCTCTGCGACCGGGTGACGATCATCCGCAACGGGCGGGACGTGGAGACCGGCACCCTCAGCGAGCTACGGCACCTGCGGCGTACCTCCATCGAGGCCGAGCTGACCGGCCCGGTCGACGGGCTGGGGCAGCTCACCGGCGTACACGACCTGCGGGTGGACGGGCAGCGGGTGCGCTTCGACGTGGAGGACGCCGCGCTGGACGTCGCCCTGCGTCGGCTCACCGAGATCGGCGTACGCAGCCTGGTCAGCCAACCGCCGACGCTGGAGGAACTGTTCCTGCGGCACTACCAGGCCGAGCAGGTGCGCTCGTGAGCGCGAGGAGTGAGCCGGGTTTGCGAGCCCCGCAGTCGCGATCGGAACGAAACTCGGCGACCGCGATCACCGGCACCCGGCACCTGGTGCGGCTGATCCTGCGCCGGGACCGGATCGTGCTGCCGATCTGGATCCTGCTGCTGGCCGTGCTCCCAGCCAGCTATGCCAGCGTGTACGCCGGCCTCTACCCGACCGAAGCCGAGCGGGCCGCCTACCTGGCCGGTACGGCGAGCAACCCGTCGATCGTGGCGCTGCTCGGCCCGGTCTACGGCGACAGCATCGGCGCGCTCACCGTCCAGCGGGCCGGCCTGTTCGCGTTGGTCGCCGCCCTGGTGAGCGTGCTGACGGTGGTACGGCACACCCGTACCGAGGAGGAGGCCGGCCGGCGGGAGTTGCTCGGCGCGACGGTCCTCGGCCGGTACGCCGGGCTGACCGCGGCGCTGCTTGCCACGTACGCCGCGAATGTGCTGCTCGGCCTGCTCATCGCCGGCGGCCTGGTCGCCGCGGGTCTGCCGGGGGCGGGCTCGTTGCTCTTCGGCGCCGGCGTCGCCCTGACCGGCATCGCGTTCGCCACGGTCGGCGGCCTGGCGGCGCAGCTCACCCAGAGCGCCAGCGGGGCGCGCGGCATCGGGCTGGGCGTGCTCGGGTTGGCGTTCGCGCTGCGGCTCGGCGGCGACGCCGGAGGGTCCGGTGGCAGTGGCGGCAGCGCCGAGTGGTTGAGCTGGATCTCTCCGCTCGGCTGGGTGCCCCGGGCGCGTGCCTTCGCCGGTGAGCGCTGGTGGGTGCTGCTGCTGCCGGTGCTGTTCAGCGTGGTGGTGGCGCTCGTCGCGTACCCCGTCTCGGTGCGTCGCGACGTGGGCGCCGGCCTCCTGCCACCCCGGCTCGGCCCGGCCACCGCGGGCGGCGGGCTGGCCGGCCCGCTCGGCCTGGCCTGGCGGCTGCACCGCGGCCAGTTGCTCGGCTGGACCGTCGGCTTCGGGCTGCTCGGTCTGGTGTTGGGTGGCGCGGCGGACGCGGCCGGCGACGCGGTGCAGGGCAACGAGCAGATGGCCGACCTCCTGGAACGGCTGGGTGGCTCGTCGACACTGGCGGAGGCGTACCTCGGCAGCACATTGAGCCTGACCGCGCTGGCCGCCGCCGGTTACGGCATCCAGGCCGCGCTGCGGGCGCGAGCGGAGGAGACCGCCGGCCGGGCCGAACCGTTGCTCGCCACGGCGGTGAGCAGATCCCGCTGGCTGGCGGCGCATCTGCTCTTCGCACTGCTCGGCCCCGTGGTGGTGCTGGCCGTGACAGGGGTGGCGACGGGACTGTCGTACGGCCTCAGCGTCGGTGACATCGGCGGTGAGGTGCCCCGGCTGCTCGGCGTGGGTCTGGCCCAGGTGCCGGCGGCGTGGGTGCTCGCCGGGCTCGCGGCGCTGCTGGTGGGCTGGCTGCCCCGCTTCTCGTGGGCTGCCTGGGCGGTGCTCGCCGGCTGTCTGCTGCTGGGTCAACTCGGCGCGGTGCTGGAGCTGAGCCAGTGGGTGCTGGACGTCTCCCCGTTCGCGCACACCCCGCAGGTGCTGAGCGACAACTGGACGATAACCCCCCTGGCCACCCTGACCGCGGTGTCAGCCGCCCTCCTGACCCTGGCCCTGCGCGCCGTCAATTCCCGAGACGTCCCCACCTCCTGAAGCAGGGCCCGCCGGTGATCATGAAGTTATTGCCGACAAATCGGACGGAATTTGGCAATAACTTCATGATCAACGGCTGCGGGCGGGCGCCCGGGACCGGGAGGGGGGTGTCAGCCGGTGGGTTGGTCGTTGCGGATCATCAGGGCGCTGCGCAGGCCGGTGATGTCCAGGACCCGGATGAGGAAGTCGCCCACGTGGGTCAGCATCAGCAGGCTCTGCGCGTGGCTGGCCTTGCGGCTGAGTACGACGAGGGTGCCCAGGCCCTGCGAGTCGCAGAAGGTGACGCCGCCGAGGTCGAGGATGATCTTCGGGGGTGGGTCGGCCAGCACCTCGTTGACGACGGTGGAGAGCTGGGCCGCCGTGAGCATGTCGATCTCACCGGCCAGGCGCAGCACTGCTTCGTCGCCCGTCCGGTGTAGCGTGATGGACAGTTCGGCACGATCCACCCGGTCAGCCTAGCGCGATCCCGCCGACCCGGCCTGTCGAGGCGGTGAGCCGCCCTCTCAGCCGGCCCGATTGGGCACCGGAGCCGGGTGAGCCGGGTAACCCCAACCCGGGGTGGCTGCTGGTTGGGCGTCCGGCGCTGACACAATGGCGGCATCGTGACCGACATCGTTTCCGCCGGATCTGGCCGCTACCCGGCCGACGCGCCGGCCTCCGAGGCCCTGTTCGACCGCGCCCGCGCCATCGTGCCGGGCGGGGTCAACTCCCCCGTGCGCGCCTTCCAGGCGGTCGGTGGCACCCCACGCTTCATGGTCCGTGGCGAGGGCCCGTGGCTGTACGACGCCGACGGTCGCCGCTACGTCGACCTGGTGTGCTCCTGGGGACCGCTGATCCTCGGGCACGCCCACCCGGAGGTGGTGGACGCCGTGCGGGCGGCTGCCGCCCGGGGCACCAGCTTCGGCACGCCCACCCCGGGTGAGGTGGAGCTGGCCGCCGAGCTTGTCGACCGGGCGCCGATGGAGCAGGTCCGCCTGGTCAACTCCGGCACCGAGGCCACCATGTCGGCGATCCGGCTGGCGCGGGGCTTCACCGGCCGCTCCAAGATCGTCAAGTTCGCGGGCTGCTACCACGGGCACGTCGACGCGCTGCTCGCCTCCGCCGGTTCCGGTGTGGCGACCCTCGGCCTGCCCGACTCGCCCGGTGTCACCGGCGCGGCGGCCAGCGAGACGATCGTCCTGCCGTACAACGACATCCGGGCCGTCGAGGAGGCGTTCGCCGCCGAGGGCCCGCACATCGCCGCCGTGATCACCGAGGCTGCCGCCGGCAACATGGGCGTGGTCGCGCCCCGCGACGGCTTCAACCAGCAGCTCGCCCGGATCGCGCACGCGCACGGCGCACTGCTCGTCGTGGACGAGGTGATGACCGGGTTCCGGGTCTCCCGCGCCGGGTGGCACGGCCTCGACGCCTCCGACGCGGACCTGTGGACGTACGGCAAGGTCATGGGTGGTGGCCTGCCCGCCGCGGCGTTCGGCGGGCGCGCGGACATCATGGCGCGTCTCGCGCCGGCCGGCCCGGTCTACCAGGCCGGCACGCTGTCCGGTAACCCGCTGGCGTGCGCCGCCGGTCTGGCGACCCTGCGGCTCGCCGACGACGCGCTCTACCGCAAGCTCGACGACACGGCCGCCGTCGTGGGCAAGCTCGCGTCCGACGCGCTGGCCGCCGCCGGGGTCCCGCACCGTTTGTCGTACGCGGGCAGCATGTTCTCCATCTTCTTCACCGACGCCGACGTGGTCGACTACGACAGCGCGCGCACCCAGCAGGTGCCGGCGTTCAAGGCGTTCTTCCACGCGATGCTCGCCGCCGGCGTCTACCTGCCGCCGAGCGCGTTCGAGTCGTGGTTCGTGTCGGCGGCGATCGACGACGCCGCTCTGGAGCACGTCGCCGCCGCGCTGCCGACGGCGGCGAACGCGGCAGCAGCGGCTGGTCACGGGGGGTAATACAGGTGGCGAAGACGGTGGTCCACGTGCTCCGGCACGGCGAGGTGCACAACCCCGACCAGATCCTGTACGGGCGGCTGCCCGGTTTCCGCCTCTCCGAGCTGGGCGTGCAGATGGCCAAGGCCGCTGCGGAGGGCCTCGCCGACCGGGAGATCGTGCACGTCGTGGCGAGCCCGTTGGAACGCGCGCAGCAGACCGCCGAGCCGATCGCCGCCCAGTTCGGGCTCCCGGTCGGGGTGGACGAGCGGCTGATCGAGAGCGCCAACTGGTTCGAGGGCAAGAAGGTGTCGCCGGGCGACGGGTCGTTCCGTGACCCGCGCAACTGGTGGGTGCTGCGCGACCCCGTGACGCCGTCCTGGGGCGAGGCGTACCGGGTGATCGCCGAGCGGATGTTCGCCGCCGTGCACGCCGCCCGGGTCGCCGCCGAGGGCCGCGAGGCGGTGCTGGTGTCTCATCAGCTCCCCATCTGGACGCTGCGCCGCCACGTCGAGCGCAAGCGGCTCTGGCACGACCCGCGCAAGCGCCAGTGCGGGCTGGCGAGCCTCACCTCGTTCCACTTCGACGGCGCGAAGGTGGTGGGCATCGGCTACAGCGAGCCGGCCGCGCACCTCGTCGCTCTCTCCGCTACCGCCCGGACGGCCAAGGGGGCCTGATGACCGCCCGGAGGTGGACCGCCGGTCTGCTCGCCGCCGTCGCCACGGTGGCGCTGGTCGGCTGTACGGCGTCGAAGAGCCAGGAGAAGACCTGCTCGACCACCTCCGACGGCATCATCGAATGCGCGCCGGACCAGCGCTCCGCGCCTCCGAAGCTCGCCGGTGAGCTGCTGACCGGCGGCACCTACGACGTCAGCGAGGCCCGCGGCCAGGTTGTCGTCGTCAACTTCTGGGGCTCCTGGTGCCCGCCCTGCCGGGCCGAGGCCGACGACCTGGAATCGGTCTACCAGGCCACCAAGGGTTCCGGCGTGAGCTTCCTCGGCGTCAACGTGCAGGATTCGCGGGACAAGGCCAAGGCGTTCGAGCAGGGGCGGGTCACCTATCCGAGCCTGTTCGACCCGCCGAGCAAGCTGGCGCTGGCCCTGGACATCCCGCCGAACACCGTCCCGGCGACAGTCGTGCTGGACCGGGAGGGCCGGGTCGCCGTGGTGATCCGGGCGGCGGTCACGCAGGAGGGCCTGCGACCGATCGTCGAGCGGATCGCGGCCGAGAAGCCGGCGTCGAACTGATGGGCGAGACGTTCGAGGAGCTGGCCCGGAGCGGGCCGCTGGTGCTCGCCATCGGCGCGGCGGCGCTCGCCGGCCTGGTCAGCTTCCTCTCCCCGTGCGTGCTCCCACTCGTCCCCGGCTACCTGTCGTACGTCACCGGTCTGGCCGGTGCCGACCTCGAGGGCCGGCGGCCTGCGGCGACGCCGGCACCCGACGGCGCTGAGGCGGGCGGCGGGGTCGCGCTGCGTGAGCGGACGGCACCGGCGGCGGCGGCGGTCAAGGGTCGGGTGCTCGCCGGGACGCTGCTCTTCGTCGCCGGTTTCACAGTGGTCTTCGTCGCCACCGCGATCCTGTTTGCCGGCATCGGTCGGGTCTTCTTCGACTACGAGCGGCAATTGGAGATCGTCGTCGGCGCGTTGATCATCGTGCTCGGCCTGGGCTACCTCGGCATGATTCCAGCCCTGCAACGTGAGTTCCGCATCTCCCGGCTGCCGTCGGCGGGCCTGCTCGGCGCACCCGTGTTCGGGGCGGTCTTCGCGCTCAGTTGGGTGCCGTGCACCGGTCCGACCCTCGGCGCGGTGATGGGCATGGCCGCCACCAGTGGTCAGAGCGACCGCGCGGTGGTGCTCGCCGTGGCGTACTGCCTCGGGTTGGGGATACCGTTCGTCGTCTTCGGGCTGGGCTTCCAGCGCCTGCTCGGGGTGTTCCGCGCCATCCGGCGCAACAGCCGTTGGGTCACCCGGATCGGCGGCGCGCTGCTCATCCTGATCGGCCTTGCGCTGGTCACCGGCGGATGGCAGAGCTTCGTGATCTGGTTGCAGACCACCGTCGGGGTGGGCGAGGTGAGCATATGACGGTCGTCGACGAGCGGCCGGAGGCCGAGGCCCCGGCGCCCCGCCACCGGCCCAGCCGGCTGCTGGCCCTGCTGCGCAACTCGTGGCGGCAGCTCACCAGCATGCGTACGGCCCTGATCCTGCTCTTCCTGCTGGCGATCGCCGCGATCCCCGGATCGGTGCTGCCGCAGCGCGGGATCAGTCCGGAGAAGGTCAACCAGTACTTCGTCGACCACCCCGACTGGGCGCCCCGGCTGGACCGGATCGGCGCGTTCGCGGTCTTCGGCTCGGTCTGGTTCTCCGCCATCTACCTACTGCTGTTCACGTCGCTGATCGGCTGCATCACGCCCCGGCTGCGCGACCACTTCCGGGCGCTGCGGTCCCGCCCACCCGTCGCGCCGAAGCGGATGGAGCGGCTGCCGCAGCACACCGTGCTGCCGGCGCCGGACGGTGGCGTGGACGCCGTCGCCGCGGTGCTGCGCAAGCGCCGCTGGCGGGTCGAGGTACGCGGAAACGAGGTCTCCGCCGAGAAGGGCTACCTCAAGGAGACCGGCAACCTGCTGTTCCACACCTCGCTCATCGCGGTGCTGATCGGCGTCGCGCTCGGCTCCTGGTACGGGTGGAGCGGCAACCGCCTGCTGGTGGCGGGCGCGGACAACGCGTTCTGCAACACCCGCCAGCAGTACGCCGAGGCCAAGCTCGGCCCCCGCGTGGACACCGCCGACCTGCCCCGCTTCTGCCTGCGGCTGGACGACTTCCAGGCCCGGTTCCTGCCGTCCGGCCAGCCGGAGTTCTTCAACGCCCGGGTGACGGTGGACGGCCCCGACGAGCCGACCCGCAGCGCGGACTTCTCGGTCAACTCGCCGCTGCGCCTCGCCGACGCGAGCGTCTACCTGCTCGGCCACGGGTATGCACCGGTGATCCGCTACACCGATCGGTACGGCAACAGCCAGGTCAGTGACGAACCGTTCCTGACCACCGGAGACATGGGCCTGACCAGCGAGGGGCTGGCCGCCTTCCCGGACGCGAACGTCGACCCGGCCACCGGCAAGCGGGTACCGGGCGAGCAGGTGGCGTTCACCGGCATCTACCTGCCCACCGCGCCGCAGCAGGCCCCGTTCGTCCGCTCCGAGTACCCGACCGAGCGCAACCCGGCGCTGAACCTGGTCGCCTACCGGGGCAACCTCGGCATGGACGCCGGCATCCCCGGCTCGGTCTACCAGCTCGACCAGCGGCAGGTGCGCGCCGGCAAGGTCAAGGAGATCGGCAGCAAGCTGCTCCGCAAGGGCGAGAAGTGGACGCTGGACGACGGCACGACCGTCGAGTTCCTGGGCACCGAGCGGTACGTGACGCTCTCCGTCCGGCACGACCCCGGCTCGACGCCGCTGCTGGTGAGCTGCGGTGTGCTGCTGGTCGGGCTGATGGGCTCGCTGTTCGGCCGGCGTCGCCGGGTCTGGTTCCGAGTGCTGCCGGCCGACCCCGCGAATGGATCTCCGACGGGCGGTAGTAGCTTGGTGGAGGCCGGTGGGTTGCCGCGCACCGACTATCCAGGGTTCGCCGACGAGTTCGCCCAGTTGATCGCCGCTGTGAACGGTGACGAACGGGCGGCTGAGCGGGCCGGTGTGCGAGAAGGGACCGAGTGATGTCCGCGCTCTCCGACAATCTGGTGACCTTCGCGATCCTGACGTACCTGATCGCGATGATCAGCCACGCCGTCGAGTACGCGTTGGGCAACGCGCGTACCCGGGTGGCCGTGGCGTCGCCCGCCCGCGAGCTGGTCGGCGCGGGGGTCGGCGGTGCCGGCGGTGTGGCCGACGAGCCGCCCGCTCCGGTCCCGCCGCCTGTGGACGGCTCGGCGCGCCGGGCGCGTCTCGCCGGGCTGGTCGCGGTGGGCGTCACCGCGCTCGCCGCCGTGTTGCACCTCGCGGCGCTTGTCACCCGCGGTCTCGCGGCGGACCGCATGCCGTGGGGCAACATGTACGAGTTCGTGCTCACGGTGACGTTCATCGGGGTCGCGGCCTGGCTGGTGGTGCTCTGGAAGCGGCCGTCCCTGCGCAAGCTCGGGCTGTTCCTGACGCTGGTCATGGTGCTGCTGGTGGCCACCGCCGAGCTGGTGCTCTACGTGCCGATCGTGCCGCTGGTGCCGGCCCTGAACTCGTACTGGTTCGTCATCCACGTCTCGACGATCGTCTTCGCGTCCGGCATCTTCCTGCTCGGAGCGGTGCCGGCCGTCGGCTTCCTCATGCGCAACGGCTACGAGCAGGGCAAGCGGAGCTTCCCGTACACCCTGGCGAAGCGGCTGCCCGGCGCGGTCAGCCTGGAGCGGCTGACCTTCGCGCTGCACGCGTTCGCCTTCCCGGTCTTCACGTTCGCGGTGATCGCCGGCGCGATCTGGGCCGAGGCGGCCTGGGGTCGGCCGTGGGGCTGGGACCCGAAGGAGACCTGGGCGTTCATCTCCTGGGTGGTCTACGCCGGCTACCTGCACGCCCGGGCCACCCCCAGCGTGAAGCGGAACGTGGCCACCTGGATCGCGGTGCTCGGCTTCCTCACCATGCTGATGAACCTGTTCGGCGTGAACATCTTCTTCACCGGCCTGCACTCGTACGGTGGGCTGAACTGACCTGCAGTTGGCGAATGTAGAACTACACTTCTTAGAAGTGTAGTTCTACATTCTGTGGGGATGTGACAGTGGAATTCGCCAAGCCAGCGGAGATCTTCGACCGAGACGTCGAGTGGGCGGAGCTGGTCCGGTTCGCCTCGGACGATCGACAAGGCGCGACGCTGGGCGTGGTCAGCGGCCGCCGCCGGCAGGGCAAGACTCTGCTCCTGTACGAGCTGGCCCGCAGCACCCAGGGCTTCTACTTCGGCGCGACCGAGGCGACGTCGGCGGAGTCGCTCCGTCGCCTGGGGGAAGCGCTCGGCCGGTATACCGCAGCCCCGAGCCCACTGCACCTTGCCGACTGGCCGAGCGCGGTCGACGCGTTGCTCGCGCTGGGCCGGGACCGCCCGGTCACGGTGGTGATCGACGAGTTCCCGTACCTGGCGCGCGCCAGTCGCGACCTCCCATCGGTCATCCAGCATGCGCTCACCCCGGGCCGGATCGAGCGCACCGGCTCTCGAACTCGCCTGTTGCTGTGCGGTTCGGCGCTCTCGTTCATGGGAGGGCTTCTGGCAGGTTCGGCCCCACTCCGCGGACGGGCCGGGCTGGAGTTGCCCGTCGCACCGCTTGACTACCGAGCGGCGGCGAGATTCTGGGGGATCGACGATCCGTTGCTCGCAGCCCGGGTGTTCGCGATCGTCGGAGGTACACCCGCCTACCGACGCGAGTACGTCCAGGACGACGCCCCCGACGGGCCAACCGATTTCGACGACTGGGTCGTGCGTGCCGTGCTGAACCCGGCGCGTCCGCTGTTCCGCGAGGCTCGTTACCTGCTGGCCGAGGATCCGGACCTTCGCGACACCGCCCTCTACCACTCGGTGCTCGCGGCGGTCGCCGACGGCAACGGCACCCGAGGTGGAATCGCGGGCTACATCGGTCGTAAGGCCACCGACCTACAGCATCCACTCACCGTGTTGGAGGACGCCGGTCTCCTCACGAGGGAACCAGACCCCTTGCGCAGTGGCCGGAGCCGGTACCTCATCGCCGAACCCCTCATCAGCTTCTACCAGGCGATCATGCGACCCGCATGGACGGCGTTGGAGCAGCGACGCGGCGCGGACGTCTGGCGTCGATCCCAGCGACGGTACGCGGCAGCGGTGCTGGGGCCGGCCTTCGAAGAGATCGTCCGCCAGTGGGCGCTGCGCTTTGCCGCACCGGACACGCTCGGCGGCATCGTCGCGGAGGCCAGTGCCGCCGTCCTTACCGACCCCGCTAGCCGAACCAGCGTGGAACTCGATCTGGTCGCGTTCGGTGAGCCACCGATGGGCGACAGCCCTCGGCCGCTCCTCGCGATTGGCGAGGTCAAGTGGGGTAGGACATTAGGGATGGTCGACCTGGAGCGGCTCACGAGGGCACGGGATCTCCTCACCAGCCGTCCTGGCCTGGACGCGCGACACGTCCGGCTCGTGCTCGTAAGCGGGTCGGGCTTCACGGACGACCTCCAGCGGCGAGCTGGCGGCGATCAGGATGTCGTCCTGGTCGATCCGGCGCGCCTCTATCAGGGGGAATGACACCCGGGATCACGCCCACCTCCCACCCGGCGGTTCAGGCTCGTGGTCAGCGGTGTCGCAGGGTCTCGTCGACCCGCGGTCTTGATCCACTCCAGGTCGACGATCTGGCGGCATCATTCGCCCTGCAGGGCACCACGTCGGCGATCTGGTGTCGATCCTGGTCAGCCGCCGAACCAGCCCGGCACGTCGAGGCGGAACCAGTTGGCCGAGGCCATCGTGCGCAGGTCGTCCTCAAGGGCCGCCACGCGCTCCTCGCCCAAGGCGTCGGCCCACTGCTCGCGCAGCCGGTCGAAAACTTCCGCCGAGCGGCGTAGCCCGTCGGCGCCGTGTTCCGTCACCCGGACCAGCCGGCGGCGGGCGTCGGAGGGATCGTCGACCCGTTCCAGGTAGCCGACGGCGACCAGCCGGTCGACCGTCTTGCCGGCCGCCTGCTTGGAGATGCCCAGCCGTTGGCCCAGCTCGGTGGCGGTGGTGCCGTGCACCCCGACTGCCTGCAACACGAAGCCGTGCAGGGGGCGCAGCTCGGGGTGCCCCTGCCGGGCCAGTTCGGCGTGCAGGTCGTCGATCAGGGTGCGGAAGCCCGCCAGCAGCAACAGCGGGAGCTGGAAGCCGGGCCGGGCGGGATCAGAGGTTGCCATGTTCGACAACCACGTTTACTATTTCGTCAACCACGTTGACCATCTTAAGGCAGGCACCGATGTCCGTCTTCACGCCCCACACCGCCGAGACCGCGCCCACCGCCGCCCGCCGGGCCGTCGAGGGCGTACAGAGCCGGTTCGGCTGGCTTCCCACTCCGGTGGCGCTGATGGCCGAGTCGCCGCAGCTGCTCAGCGGCTTCCTCGCCGCCAGCGCGGGCTTCGAACAGACCAGCCTCGCGCCCGTCGAGCGGGAGGTGATCATCCTGACCATCTCTACCTCCCACGAATGCCACTTCTGCGTGGCCCTGCACACCGGCAAGATCACTGAGATCGGCGCGAGCGCCCCGCTGATCAGCGCGCTGCGCGCCGGCACGGAGCTGCCCGAGCCGCGACTGGAGGCGCTGCGCCAGTTCACGCTGGCCGTGCTCAAACACCGGGGCGCGGTGCCCGACGACCAGCTCGACGCGTTCCTGGGGGCCGGCTACCAGCCCCGGCAGGCGCTGGACGTGGTGCTCGGCGTCGGGGCGTACACCATGTCCACCTTCGCCAACCGGCTCACCCGCGCGCCACTCGACCCGCAACTGGCCGCTTACGCCTGGACGCCGGCCGCCTGAGCGAGCCGCGTTACCGCAACATGCCGGTAGAGGGCTGACTCAGGGTCGCGGTTTCGCTACCTTGCGCCAGGAGAGCCGATACGGCCCTCCTCGGCAGCGGAAGGTGAGGCGCGGTGACCACGACAGTGTCCACGGCGGAAATGATCAGAGACCAGCTCCGGCGGTCCCGGCTCGCGGCCGGGCTCAGCCAGGAGGAGTACGGCAAACGGGCGCACTACTCACCGTCCATGGTGTCATCGGTCGAGGTGGGCCAGACGGTGCCCAACCTGACCTATCTGACCCGGGCCGACGAGGTGCTCGACACCGGCGGCCTGCTGGTCTCGCTCCGCGAGCTGGGTCGCCGGCACGCCGAGCCGGTGTGGTTCCGCCCCTGGTTGGAGGTCGAGCGGGTGGCCACCCAGTTGCGGTCCTTCGGGGCGACGATGGTTCCCGGGCTGTTGCAGACCGCCGACTACGCCCGCGCGGTGTTCCGGCTCGACCTGGGGCTCACCGCCGAGCGGGTGGAGGAGCTGGTGGCCGCCCGGCTGGAACGGCAGACGATCCTCGACCGGGAGCACCCGCCGCAGCTCACCGTCGTGATCGACGAGGCCGCCCTGCAACGCTTCGCGGAGAGCAACGCCGAGGTGCTGGCCGGTCAGCTCCGGCATCTGGTGGCGTGCGCCCGCCGCTCCCACATCCGGGTGCATGTGTTGCCACAGAAGGTCGGGCTGCACGCCGGCCTGTTCGGGCCGTTCATCCTGGGCCGCACCGCCGACGGCAGTTGGCTCGGCTTCCTCGACAACCAGACCGGCGGCACCGCCGTCGACGAGAACAACGAGGTGGCGACCCTGCTCGGAAGGTGGGAGAGTCTGCGCAGCGACGCGCTGCCCCGGCAGCAGTCCATCGACCTGCTCGAGGAGATCGTGAAGCCATGGATCTGACCGGAGCTCAGTGGCGCAAGTCCACCCGCAGCGGCAACGACGCTGGTGCCTGCGTCGAGGTCGCCGACAACCTGCCCGGCCGGGTGCACGTCCGCGATTCCAAGGACCCCGACGGCGGCGTGCTGACCTTCAGCCCGGCCGCGTGGCGCTCCTTCGTCCACCTGGCCCGCACCCCCTGACCCCGGGGGCTCCCGCTCAGGCCGCCCCGAGAAAGTCGCGCAGCAGGGCGAGCATCTCGTCCGGGCGCTCCTCGTACAGCCAGTGCCCGCAGTCGTCGATCACCTCGCCGCGAACGGTGTCGGCGTACCGGCGTACCTGCTCGGCGACCTGACCGCCGAGGCTGGCCGACGCGCCGACGGCCAGCACCGGCATGGTGAGCTTCGTGGTCCGGTACGTTGAGTTGTCGGCGATGTCCCGATCGAACGCCCGGAAGTGGGCGAAGCTCGCCCGCAGGTGCGCCGGGTCGCGCAGGTGGCTGGCGAACTCCTCGATGTCCGGCGCGGCGATGCTGCCCTTGTGCACCATCAGGGCGTCGGTGAACCGGTCCACCCAGAGCGACTCCCGCCCACGGACGAGTTCCTCCGGCAGCCCGTTGTCGAGCGTGAAGAAGCCGAAGTTCCACACCGCCGGCCCGGCCGCGGT
Source organism: Micromonospora sp. NPDC005172 (assembly GCF_040608555.1). Taxonomy (NCBI): domain Bacteria; kingdom Bacillati; phylum Actinomycetota; class Actinomycetes; order Micromonosporales; family Micromonosporaceae; genus Micromonospora; species Micromonospora sp. NPDC005172. The sequence goes on from NZ_JBEXIL010000033.1 coordinate 58,120, forward strand.
GAGCGCGGGAAAGGTGTAGATGCTCTCGTCCGGGATCGGCGCCTCGCTGAGCACCAGCCGGCTCACCCGCTGTGGATGGGCAGCGGCGTACGCGTACGCCACCATCGTCCCCAGGTCGTGCCCGACCACTCGCAGGTCACCGGTCACGCCGAGTTGGTCGAGCAGGCCGTGCAGGTCGGCGGCGACGGTCTTCTTGTCGTACCCGTCGGCCGGAGCGTCGCTGCTCCCGAATCCGCGCAGGTCGGGCGCGACCACCTCGAAGGATCGCCCCAACTCGGGCAGCAGGTGCCGCCACATGTACCAACACTGCGGGTACCCGTGCAGCAGCACCAGCGGTGGACCGTTGCCGCCACGGACATAGTTCATGGTGATCCGACCGACCCGTGCCCGTTGCTCGGTGAACCCTGCCGGAACCCGATCGCCACCCATTCGCCGCCTCCGACCGCCGTCCCGCCCGCTGCCGCCTGCCCGGCTACCCGCTGAACGGCCCGCCATGCCCGGGGGCGCGTTGATCCACTCGCCTTCCTCGAAGTTGCCGTGTCCGGCGGCCGGGACACCGCGGCTTCAAGGAACCCGAGTTGACCTAGAGGTGACGGCGGGCCATCGCGGGCGTCACACCACCCGGCGTGGGCCGCGCCGCACCCGGTGCGGGAGACTGGGCGACATGGCTCGTGGCTTCCCGTACACCGATCTCAAGGACTTCCTCGCGGCGCTGGAGCGCGCGGGGGAGCTGCGTCGGGTCGACGTCCCCGTCGACCCGACCCTGGAGATCAGCGAGGTGGTCACCCGCACGGTGCGCGCCGGCGGGCCGGCCCTGCTGTTCGAGCACCCCACCCGGGGTGAGATGCCGGTGGCGATCAACCTGTTCGGCACCGAGAAGCGGATGGCGATGGCCCTCGGCGTCGACTCGCTGGACGAGGTCGGCGCGCGGATCGGCGCGCTGATCAAGCCGGAGCTGCCGGTCGGCTGGTCCGGCATCCGCGAGGGCCTGGGCAAGGTCATGCAGCTCAAGTCGGTGCCCCCGCGCAAGGTCAAGACCGCGCCCTGCCAGGAGATCGTCTACCGGGGCGACGACGTCGACCTGGGCCGGCTGCCGGGGTTGCAGGTCTGGCCCGACGACGGCGGGATCTTCCACAACTACGGGCTGACCCACACCAAGCACCCGGAGACCGGCAAGCGCAACCTCGGCCTCTACCGGCTTCAGCAGCACGGCCGCAACACCCTCGGCATGCACTGGCAGATCCACAAGGACTCGACCGCACACCACGCGGTCGCCGAGCGGCTCGGGCAGCGCCTGCCGGTCGCGGTCGCGATCGGCTGCGACCCGGTCGTCTCGTACGCGGCCAGCGCGCCGCTGCCCAGTGACATCGACGAGTACCTGTTCGCGGGGTTCCTGCGCGGCGAGCGGGTGGAGATGGTCGACTGCCTCACGGTGCCGTTGCAGGTGCCGGCGCACGCGCAGATCGTGCTGGAGGGCTACCTGGAGCCCGGCGAGCGGCTGCCCGAGGGGCCGTTCGGCGACCACACCGGCTTCTACACGCCGGTCGAGCCGTTCCCGGTGCTGCACATCGAGGCGATGACCATGCAGCGGAACCCGGTCTACCACTCGATCGTCACCTCGAAGCCGCCGCAGGAGGACCACGGTCTCGGCAAGGCCACCGAGCGGATCTTCCAGCCGCTGCTCAAGCTGCTGATCCCGGACATCGTCGACTACGACCTGCCGGCCGCCGGGGTGTTCCACAACTGCGCGATCGTGTCGATCCGCAAGCGCTACCCGAAGCACGCGCAGAAGGTGATGAACGCGATCTGGGGCGCGCACCTGATGTCGCTCACCAAGCTGATCGTGATCGTCGACGAGGACTGCGACGTGCACGACTACAACGAGGTCGCGTTCCGCGCCTTCGGCAACGTCGACTACGCCCGCGACCTGCTGCTCACCGAGGGCCCGGTGGACCACCTCGACCACTCGTCGTACCAGCAGTTCTGGGGCGGCAAGGTGGGCGTCGACGCGACCCGCAAGCTCCCGGCCGAGGGCTACACCCGCGGCTGGCCGGAGGAGATGACCATGGCCCCCGAGGTCACCGCCCTGGTCGACAAGCGCTGGAAGGAGTACGGGATCTGATGACGACCCCCGACACTCCTCGCGATCTTGCACTTCCTGTCGACGATTCGCGCCCTTCCTCCCCATATGTCCCAGCAGAAAGTGCAAGATCGCGGGGGAGGGTGCGTGCCTTCCTGGATCTTGTCGCCATCGAGCACTCCGTCTTCGCTCTGCCGTTCGCGTTCCTGTCCGCGCTGACCGCCATGCAGGTCGACGGTGGCGGGGTTCGCTGGCTCGACCTGTTGCTGATCACCGTGGCGATGGTCGGGGCGCGGACGTTCGCGATGGCCGCCAACCGCATTCTCGACCGGCGGATCGACGCGCGGAATCCGCGTACCGCCGGCCGGGAACTGGTCACCGGGGCGGTGAGCGTGCGGACGGCCTGGACCGGCGCGGCCGTCGCGCTCGTGGTGTTCCTCGCCGCCGCCGCCCTGCTCAACCCGCTCTGCCTGGTGCTCGCGCCGCTCGCCGTGGTGCCGCTGGTCGTCTACCCGTACGGCAAGCGGTTCACCAACTGGCCGCACGCCATCCTCGCTGTCGCCCAGGCGGTCGGCCCGGTCGGCGCCTGGCTCGCGGTCACCGGCACCCTGGACGGCTCCGGGCCGGCCTGGGTGCTCGGCGCGGCGGTCGGGCTGTGGATCGGCGGCTTCGACCTCATCTACGCCTGCCAGGACTCCGAGATCGACCAGCAGATCGGCGTGCACAGCGTGCCCGCCCGGTACGGCCGTCGCTTCGCCCTGCACGCCTCCACCGTGACGCATGTGGTGACCTTCGGGCTCTTCGTCTGGTTCGGGGCGCTGATCGGGTTCGGCTGGCTGTGGTGGGTCGGCCTGGCGTTGACGGCCGTCGCGTTCGCCTACCAGCACCTGGTGGTCAGCCCGACCGATCTCAGCAAGGTCAACCGGGCGTTCTTCACCGCCAACGGGTTCGTCGGCATCGCGCTGTTCGTGTTCGCCCTGCTCGACCTGGTGATCCGCCTGGACCTGCGGCCCTAAGGTTGGGCGGCCGTCGGGTAGCGGGCGCTCTCCAGCGTCCAGTCGATGGTGCCGCGCACGGCGTACGCGACTCCGTCGAGATGGTCGGTGACGGCCTCGTCCAACGCCGGCCCGAACGACGGCACGGCGGCGCGGAGCGCCACAAACCGCCGCATCGACTCGCGCCAGCGCTCGGCCACCCGCTGCACCGCCTCCTCCGACGAGACGCCCCAGTCGGCCTGCGTCGCCAGGACCAGGTTGTGCCCGCCCGAGGTGGCCCGGTCCTTCTCGAGCGAGGCCAGGTCGTTGTACCAGGAGAGCAGGTCGTTGCCGGTGCTGGCGATCTGCCGCAGCAGCGGATGGTGGTAGACCGGATCGGGCAGGGACCGGCCGCTGACGAACTCCACCAGCGGATACGACACCTCGGCCGCCGAGGTGGACCGCCGCAACTCGACGTACTCGTCGACGCCGGGACGGGCGGCGGCCTCCTTGTTGACCGCCTCCCGCCAGGTGCCGTCGAGGTGCCGGGCCACCGCGTCGGCGAAGCGCAGCCGCCACCGCGCCGGCATCCGCCTGCGCGGCTCCCGCCAGGCCAGCACCAGCAGCCGCCGCAGCGGACCGGTCAAACCGCCGTGCCGGAGCCGGGGACCGTCGTGCAGCAGTGCCAGCGTCCCGTCGCGCAGCGCCCGGATCTGCTCCGGGTGGAGCCGGTTCGGGCCGTCGCAGGCGTCGTCGACGAGGAAGAACCAGGTGAACAGGGCGGTCAGCACCCGCAGGTCGGCCTCGCTGGCGTCCGGGTAGAGGCGCCCCGCGTACCGGGCGAAGCCTCCCCGGGCCAACCGGTGCAGCGCGGCGTCGTCCAGCGGCATACCCAGCTCGGGCAGGACGTCGACGAGCCACTGCTGAACCCGGTCGGCGTGTGGCGAGAGTCGGGGTGGGATCGGGCACTCGGCGCGCAGCGCCCAGAGGACCTCGCCGGTCGTCACCGATGCCTCCCGTGCGAACTGCTCCCGGTGCAAATCGCCATCGGCAGCATGTCAGGTCGGCGGGACAGTCACGTACCCGGCCGGACAACTCGGACGGCCGCGGCGCGGCGGATCGCGGGGGTGCCCAGCGGCCCGCGGCGCGGACCAGGCAGGCTGGAGGCATGCGGGAACCATGGGTGGTCGGCGTATCCGGAGCCTCCGGTACGCCGTACGCGGCGGCCGTCGTCGGCGGGCTGCTCGACGCGGGCGAGCCGGTGGACCTCATCGTGTCGCGCGCGGCGCGGTTCACCCTGCTCGACGAGACCGGCCGCTCGTTCCGCGACGCGCACTGGGCCGAGGACCTGGCGACGTGGCTCGACCGGGACCTGACCGACGCGGACGTACGTCACTGGCCGGCGGGCGACCTGGCCGCCGGACCCAGCAGCGGGTCCTACCGGGTACGCGGAATGGCGGTGGTGCCTGCCAGCACGGCGGCCTGCGCGGGCATCGCGATCGGGCTCTCCAAGGACCTGCTGCAACGCGCCGCCGAGGTCAACCTCAAGGAGCGCCGACCGGTGGTGGTGGTGCCCCGGGAGACCCCGGTGACCCGCAGCCACCTGGAGCACCTCATCGCGTTGCACGACGCCGGCGCGGTGGTGCTGCCGGCCAGCCCCGGCTTCTACGGCGCGGGCGCGGCGGCCAGCGCGCAGCAACTGGTCGACTTCGTCGCCGGCAAGGTGCTGGACGCGCTCGGCGTGCCACACACCCTGTTCCGCCGCTGGTCCGGCCAGCTCGGCGCGGCCCGGCGCTGAACGGTCAAGCGGCCCGGCGCTGAACGGTCAGGATTGTTCCAGTGGTGCGCGGACCGGACTGTCGCCCGGTCCGCCTGACGTTGTCCGCACCAGTTCAGTACATGCCGGCGTTGGCCGGACCCGGCCCGGTGGAGGCGGCCGGACCCACGTTGCGTGGCTTTCCGACCTCGTCCACCTCGTCCAGCATGCCCTCCCCCTCAAGCAGGGCTCGCACCTCGGATTCCCGAAACCGGCGATGCCCGCCTGGAGTCCGGATGCTTCCTATCCGGCCGGCCGCCGCCCATCTCGTCACAGTTTTCGGGTCCACCCGAAACAGCGCGGCGACCTCACCCGGTGTCAGCAGGCGATCTCCAGTGTCCACAGCCCCCTCCTCGCGTCGACGAAGCCCCTGGCTGAACACACTGCCCCCGGCTGGTGCGAGCCCAGAGCCGTCATGAGGGACGTATGGCAATTACAGCACCAGGGACCTGGCGTGTCCGCCAAACGCGAAAAATGCACTGAGTGGGAAGTTAGTAAATGGTACTGGTGCGACCCCTACCTAGACGGACCGTTTGTGAACAGTTACTCACTGTCCTGACCAACGGATGCCGAAGGTCTCGCGTTACGCCCAACGCGTTAAGGTCACTCTCCGTGGACGCCATCGACCTGAGCCTCGTCGACCTGCTGCGCGGCAACGCCCGTCTGTCGTACGCCGAGCTGGCCCGGCAGGTGGGCCTCTCCGCCCCGGCCGTGCACGAACGCGTCGGCAAGCTGGAGAGCAGCGGCGTCGTGTTGGGCTACCGGGCGGACGTGGCGCCCGAGGCGATCGGGCTGGGCGTCACCGCGCTCATCGGCATCGTCGAGGACTCCGGCGCGGACTCCGACGACATGCTGGAGTCGCTGCGGGTGCTGCCCGAGATCGAGTCCTGCTACTTCATGGCGGGTGTCGAGTCGTTCCTGCTCAAGGCCAGGGTCGGCACGATCGCCGAGCTGGAACAGCTCATCGTGCGGCTGAACCGGACACCCGGTGTCGCCTCGACCCGTACCGCCATCGCCCTCTCCACCAAGTGGGAGAACCGCCCGCAGCCGGTCGGTCCGCAGCCCGCCTGACCTGGTTGCTAGGTTTCCGAGCGTGACTCATCTCGACCGGTGCGACGAGGCCAGCCGTAGCTGGGTGACCGAGGCGATCGCCACTGTCGAGGCGGACGCGAACCGCTCGGCCGACACCCACCTCCTGCCCTTTCCGCTGCCCCGGGCCTGGGGAATCGACCTCTACCTCAAGGACGAGTCGTCGCACCCGACCGGCTCGCTGAAGCACCGGCTGGCCCGCTCACTGTTCCTCTACGGCCTCTGCAACGGGTGGATCGGGCCGCACACCACGATCGTCGAGGCGTCCTCGGGTTCCACGGCGGTCTCCGAGGCGTACTTCGCGCGCATGCTCGGACTGCCGTTCATCGCCGTGATGCCCGCGTCCACCTCGCCCGAGAAGATCGTGCAGATCGAGTTCCAGGGCGGCCGGTGCCATCTGGTGGACGACCCGGCCGGTGTCGTCGTCGAGGCCCGCTGGCTGGCCGAGGACTCCGGCGGCCACTTCATGGACCAGTTCACGTACGCCGAGCGGGCCACCGACTGGCGGGGCAACAACAACATCGCCGAGTCGATCTACGCCCAGTTGGAGCTGGAACGGCACCCCATCCCGGCCTGGATCGTGGTCGGTGCCGGCACCGGCGGCACCAGCGCCACCATCGGCCGGTACGCCCGCTACCGCCGCCTGTCCACCAAGCTCTGCGTCGTGGACCCGGACAACTCCGCCTTCTATCCCGCCTGGGTGGCCGCGGACTGGTCCGTACGCACCGGCAAGGGCTCCCGCATCGAGGGAATCGGCCGTCCCACCGTCGAGGCGTCCTTCCTGCCCTCGGTCGTGGACCGGATGGTCCAGGTGCCGGACGCGGCCTCGCTGGCCGCCATGCGCGCCGGCTCGGCGGTGCTCGGCCGTCGGGTGGGCGGCTCCACCGGCACCAACCTGTGGGGCGCGTTCGGCCTCATCGCCGACATGCTGGCCGAGGGTCGGACCGGCTCGGTGGTCAGCCTGATCTGTGACGCGGGCGACCGGTACGCCGACACGTACTACTCCGACGACTGGGTGGCCGCCCAGGGCCTGGACCTGGCCGCTCACACCGCCACCGTCGAGCGCTTCCTGACCAGCGGGGCCTGGCCCGCCTGAGCGGGTGTGACCTCAGCGCGGGTCGATCCGTTCGGCCAGGCCGGGATAGCGCACCACGTACCCGTCGGCGTCCAGGTCGATGTCGGCCGTGAACGTGCCGCTGGCGAACCGGACCCGGCCGGGCCCCAGCGCCGTGTAGATCTGCTCGGCCGGCACCACCTCCAGGCCGGGCAGCAGCACCCACGCCACGGTGATCCGGCGCGGCATGTCGGCCGGCCCACCGGTCAGCCCGAGCCGGCGTACCGGGAGGGCGTTGAACAGCGGCGAACCGCTCAGGTCGACGTCGAGCGCGTCGGCCAGGCGATCCGGGTCGTCGGTGCCGGGAAGACCGGCCCGGGGGTGTCCGGCCGCGATCAGCGCCGCGTCCAGGTCGCCCTGCTCGGCGGTGGTCACCCGCCACCGGGACGTGGCCCGTTCCAGGGTCACCCGGCGAAGCCAACCTGATCCCTCGACCTCGACCTCGACGCGGGCGGTGCTCCGGTCGGGCGCTGTCGTCAGCCGATAGCGGGCGGTGAACGGAATCGGATCGACGGCGAGAAGTGTGCCCCGCGCCGTCAACGTGTCGCCGTCGTCGAGCAGGGCCTGCTCGCTGCCAGCGGTGTCCGTCCGGGACCAGAAGATCGACTTGCTCATGGTCGCCATGCGCCGGACGTTACGCGACCCGCGCGTCATCGGCAGGGCATGCGCGAACGCCGCCGCGGAGCACATGCTCCGCGACGGCGTTCCGGGTCGATCAGTGGACCACCGAATCAGTGGGTACGCGCCGGCGGCCGCCCGCCGAAGCCCCGTCGGTCGTCACGCGGCCGGTCGTCACGCGGCCGGTCGTCACGCGGCCGGTCGTCCCCACCGCGGCCCTCGGAACGGTAGCCGCCCCGAGTGTCCCGGTCCGCGAAGCGCCGGTCACCCCGGTCGGCCTGCGGCCGGTCGCCGTAGCGCCGCTCGCCCTGGGGGCGGTCGCCGTACTGCCGGTCATCCTGCGGACGGTCGGCGTAACGGCGCTCACCGGTCGGTCGGTCCCCGTAGCGCGGACGGTCGCCCTGCGGCCGGTCGCTGTAACGCCGCTCGCCAGCCGGTCGGTCACCCCGGTCGGTCTGCGGCCGGTCGCCGTAGCGCCGTTCCCCGGTGGGCCGGTCGCCGTAACCCCGACTGTCCCGGTCGCCGTACTGCCGGTCACCCTGCGGCCGGTCGCCATAGCGTCGCTCGCCGGTGGGCCGGTCGCTGTACCGACGCTCGCCCTGCGGGCGGTCGCCGTAGCGTCGCTCGCCGGACGGCCGGTCGCCGAACCGGCGCGGGCCGCCGGAGCGGTCGTCGAACCGTCGCCCGCCGCGGTCACCGAACCCGCGGGGCTCCGCCTCGACGCGCACCGGGACGCCACTGGGCTCACGGGCACCGATCAGCTCGGCCAGCACCGGGTCGCCGACCCGGACGCGGGTCTCGGCCGGTGCCACGCCGGCCTTCTCCAGCATCGCGAGGGTGGTGCGGCGCTGCTTGGGCAGCACCAGCGTGGCGACCGCGCCGGACTCGCCCGCCCGGGCCGTGCGACCGGCGCGGTGCAGGTAGTCCTTCGGGTCCTTCGGCGGGTCGACGTGCAGCACCAGGGTGACGCCGTCGACGTGGATGCCCCGGGCCGCCACATCCGTGGCGACCAGGACGTTCATCCGACCCTCGCGGAACTCGGCCAGGGTCTTGGTCCGCATCCGCTGGGTCTTGCCGCCGTGCAGCCCGCCGGCCCGTACACCGACCGCGGCCAGCTGCTCGACCAGCCGGTCGACGCCCATCTGCGTACGCGCGAAGACCATGGTCCGCCCGTCCCGAGCCGCGATCGAGGCGGCCACCGGGAACTTGTCGTGCGGCGGGATCAGCAGCATGTGGTGGTCCATGGTGGACACCGAGGCGGTCGACGGCGCGGTGGAGTGCGTCACCGGGTCGTTCATGAAGCGCTTGACCAGCGAGTCGACGTCGCCGTCGAGAGTGGCGGAGAAGAGCAGCCGCTGACTGCCGGCCGGCGTCTTCGACAGCAGCTCGGTCACCTCTGGCAGGAAGCCCATGTCGGCCATCTGGTCGGCCTCGTCGAGCACTGTGATCTCGACGTCGTCGAGCTGGCAGACGCCGCGCTCGATCAGGTCGCCGAGCCGGCCCGGGGTGGCCACGATGATCTCCACGCCGCGCCGGAGCGCGTCGATCTGACGGTCGTACGGAACGCCGCCGACGGTGGTCTTCAGGAACACGTTGAGCGACTTGCCCAACGGCAGGAGCGCGTCGTTGACCTGCATGGCCAGTTCGCGCGTCGGTACGAGGACCAGGGCGCGCGGTCGCAGGGGCCGCGCCGGACGTCCGGCAGCGACCCGGGCCAGCAGGGGAAGGCCGAAGGCGAGGGTCTTGCCCGACCCGGTCTGCCCACGACCGAGCACGTCCCGGCCGGCGAGGGCGTCCGGAACGGTTGCCTGCTGGATCGGGAAGGGAGTGGCGATGCCCTGTCGGGCCAGCGCGCGAACCAACGGCTCGGGCAGGCCCAGATCGGCGAAGCCGATCGTCTCGGCGGTCTCGGCCGGGGCGGCGTCGGACGTCTCGGGGGCGTCGATCGCCGCCGGGGCGGAATCGAAAACGGACGGAACGGTGCTGTGGTCAGCAGAGGTGGTCAACAAATGCCTTTCGAGCGGGGCGCATCTTCGCGATGGCCTGCCGCGGCTGTGCCGCCGGATCGCCCGCAAGATCGCCCATGGGCGCGCACAGGCGCGCCAGGTCAGTGATCCCAACCAGTGTACGGCGGTTCGGCGGAGCCGCCAGTCGGTTGACCGACCGTAGTGGGCGGACTCACCATCGCAACCGGCCGACGGGTCAGCCGTTGAGCACGCTGCCCATCAGACCGTCCAGGGCATTGTTGGCGAGGAGGACGACCAGCACGCTGATCCCGATCAGGAGCCCCAACGCGGCGATCAGGACGATCACCACGCGGGTGTTCCGGGACCTTTCGGCCGGGGTGTCCGCCCAGCCCTGAGCGAGGATGTGCCCGGTCAGCGAGCCGGAGTTCTCCACCGCCGCGTTGGGCGGCAGGGCGATCGTGGTGTAGCCCGGGCCGTCGCCGCCGGCGTAGACCGTGCCCGACAGGCCGGTGCCACCAGCCCGGCTGCCGGCGCGACTGCCAGCCACCGTGTCCCGCCGTTCGGGGCCGCCAGGCGGCGTGGTCGTCCGGTGGTCCGTACCGCCGGTCAGTGGGGTGGTGGTGGACGGGGGCCAGGTCGGCAGCGCGGGCGCGGGCACCACCGGAGGGGCGGTCGAGGCGCTGCCCGGCGCTGGCGGTGCGACATCCGACGTCCGCTGGGTGGCGGTCGGGGGAGAGAAGGACGCACCGGAGGTTCGCGGTGCCGCGTCCGTCGCGGACGGCCAACCGGACGGCGGTGCCGAGACCGAGGCGGCGGCCCACCCCTGCGGGTCGGCCGACGTGCTGCGGGCGTACCCGTCGGAGTCGGCCCGCACCGACGACGCGGCGGTCCATCCGGCGGAGTTGGCCGGCGGCGCGGAGACCGACGCGCTGGCCCGTACGCCCGGCGTGCCGATCGTCGCCGGAGGCGGCGGGAACGGTGGTGCCGGCATCGGGCCGGGCGGCGGCGGTGGCGCGGGCACCGGCGGGCCGGGCGGCGGCATCGGCGGCCCGGGGACCGGTGGCGTCGGGGGTCCGGGGACAGGCGGCAGCGGCGAGGGTGGTGGCAGGGGCGGCCCGGGCACGGGTGGTACCGGGTCCGGTGGCGGCGTGGGGAAGGGGCTCGGCGTCGGCGCCGGACCAGGCGGGTACGGCCCTGGGCTCGGCGCGGGCTCCGGCTCGCCCGGCCCGGGCGGCGTCGGCTCCGGGGTCGGCGGCGCGGGTGGCTGCGTCGGCTCCGGGGGCTGTGCCGGCTCGGGCGGTTCGGGACTCACCGGTCCCGACCGGTAGACGGCCGACGTGCTGGCCCGGGACTCCGGCGTGGCCTCGTCGCCGGCCGCGACCCGGCTGCTGCCGGGCACCGTGGCACTGGCTCGCGCCGAGGCCGAGGCGCTGGTCGAGGCCGGAACGCTGGCGCTGGCGGTCGAGCCGTCCCGCTGCGCGGGCAGCGTGCTGGCCGAGCCGGTCGCACGGTAGGTGGTCGCGGTGGCCGGAGCGCTCGCCGGGAGATCATCGGGGCGTGCCGGGGCTGTCACGACGCTGGCCCGCGCCCGGACCGGAGCGGCCGCCGAGTCGGCGACGGCGTCCTCCAGCTGCGCGGCGTCCGCTCCCGTCTGCGGCGTGGAGGCGGCCTTGTCCGTCGCGGCGTCGCTGGGCGCGGTGTCCGGCGCGGCGGCGTCGGCTGACGCGGTGTCCGTGCCGGCGCGGGACTGCTCGGCGCGGGACTGTGCGGCGCTGGATTGCGCGGCGCTGGACTGTGCGGCGCCGGGGGCAACGGCCGCCGAGCCGGTATCGGCACCGGTCGCCGGATCCGAGGTCGTCAGCCTCGGCGCGTCGGCCCGGTCGACGTCACGGTCGACACCCTCCGCCGGATCTTTCTGCTCGGCCATCTCCGCCCTCCGCGCCACGCTCGCACCCGGTCCGTGACATCGGACCGGGTGTGCCTGGTTGTCACCGTGCCACAGATCGTCCCAGGCGGACAGCCGGAGCCCGGGTGGCGGATCAGCGTCCCGCGCTCGGGCTGTCGCTGCTCGTCCCGCTCCGACTGGTGGACGGCGTGGTCCCCGCGGATGCCGACGAGCTGGCCGGTGCCGTGGTCGGCGGCGTCGGCAGCGTCGTCGGCGTGTTGGTCGGGTTGCCCGTCGGAGTTGGCGAGGTGCCGCCGGTCGGCTTCGGCGTAGCGGTCGGCTTCGGTGTGCCGGTGGGCGTCGGCGTACCCGTTCCCGTCGGCGGGGGCGTCGGCTTCGTGGTCGGCTTGCCGGTGGGGCTCGGCTTGGGGGTGGGCGTCGGCTTCGCGGGCGGCGTCGGCTTGGTGGTGGCGGGCGGCGGCACGGGCGGGAGCGGCACGTTCGGAGTGGGCACCGCGCCGATCACCCGGGTCACGGCGTAGAGCCGGGACCAGCCGACCACCGAGATCTTGACCACGTCACCGGTGGTGGGCGCCTGCACCATCTTGCCGTTGCCGATGTACATGGCGACGTGGTGGATCGTGGTCCAGCTGCTGCCGGAGGCAAAGAACAGCAGGTCGCCGGGGAGCGCCTCGGTCGGCCGCACGGTGCGTGCCCGGGTGGCGGCGTACTGGTCGCGGGAGACCCGGGGCAGGTCGAAGTAGTCGGCGCCCGGGGACCGGTACGCGGCCCACATCAGGCCCGAACAGTCGAACTCGTTCGGCCCCTCCTCGGACCACTTGTAGGGGTCACCGAGTTGGGCGAGCGCGTACCGGACCGCAGCCAGCGCCCGCGGGTGCGCGGACACCCCGCTGCTGCTCTGGCCGGCGACGTAGCCCGATCCGAACTGCTGATCGGCGGCCTCCTGCTGGCGTTCGAGCGCGATCAGCTGGGTGGCGTTGTCCCTGCGGAGCTTGAGCAGGCTGGCCTCGGCGGTCTGCAGCGCCTTCGCACCGGTGGTGAACTCCGCCTCGGCGGCGTCGACGGCGGCCTTGGCCGCCGTGTGTGCCTGGTAGGCGGACTGCTCGGTGGCGCGGGCCCGAGCCAGCTCGCCGGTCACGGCGGTGCTGGCGCCCTCGACCTTCTCGCCCCGGTTAATCCGCTGGAGCCGGCTCAACCCCTGGATGTCGTCGACGAAGTCACCCGGGGGCAGGGCGGCGGCTGCCTTCACCGCGTCCGAGGCTGCGGCGTCGGCTGCCTGCTGGGCACGGAGGAGGGCGTCCTGCGTGGCCGCCAGCACCTTGCCCGCAGCGACGAGCTGCGCCTGCGCGTCGGTCCGTTTCTGACGGGTCAGCAGTAGTTGGTCGCCGAGCAGGCCGACCTGGCTTTCGGCGGCGGCGATCTGGGCGGCCAGCGGGCCGCTGCCAAGGTTGACCACCGGCGGTGCCAGGACGCCAGCGCCAGGCGGGTTGCCGGGCACCTGCGGGGCGCCGATGGCCGGCGGGCGCGCACCGGTGTCCGGCACCGTCGCGGGCACTGTCGGCTCGGCGTACGCGGGAGTGGCCAGTACCGCGGCGGCGATCGCGCCGAGCAGGGCGGCCCAGAGCTTCGGGCGCAGCACCGGCGAGATCACCGGGCTCCGTCGTCGCTGCCGTCGCCCGCGCCCGCTGTCGACCATTCCGCTCCCCGTCCGGTGCTCGTCGCCGCGCTCGGTGGGCGCGGCCGTCGGGACGGTACCAGTGTGTGAGTTCCGCCCCACCTTGTCTTACCGCACGACGGCAGTGATGTCGATGCATCGGCCGGTTACGGGAGGCTGAGAGTCCGGTGAAGTGGGTCGCTGTCGCGGACCGTGCCGCCGGGGTCACCGGAGGGCCGACGTACCCTCGGGAGGACCGCAGGTGGAAGGGACGTGCCATGGACGCCGGACTCAAGCGTGAGCTCGAAGCGAAGGTGTACGCCGGTGAGCGGCTGACCCGGGAGGACGGCATCGCCCTCTACGACAGCGACGACCTGACCTGGTTGGGGCGGCTGGCGCACCACCGGCGCACCGAGTTGAACGGTGAGCGGGTGATGTTCAACGTCAACCGGCACCTCAACCTGACCAACGTCTGCTCGGCGTCCTGTGCGTACTGCTCGTTCCAGCGCAAGCCGGGCGAGAAGGACGCGTACACGATGCGCATCGACGAGGCGGTCCGCAAGGCCAAGGAGATGGAGGACGAGCAGCTCACCGAGCTGCACATCGTCAACGGTCTGCACCCGACGCTGCCCTGGCGCTACTACCCCAAGGTGCTGCGCGAGCTGAAGGCCGCCCTGCCGAACGTCAAGCTCAAGTGCTTCACGGCGACCGAGGTGCAGTGGTTCGAGAAGATCAGTGGCCTGAGCGCCGACGAGATCCTCGACGAGCTGATGGACGCGGGCCTGGAGTCACTGACGGGTGGCGGCGCGGAGATCTTCGACTGGGAGGTCCGGCAGCACATCGTCGACCACAACTGCCACTGGGAGGACTGGTCGCGCATCCACGCCCTGGCGCACAGCAAGGGCATGAAGACCCCCGCGACCATGCTGTACGGCCACATCGAGGAGCCCCGGCACCGCGTCGACCACGTGCTGCGCCTGCGCGAGTTGCAGGACGAGACAGGCGGTTTCGCGGTCTTCATCCCGCTGCGCTACCAGCACGACTTCGTGGACTCGGCGGACGGCAAGATCCGTAACCGGATCCAGGCGCGGACGACGATGGCCTCGCCGGCCGAGTCGCTGAAGACGTTCGCGGTGTCCCGGCTGCTCTTCGACAACGTGCCGCACCTGAAGAACTTCTGGGTGATGCACGGCCTCTCGGTGGCACAGCTCTCGCTGAACTTCGGCGTGGACGACCTGGACGGCTCGGTGGTCGAATACAAGATCACCCACGACGCCGACTCGTACGGCACCCCGAACACCATGCACCGGGACGACCTGCTGCACCTCATCTGGGACGCCGGTTTCCAGCCGGTCGAGCGGGACACCCGTTACAACGTCGTCCGGGAGTACGACAAGGCGCCGTCGCTGGCCGAGCGCCGCGCCGAGCCGCAGCAGGTCTGGGCCTGAGGCACCACGTACCCTCGCAGTCGATGACCGAGCAACGTGGTGCCGAGCAGCAGGGCAGCTTCCCCCGGCGGGACGCCGAGGGGCGCGTCCGTACGCTGGGCGACCTGCTCGGGGTGTGCCTGGCCGGCCTGGTCATCGGCGTGCTGGCGCTCGTGCTGTTCGAGTGGGCGTTCTCCTCGTTCGGCGCCGGCGACTTCGGGCACACCAACGGTTGGTTGGCGGTGATCCTGCCGGCCTGGCTGTTCTGGGACGACTTCCGGGCCTGGGGGTTCGGTGCGGCCCGGGTGGTGGCGGCGCTCGTCGCGGCGGCTGTCGGGGTGCTCGTGGGGCTGTTGGTCGCCGGCCTGGGCGCCGGGCTGCCGCTACTGCTGTCCGGCGCGTTGGCGGCGGCGGCGTTCACCGTGGCGTACGCGGCGATCTGGTTCCCCGGCGTCCGTTGGCTGGCCCGCCGGACCGGCTGAATGACCCGCCCACGGGCGCGGAGAACGGAGAATAGACGTGAGCGCGGCGCTCAAGTACACACTGGGCCGGATCGGGCTGTTCGTCGCCGTACTGGCGGCCCTCTGGCTGGTCGACGTGGACGTCTTCCTGAAGCTGATCCTGGCGCTGGCGTTCTCCGCCGCGCTCTCCTTCTTCCTGCTGCGCGGCTGGCGTGACGAGATGGCCCAGGAAATGGCCGAGGCCACGGAACGGCGTAAGGCGGAGAAGGAACGCCTCCGCGCGGCTCTGGCCGGCGAGGACCAGCAGTCCGGCGAAGACCAGCAGTCCGACGAGAGCGAGCGGCGGCAGCCGTAGGTCCCGCGGACGCGCCCTGCCGCAGGGCCTGTCGAAACGGGGCAGCGGGACCGGCTTCCGGCCGTTAGGGTCTCCCGCCGTGGAAATTTTCAACAAGATCAACGACTGGCGGACCAAGGTGTTCGTCTGGATCGGTCTGCCCGTCATCGCCGGCATCGGGCTGATGCTGGGCGTTGGTGACCTCGGACCGGCTTGGCAGGCCAAGGGCGGCGGCGGTACGACCGGCACCTTCACGGCCGTCTCCGAGGAATGCTCCCGCCGGAACTGCACCTGGCACGGCGACTTCGTGGCCGACAGCGGGGCCAAGCGAACGGACGTGATCCTCTACGACGCCCCGGACGCCCTGTCGACGGGGGAGACGGCCGCCGCACGGGACACGGGCGCGCGTAAGGGCGTCTTCTCCACCGCCGGCGGCTCCACCTGGCTGCTCGTCACCGGTCTGACCCTCGCCGGTGTGGTGGCCGGGATCGCCTGGGTGCTCTTCATCGTCTGGACGATCCGCCGCCGCCGCGAGCAAAAGACCGAGAACGACACCTTCGCCAACGCGCTCAACCAGCAGTAACCCCCCGCCCCCCGCCCCCCGCCCCCACCCCCGCCCCCCTCCCCCTCCGCCTCCCCCTGAGAACCGAGCGCTG
>NZ_JBEXIL010000034.1:0-74026 GCF_040608555.1 Micromonospora sp. NPDC005172
GCGCAACGCCTCGACCGGATGCGGTCCCTCGGTCTCGATGCGGTACTCGTCGCCGAAGCGCTCGCGGTGCATGTCGATGACCTGCTCGCTCGGCGTGCGCGGGGCGGGCTGCCCCGGAAACCCTTCTGTGGGCACGGTTGTCGCCTGACGCTCCGGCTTTGGGTGGGAGATCTTCGTGGTCTTGCCTTGGGAAGAGTTCTCTTTATGCTGTTCGGCGCATCTGGAGTTCGGTCAGGGCGGGGATCGTGGGGTGGGGGACCCGTACGCCGGTGTCTTCGAAGCCCAGCCGCTGGTAGGCCCGGTAGGCGCGATCGTTGCCGACCACCACCTCCAGCAGCAGTTCCGGCCGGTCGCACGCCCGTGACCAGGCGGCCACCCCGTCGATCAGCTCGCCGAGCAGCCCGCGGCCCCGCCACGTCGGCGTGACGTACACGGCGTAGATCACGGTCAGCCCCGGCTCGTTCGGAGCGACCGTTCCGCCGGCGTGCCCGACGAGCCGGCCGCCCGGGTCCGCGACGAACTGCGCGTTGTGGGGACCGGTCGACGTGTACGCCACCCGGGCGGCGAACTCGTTGTGCGGTCGGGCCGCAGCGTCCGCCAATGTCTCCAGGAAGGCCAACGGCGCGTCGGCGAGCATCTCCAGGCGCAGCGCCCGCATCCGGGCGGCGTCCTGCGGCCGTACCCGGTGAATCCGCGCCTGCCGCAGGGCCGGACCGCCCGTGTCGGTGGTCATGTCCGAATGCCTACCACAGGGCCGGACGCTCACCGCGATCAACGGCGGCCAGATCGCCTACATGCGGTCAAAGGCAACCATCGTCATGAATCCGTCAGCGCGTTCGAGGCGCCCTGGACCATGCCCGATTTGTGGTCGTGCGCGACCGTCACTCCTCGTGTAGCGTGCGATTTCGATCACCTCTTTCAGCGGTCGTCGTCGATCGCTGTGGCGGTGGTCCGTGGGTGTCCGGCGTGCCGGACGTCCGGGCAGGCAACGCCGCGCAGAGTGAGGGATGTGCACCGTGGCCCAGGGTTCCGTGAAGTGGTTCAACGCCGAGAAGGGCTACGGCTTCATCGCCGTGGACGGCGGTCAGGACGTGTTCGTCCACTTCTCCGCTATCGAGATGGACGGCTACAAGGCCCTCGACGACGGTCAGCGGGTGGAGTTCGAGATCGCCCAGGGCCAGAAGGGTCCGCAGGCGGAGCACGTCCGCGTCATCGGCTGACCGGTTCCCCGATCTACCCGCCGGTGGTTCGCCCCGATCGGCTGGCGAGTCGGGGCTGCGGCGCGGACGCCCGCCCTGGAAGATCGTGAACCGTTCCAGCCGATGCTGAGGAGGGTTCATGACCGACCAGACGCCGCCACCCGCCACGCCCTCCGGGCCGGGTGAGCCGGGCCCGTCCGACCCCAACCCGCCCGCCGAAGGCTCCGGCACGGCGCCCTCGTCCGGCGCGGCCCCGGGCACACCGCCCTCGCCCGGCGTCGCGATGCCACCCGTCGGCGTGCCGCCACAGGGCTGGAACCCCGCGACGGACGCCTGGGGGCAGCCCGTCGGTCCGCCGCCGGGCTGGGACCCCGCGCAGGGAGCCTGGGGTCAGCACGCCGGGCCGCCGCCGGGCTGGACCTCCCCTCCCGTCGGCGGCTACCCGCCGGGGGCCGGCCCCTACGGTGGACAGCCGTGGTATCCGGGGGCGCCGGTCGGCTGGTACCCGCCGGGTCACGGCCTCGACCCGAACGACCCCCTCATCACTCCGCCCGGTGCCGGCATCGGTGCCTGGTTCGAGCGGTTCTGGGGCGCGCTGCGCCGGGGCTGGCGGCAGTTGGTGCCGATCATGCTGCTCACGCAGGTGCTGCCGGCGGCGGTGCTCTCGGTCATCTCGTTCGGTGTGGACCCGTCGCCCGCCTGGGAGGCGCAGGCCGAGACGAACCCGAGCGGGCTTCCGGACAACTTCGCCACCGGCCTGTTGACCCTCGTCGTCGTGCTGGTCGGCGGCAGCCTGGTGATCGGCCTCGTGCAGGCGCTGGGCTGGGCCGCGGGTAGTTGGGTGATCACCCAGCAGGCGGCCGGCCGACCCGCCCGCCTCGACGCGGCGCTGCGGTACGGGCTGCGTCGGGCGCTCGGCGTGTGGGGCTGGACGCTGCTGGTCAGCCTGCTCATCGGCGTCGGAGTCTGTTTCTGCGTGCTGCCGGGCATCTACCTGGCGTTCGCGTTGAGCATGGCCGGGCCGGTCTACCTGTTCGAGCGGGACAACCCGATCGGCCGTTCGTTCCGGATGTTCCACGACCGGCTCGGGATGCTGCTCGGTCGGGTGGCCCTAGTGGGTGTCGCGGTGATCATCGGAACCATGGTTCCCGGGATCCTGGAGTCGGCCGGTACCGCCGCGTTCGGCGCGGATCCCTTCGCGTCCCCGGGTGCCGCGGTCGGGGTGGTGGCGGTCATCGGCCTCACGGCGGTGCTGGCCCTGCCGGCCCACCTCGTCCAGTTGGTCGGGCTGCTGATCACGTACGCCGAGCAACGTGCTCACGAAGGGCCCGTGAACGCGGCCACACTGGCCGCGGAACTCGGCTGACCGAGCTCATCGTGCTTGCACTCGGCAGGTGAGAGTGCTAAACAAGTCATTGGCACTCGCGTACCGTGAGTGCCAATGGTCGGGACGGTGGGGCCTGGTTGTGCCGGTGTGGAGACGCCGGGGCAGCACATGGCCGGTCGTCGCGGGCTATCCGGCCCGACCGGAGGACGTCGTCGTCGCCTGGTGGCGACGTCCCAAGGTGCGTAAACCAGGCGGCCCATCCGGGACACACACTCGGGTGGCCGTGAGTGTCCAGGAGGACAACGCCGTATGGCAAAGATGATCGCGTTCGACGAAGAGGCGCGCCGCGGCCTCGAGCGGGGCATGAACCAGCTCGCTGACGCCGTGAAGGTGACCCTCGGCCCCAAGGGCCGCAACGTCGTGCTCGAGAAGAAGTGGGGTGCCCCCACCATCACCAACGATGGTGTGAGCATCGCCAAGGAGATCGAGCTCGAGGACCCGTACGAGAAGATCGGCGCCGAGCTGGTCAAGGAGGTCGCCAAGAAGACCGACGACGTCGCCGGTGACGGCACGACGACGGCGACCGTCCTGGCCCAGGCCCTGGTTCGCGAGGGCCTGCGCAACGTGGCCGCCGGCGCCAACCCGATGGCCCTGAAGCGGGGCATCGAGGCTGCTGTCGCGAGCGTCTCGGAGGAGCTGTCCAAGCTCGCCAAGGACGTCGAGACCAAGGAGCAGATCGCCTCCACCGCCTCCATCTCCGCTGGTGACAGCAGCGTCGGCGAGATCATCGCCGAGGCGATGGACAAGGTCGGCAAGGAAGGCGTCATCACCGTCGAGGAGAGCAACACCTTCGGGCTGGAGCTGGAGCTCACCGAGGGTATGCGCTTCGACAAGGGCTACGTCTCGGCCTACTTCATGACCGACCCGGAGCGCATGGAGGCCGTCTTCGACGACCCCTACCTCCTGATCGTCAACAGCAAGATCTCGTCGGTCAAGGACCTGCTCCCGATCCTCGAGAAGATCATGCAGTCGGGCAAGCCGCTGCTGATCATCGCCGAGGACATCGAGGGCGAGGCTCTGGCCACCCTGGTCGTCAACAAGGTCCGGGGCACCTTCAAGTCGGTCGCCGTCAAGGCGCCGGGCTTCGGTGACCGCCGCAAGGCCATGCTCGCCGACATCGCCATCCTCACCGGTGGTCAGGTCATCAGCGAGGAGGTCGGCCTCAAGCTCGACGCCGTCGGCGTCGACATGCTGGGCCGCGCCCGCAAGGTCGTGGTGACCAAGGACGAGACCACCATCGTCGACGGTGCCGGTGACGCCGAGCAGATCCAGGGCCGGGTCAACCAGATCCGGGCCGAGATCGACAAGAGTGACTCCGACTACGACCGCGAGAAGCTGCAGGAGCGGCTGGCCAAGCTGGCCGGTGGCGTTGCGGTGATCAAGGTCGGCGCGGCCACCGAGGTCGAGCTCAAGGAGCGCAAGCACCGCATCGAGGACGCCGTTCGCAACGCGAAGGCGGCCGTCGAGGAGGGCATCGTCCCGGGTGGTGGCGTCGCGCTGGTGCAGGCCGGCAAGACCGCCTTCGACAAGCTGGACCTGGTGGGCGACGAGGCCACCGGTGCCAACATCGTCAAGGTCGCGCTGGACGCCCCGCTGCGGCAGATCGCCGTCAACGCCGGCCTCGAGGGCGGCGTCGTGGTGGAGAAGGTCCGCAACATCGAGGCGGGTCACGGTCTCAACGCCGCGAACGGCGAGTACGTCGACCTGCTGGCCGCGGGCATCATCGACCCGGCCAAGGTGACGCGCTCGGCGCTGCAGAACGCCGCTTCCATCGCGGCGCTCTTCCTCACCACCGAGGCTGTTGTCGCGGACAAGCCGGAGAAGACCCCGGCTGCCCCGGCTGGCCCGGGTGGCGGGGACATGGACTTCTGAGTCCAGTTCCGACACACCGAACGGGGCGGGCCGCTGACGCGGTCCGCCCCGTTCGTCGTCAGGTGGGCAGGGGTCGCTGGTTGCGGCGCTTCTGCGCCCGGTCGTACGGCGGCAGTAGTTGGATCGGCGCGTCCACCATCTCCTGCGGTTCCTCGGTCGCCGGCTGACCGTCGGTGGTCATCTCGGCCAGTTGCTCGGCGTCGCCGTAGTCCAGTCGGTCGAACGGCAGTTGACCGGGCAGCTCACCGACCGGTTTCCAGGTGATCGGCGGGCCGTCCTCGGTCTGGTCGTCATCCGTGGTCATGGCTGCCTCCTCTACCGAAACGGTAGGGGGCGTCGATGCCCGACGCGGGCGAATGGATCAATGTCCCATTTGCCTGTTATGGCGTCGGCAGCGTCCGCCGGTACAGGAAGAAGACCCGCTCGATCCGCGCACCCGCGCTGCCCGAGTAGAACGGCACCGGCCCCACCCAGCCGATCTCCGCCCGGTCCAGCCCGGCCGCACGCTGGTCCCGTAGGCAGCGCCGCAGCAGCACCCCGCCGATGCCCGAGCCCTCGGCGGCCGGGGCGGTGCCCATCGGCCCGAACCAGCTCGGCCGGGACGACCCGTAGGCGGCGAAACCCAGCACCTCGCCGGCCCGCTCCGCCAGGTGGCAGCCGGCCCCCTCGCGGCCCACCGATCCCGCCAGCTCACCGTCCCAGGCCCCGCCGAAGGTGGACCGGGCGAACGCGGTCAGCGCCGGCAGGTCCGCCGGCTCCGCCCGGCGTACCGTGACACCCTGCCCAGCCAGCCGTTCCTCGGCGGCCGTCGTCGACCGCAGCGCCGGCGACTCGTCGTACGACAGGTCCGCGGTCATGTTCCAGGCGGTCCGGTCCTGCTGGTAGCCGAGCGCCAGAGCCGCGCAGACCGCCGGCGTGTACCGCACGTCGATGCCCGGCCAGGCGTAGTACGGCGGGCTTCCGGCCAGCAGCACCTCCGTCACGCCGTGCCCGGCGAGGGCCTGCTCGGCCCGGGCGAGCAGCGCACGGCCCACGCCCCGGCGGCGCTGACCCGGCAGTACGGCGACCAGGTCCACGTGCCCGATGCCCGGCTCGGTCGGCGACACCGAGCCGATGAGGACCCCGACGAGATCGTCCCCCCGGTACGCCCCCAGCCCGATCACCGGCCGGTCGGCGGCGGCCCGGGGCCAGAGCACGTCCACGATCGCGTCCGCCTCGGCCGCGTCCTCCGGCAGGTCGAGCGCCTGCGCGCAGAGCCGAGCCACGGTGGGCACGAGGTCCAGGTCCAGTTCGGTGACGGTGATCTCGGCGTCCATGGTCGCCGACCCTAGATCACCCGTCGCCTCCCGCCCTGCTCACCCTCGGGCGGCGCGCACGGCGGCGTACGCGTCGACCTGACCGGCGCCGGTGACGTTCGCCGGGCTCCCGCAGGCGTCGCTGGGATTGCGTGAGCGGTACGTGGGCTCGGCCGGCGTGGCGGTGTCCCGCAGGATCTGCCGGGTCCGGGGCAGGTCGCCGATCAGCGTCGGGTTCGCCGACCACATGAGCGCCACCACTCCCGCCACCTGCGGGGTCGCCATCGACGTGCCGTCCAGCGCCGCGTACCCGCCGCCGGGCATGGCCGACACCACGCCCACGCCGGGTGCCAGTACGTCCGGTTTGCCCGCGCCGTCGGGCACCGGCCCGCGCGAGGAGAACTCCGCCACCCGGCGCTGCGCGTCCACCGCGCCCACGGTCAGCACGTTGGCGTACGGCGCGGGAGCGTCGTCGATCGACGCGCACCACGGGCCGGTGTTGCCGGCGGCGGCGACCACGAAGATGCCGGCCGCGTCGAGCGCCGTGGTGGCCGGGAGCAGCGTGTCCCGGTCGCAGCCCTCGATCGAGGGGCAGCCCCACGAGTTGGTCAGCACCTGCGGGGCGCGTTCGGGCCGACCGTCGGTGAACGGGTCACCACCGGCGGGGAAGGGCGCCAGCATGAACTGGAGGCAGTCCAGGTAGTGCCCCGGGCTGCCCAGGTTGCGGTCCAGGTTGACGCAGCCCACCCACTGCGCGTCCGGTGCCACGCCGATGCCGTCCCGCCCGACCGCGCTGCCCACCGTGTGGGTGCCGTGCCCGCCCTGGTCGTTCGGTGCCCGGGTGCCGTCCCACGGGTCGTACCAGGAGTCGTCGCCGCCCCGGAACCCGGCCCGCAGCGCCGGATGGCCGCCGTCGACGCCGGAATCGGAGCTGCCGACCACGATTCCCCTGCCGGTCACGCCGAGTTGAGACCAGACCCGGTCCGCGCCGAGTTGCCGGATGTTCCACTCTGGACCGGTGGGTGCCGGCGCGGTGCCGCGGGTCTGCCCCGCCGGGGCGGGTAGCGGCCGGAGGCGCTGGCTGATCAGTACCCGGGCCACCTCGGGCCGTCGGGCGAGCCAGGCGCGCACGGCTGGGCCACCGTCCACCTCGACCGCGTTGACCAGGTAGTACGGCACCGGGTCGAGCCGTAGACGCTCCGCAGTGCGGCGCAGGTCGGCCTGGGTGCGGTCGGCGGTCGTGACCAACCGCCGGTAGACCTCCGCCGTCCGGGCGTCCCGTCCGGCCTGCCCGGGTGCGCCGGCCGGGATGCCGCCCAGGTCGGCCTGCTCGCGCAGCACCACCAGCAGCCGCTCGCCGTGCAGGCCGGGTTGACCGGGCCCGACGTCGACCACACCGAACGCCACCAGCAGCACCAGGGCGGTCGCCGCCGCCATCCGACGGCTCGGGACACGGGCCGTCGGCCGGGCGAGCAGCACCGCGTACCCGATGGCCACCAGGACGGCCACGGCGAGCCCGGCGGTGGCGGCCGCCGCCACCCAGAACGGCACGTCGCGGGTGCCGACCAGGAGCAGGGTGATCTCCTCCGGGTCGGTGAACGCCAGCGGCCCGAGCGCGGCCAGGCCCACCAGCCAGCCGGTCGCCGCCCGTCCGCCGCGAACCTGCTCGGTCGAATCGCCGACGGGTTGCCGGGTGGCGGCCGGCTCGGCGGTGAAATGCCAGGTCGCGGCCCAGAGCGCGGCGAGCGCGAAGCCCGTCGGCGGGAGGGTCAGCAGAGCGGGCAACTGAGCGCCGGACTGGCCCGCCCCGGCCGCGAGCAGCAGCAGCGCGACACCGGCGACCAGGCCGCCGACCAGCACCAGCCGGGCCGGCCGGGGCGGTCGACCGACCGCGAACCGGGACCACAGGGCGGCGTCCAGAAGCGTCGCCGCCAGCACCCCGAGGGCGGCGGCGGCCACCAGCGCGAGGACGGTCTCCAGGAGCCCGCCGAGCGCTCCCAGCCAGGCCCAGGGCAGCAGCAACGCCAGCCCGGCGGCGACCGCGAGCAGCGACACGGTGCCCGGCCGGCGCGAGCCACGCGCGGGCTCCGCGCTGCCGGCGGCCTCGGTGCTGGCGGCGTCGCCCTCGTCGCGCCGGGCCAGGCCGTCGACCAGGCCAGCCGTCCCGGGGTACGCCCGCCGACGCCGCGTCCACCGCACGGCGAGCGCGGCGAGCAGCGTCGTGGCGGCCAGCGCGGCGAGGTACGCCTCGTGGTGCACGGGCGGCACGACGCGCAGCAACGTGAGCACCCCGAGGGTGAGCGCGGCAGCCAACCAGACCCGGCCGGTGGCCCGGATCGTGGTCGAGCGGGGCAGCACGGTCAGCAGCAGGGCGGGCGTGCCGACCAGCACCACGGTGGCCAGGCCGAGCACCGGCCAGAGCCAGCCCACCCGGTCCCGTCCGAAGCCGAGCAGCACCTGATCGGTGAGCCAGCCGCCGGTCTGGGTGGCCACCGTGACCGCGACGATCCAGCAGCCGACGAACACGGCCGCGACCACCGCCCACGGGGAGCTGCGGTCGCCGGCTACGGAACGCGCGGGCTCACCATGCATCCGAGAACTTTACGACCACCTCGAAGATCTTGAACAGTTTCCGTCAGCCGGGCGGGTCCTGTCCAAGATCTGCGGCCGGACGACCGGGGGCGGGGCGGGCGGCACATGTCGACCGGCTGGTACGGCGGTTACGGTGGATGAGTGCGTGACCCCAATGTCTCCCGATCCGTCGCCGGGCAACTCTCGCCGATCCGCCGTACGACAGACCTGCGCCGGCTCCGCGCCGAGCGCTTCGACGTGCTGGTCATCGGGGGTGGGGTGACCGGTGCCGGTGCTGCCCTGGACGCGGCCTCCCGGGGCCTCAAGGTGGCCCTGGTCGAGGCGCGGGATCTCGCCTCGGGCACGTCTAGCCGGTCCAGCAAGCTCATCCACGGCGGGCTGCGCTACCTGGAGCAGTTGGAGTTCCACCTGGTCCACGAGGCGCTGACCGAGCGAGGGTTGCTGGCGACCCGGCTCGCGCCGCACCTGGTGCGCCCGGTGCCGATCCTGGTGCCCCTGCCCGCCGGGCGAGGGCTGCGGGACCTGCCGGCGCGCATCTTCCGTCGCTCGTACTACGGCGCGGGCGTGGCCGCGTACGACGCCTTCGCCGGGATCTTCGGCGGTGGCCGGGGCATGCCGCTGCACCGGCACCTGACCCGGGAGGGCGCGCGGCGGATCTTCCCGAGCCTGCGGGCCGACGCCCTGGCCGGTGCGATCCGCTACTACGACGGGCAGGTCGACGACGCCCGGCTGGTCGTCACCCTGGCCCGCACCGCCGCGAGCCTTGGCGCCACGGTGGTGAGCAGCGCCCGCGCCGTCGGGCTGATCCGGCAGGCGCGAGAGGTCACCGGTGTCCGGGTCCGCGACCTGGAGGCCCCGGCCGGCTCACCGGACGCGGAGTTCGAGGTGCACGCCCGTACCGTCATCGCGGCCACCGGTGTGTGGAGCGACGACATGTCGCGGATGCTCAACGACGTGGGCCTGCGGCCCGGCATCCGGGTGCGCGCCTCGAAGGGGGTGCACCTGGTGGTGCCCCGCTCGGCGATCACCGGGGAGACGGGGCTCATCCTGCGTACGGCGACGTCGGTGCTCTTCGTGATTCCGTGGGGCGGGCACTGGATCATCGGTACGACGGACACCGACTGGCGGCTGGACCGGTCCCACCCGGCGGCCTCGGCGCGCGACATCGACTACCTGTTGCAGCAGGTCAACACCGTGCTGGATCGGCCGTTGACCACCGCCGACATCGAGGGCGTCTACGCCGGGCTGCGCCCCCTGCTGGCCGGCGAGGCCGACTCCACCTCGAAGCTCTCCCGGGAGCACGCGGTGTTCGAGCCGATGCTCGGGCTGCTGCTGGTGGCCGGCGGCAAGTACACGACGTACCGGGTGATGGCGTCCGACGTCGTCGACCGGGCCGTACGCCGGTTGGGGGGCGGCCGCGAGTCGCGGACCGCCGACCTGCCGCTGCTCGGCGCCGACGGGTATACCGCGCTGTGGCGGGACCGGGCCGACCTGGCCCGGCGGCACGGCGTTCCGGTGGGCGTGGTGGAGCACCTGCTGGAGCGGTACGGGAGCCTCACCCTCGACCTGCTGGCATTGGTCGATGCCGAGCCGCTGCTCGCGTCGCCGCTGGCCGGCGCCCCGGAGTACCTGGCGGCGGAGGTGACCTACGCGGCGCGGGCCGAAGGGGCGCTGCACCTGGAGGACGTGCTGACGCGGCGTACCCGGATCTCGTTCGAGACGAGCCACCGTGGGCTGGAGTCGGCGGACCACACCGCCGAGTTGATGGGTGCGGTGCTCGGGTGGGACGCGGCCACGCGGGCCCGCGAGGTCGAGCACTATCGCGCGCGGGTCGAGGCGGAGCGCCAGTCCCAGCTCATGCCGGACGACGCCGGAGCGGACGCTGCCCGACTCGGCGTGCCGGACGCACGCGGGTACGCCGCGGACCGGGGCGGCGACGATCATGCGGAGCTGCGGTCGACCGCCAGATGACCGGAATGTAACGCTACCGAGGGGTAACAAGCGATAGCGGCCCGGATGGTGGTTTCGAACGCTACCTACGGTGGGGTAGGTTTCCGCGCGTGCCTAACCGCGCGCGCCCTCGTCTGCTCGCCACTCTTCTCGGTGTGGTGCTCGTCGGTGCATCGGCCGGGTGTTCGCTGCTCGGCCGCGACGACGCCGCCGACACACCGGCCGCCCCGCCGCCGCCCGGCTCGGCTGCCGGCGGGTCGTCCCCCGAGGTCCCGACGACGGTCGCTAAGGGGCAGGTCAGCCTGCTTCAGCGCCTCGGCGCCGACGCCCCGCTGCGTACCCTGAGTGTCGAGCGGGACGGCTCGTGGCAGTGCCTCGACTGTGCCGGCGACGGGGTCACCTCCCGGGGCAGGCTGGCGCCGGAGCAGACCGAGCGGCTTCAGGTGCTCCTCGCCGATCCTCGGCTCGCCGAGGAGACCGACCAGGTCCGGCGGTACCGGACCACCTGTATCGACGCGCTGACGTCGAGCCTGCTCACCTCGTCCGGGCTGATCAGCTCGCAGGACTGCCCCGGCGAGGAACGCCCGCCGGTGGCCGGCGAGATCCTGTTGCTGCTCACCCAGGCGACGCCCGCCGAGGTCCAGGGCTGAGGGCAGCCCGTCAGAGCACTTTGCCGGGATTGAGCAGGCCGGTCGGGTCCAGTGCCGACTTGATCGCCTGGTGGACCCGGACGCCGACCGGGCCGATCTCCTGCGCCAGCCAACCCCGCTTGAGCAGGCCCACCCCGTGCTCGCCCGTGCAGGTGCCGCCCAGGTCCAGGCCGAGCCGCATGATCTCGTCGAACGCCCGGCGACCCCGCTCCACGCTCGCCGGATCGGCCCGGTCCACGACGATGTTCGGGTGCATGTTGCCGTCCCCGGCGTGCCCCACCACGCCGATCGGCACGTCGCAGTCCGCCGCGATCCGGGCCACCCCGTCGAGCAGCGCGGCGAGCGCGCCCCGCGGCACCGCCACGTCGTCGATCACCAGACCGCCGCTGCCACCCGGGTGGGTCTCGGCGGCGAACTTCTCCATCGCCGGGTGGGCGAGCCGGCGGGCCTGCAACAACGCCGCTGCCTCCAGCGCATCGGTGGCCGCGTAGACCTCCTCGGCGCCGGCCGCCTCGCACACCTCGGCCAGCGCGGCCAGGTCGTCGGCCGCCCGGCCACCGGTGTCGGCGGCGGCCAGCAGCAGGGCCTGCGCGTCGGTTCGCAGACCCATCGGCTGGTACGCCTCGATCGCCCGCAGGTGCGTCTGGTCGAGCAGTTCCAGCAGGCTCGGCGTGAGACCCCGGGCGGCGATCTGGGCCACCGCCGTGCCGGCCGCCGCCGTGGAGCCGAAGACCGCCACCAGGGTCAGCGACTCGGCCGGGGCGGGCCGCAGCGCCACGGTCACCTCGGTGATCACGCCGAGGGTTCCCTCCGAGCCGACGAAGAGCCGGGTCAGGTCGTAGCCCGCGACCCCCTTGGCGGTACGCCGACCGGTGCGCAGCACCTCGCCGGAGGCGAGCACCACCTCCAGGCCGAGCACGTACTCGGTGGTCACGCCGTACTTCACGCAGCACATGCCGCCGGCGTTGGTGGCCACGTTGCCGCCGATGGTGGACGACTCCCAGGAGCCGGGGTCCGGCGGGTACCAGAGGCCCTGCTTGGCGACCGCCCCGGCAAGCGCGGCGTTGACGACGCCCGGCTGGACGACGGCGATCCGGCTCACCGGGTCGATCTCCCGGATCTCGTCCATCGCGACGGTGCTGAGCACCACCGAACCGTCCACCGCGTTCGCCGCGCCGGCCAGCCCGGTCCGCGCACCCTGGGGCACGACCGGTACGCCGTACCGTGCCGCCGCCCGGATCACCGCGACCACCTGCTCGGTGGTGCGGGGGCGGGTCACCACCAGGGGTACGCCGGCGGCGCACAGGTCGGCCTCGTCGCGCTGGTGCACGCGCAGCAGGTCCGGGTCGGTGAGCACGGCGTTCTCGCCCAGGGCGGCGCGCAGGTCGTCGAGGAGTCCGGTGGGGGCCATGCCGCCGAGGCTAGGTCGCCGGCCACCGATCATCAACGCGAGCTAGCCTCGGCGGCATGCTCTACCTGGACCGGCCGGCGTGGCCGGCGCGCGGTCGGCTGTGGTCGCACCTGATCAGCGACGTCTCCTACGCCGAGTTGCACGCCTTCGCGGAGGCGCTGGGCGCGCCCCGGCGCGGCTTCGACCGGGACCACTACGACATCCCTGCCGACCGGTTCGCGTCGGCGGTGTGGCTCGGTGCCCGGGTGGTGCCGAGCCGGGAGCTGGTCCGGTTGCTCCGCGACGCCGGTCTGCGTCGCCCGAAGCACCTCAGTGCGCCGTCGACCCGGTGAGAGTGGCCAGCTCCCGGCCCAGGTTGGCCCGGGCGGGCGCTTCCCACCGCGCGACGAGCGGCGGTAGCCGGAACAGCGTGGGTAGCTCCAGTAGCCCGGTGAGCACGGCGGCCCGTCCGCTCCGGAAGGCCGGCTCGGGCACGTGGGCGTACTCCCGTCGGATCGCCGCGGCATAGCGGTCGTAGGCGGCCGGCGGGCCGGCCAGCACGGCGAGGTCCGCGTCGCAGAGCAGGGCACCATCGGCGTCGTCCGGCGTGACCCGGTGCCCGGCGGTGAGCAGGACCAGCCGGCGGACCTCGGCGACGGCGGGCGCCGGCACCCCGAGCCCGGTGAGCAGACTCTCGGCCAGCGCCGCGCTGTCCCGTTCGTTGGCGTCGCCGGCGGCCCGTGGGTCGTAGACCGCGTCGTGGCACCAGGCCGCCAACCGGACCAGATCCGGCCGCCCGGCCAGCCCGGCGTGGCGGTCCACCACATCGAGGACGACGCCCAGGTGCGCGACGGTGTGGTAGTGCCGGTGCGGCTCCCCCCAGCGGGCGAGTAGCTGTTCACCGGCCCGGATGATGCGCTCGTCGGGTTTCGCACCGGCGGCGTGGGCCGCCGCCCGCCACCGGTCCAGCAGATCCGCCACCGCCCGAGTCTGCCGCATCCGCTCGCGCGGCACGCGCACGGGAGGATTCAGCGGCCCTGCCACGGGTAGTCGCGCCCATGGCGGCGGCCCGGGACAAGAGACCTCCGATGGTGCGGCGTGCCCCGCTGCGCGATGGACTGGTGGATGTCGACGGGGCGCGGATCGCGGAGGCCACCGAGCAGCTCCGGCACCGCGGCCGGGCCACCCTGCACGACCGGCTGCACCGGGTACGGATGGCCGGTGGGCTGGCCGTGCAGGCTGGTCTGGCCGCCGGCCTGGCGTACCTCGTCTCGCACAAGGTGCTCGGCAATCCGCAGCCGGTCTTCGCGCCGATCTCCGCCGTCGGCACGCTGGCCGCGTCGGTGGGCCAGCGCTTCCGCCGGACCGTGGAGCTGATCGTCGGTGTGGGCGTCGGGGTATTCGTCGGTGACCTGCTGATCTACTTCCTCGGCACCGGCGCGTGGCAGCTCGGCCTGGTGGTCACCGTGGCGATCCTGCTCACCATCTTCGCCGGCGCGAGCGTGGCCATCGTCATCCAGGCGGCGGCCACGGCGGTGCTGATCGTGACGCTGAGCCCGTCGACCCAGAACCTGGAGATCCCCCGCTTCGTCGACGCGTTCCTCGGCGGCGGGGTCGCCCTGCTGGTGACGGCTGTGCTGCTGCCGCTGAACCCGCTCCGAGTGATCAACCGGGCCGCCCGGCCGGCGCTGGACCTGCTCGCGGCGCAACTCGACGCCACCGCCGACGGATTGCGCGCGCGGGATCGCGCCGGCATCCAGCGGGCGCTGGAACGGCTGCGCAACAACAAGGACGAGCTGGCGACCCTGTCCGAGGCGATCGAGGGGGCGAAGGAGACGGCCACCCTGTCACCGGCCCGCTGGCACCGTCGCAGCGAACTCACCCACTACGCGGAGGCGGCCGACCCGATCGACCGCGCGATGCGCAACTCCGGCACGCTGATCCGCCGGTCCGTCACCCTGATCGAGGACGACGAGCCGGTGCCCGAGACCATGCCGGACGCGATCGGCCACCTCGCCGAGTCGGTCCGGCTGCTCAAGCACGAGTTCGCGGTGGGTGAGGAGCCGCAGCAGGCGCGGGAGCGGTCGCTGCGGGCCGTCAGCGAGGCCGGGCGGGCGTACGGCGCAGGGGTCGGCTTCTCCGGCAGCGTCGTGGTCGCCCAGATCCGTACCACGGCCAGTGACCTGCTGGTGGCCTCCGGGATCGAGCAGGAGGAGGCGAACCGCTGCATCCGGATCTCCTTCGGGGAACAGGAGCGGCCGGTCGGCGAACCGGCCGAGCCGGGCGAGGCGCCGAAACCACCCACCGCCCCGCCGGTCGGCTGAGCACGGGGCTCAGGCCAGCTCGGCGAGCGCCGCGAGCAGCCGGTCGACCTGGGCGGCGGTGCTGCCCAGACCGATGCTGGCGCGCAGCGCGGTCGCTGGAAGATCCCTTCGGCCGGTACGCGCGGCAGCCTCGCCGAGCAGCCGCCGGGCCAGCGGATGGGCACAGAACAACCCGTCGCGTACGCCGATCCGGTGCTCGGAGGCGAGCCGCGCGGCTACCGTCGCGGAGTCCTGACCGGCGACCACGAACGACACGATGCCGACCCGGGGCGCGTCCGCGTCGAAGGTCCGCAGCTCCACCACGTGCGGCAGGGCGGCGAGGCCGTCGCGCAGCCGAGCCAGCAACGCCTGCTCACGGGCGTGCAGCGCGACCCGGTCGGCGTCGGCCAGCGCCGCGCACACCGCCGCCAGCGCCACCGCGCCCAACAGGTTCGGGGTGCCGGCCTCGTGCCGGGCCGGGCCGGTCGCCCAGGTCACGTCATGGGTGGCCGGCCCGACGTTGCTGGTGGCACCGCCGCCGACGAGGTACGGCGGGGCGGCGTCCAGCCAGTCCGCCCGGCCGACGAGCACACCCGCGCCGAACGGGGCGTACAGCTTGTGGCCGGAGACGGCCAGGTAGTCCACGTCGAGCGCGTGCAGGTCGACCGGGGCGTGTGGGGCGAGCTGCGCGGCGTCGAGGACGATCCGGGCGCCGTGCCGGTGGGCCACCCGGGCCAGCTCGGCGACCGGCCACAGCTCACCCGTCACGTTGCTCGCCCCGGTGACCGCGACCAGCACCGGCAGCGTGGGGTTGCTGTCGCGGCGCAGCTCGGTCAGGGCGGCGGCGAGAGCGCGTACCGCCCCGGCCGGGTCGGCGGGCACCGGCAGGCGTACCGAGCCGCGCGGCCAGGGCAGCAGGTTCGCGTGGTGCTCACCGGCGAAGGTGACCACAGTCGTGCCAGCGGGCAACGACCGGGCCAACAGGTTGAGGGCGTCGGTGGTGTTCCGAGTGAAGATCACGTGGTCGTCGGCACGCGCGCCGAAGAAGTCGCCGACCGTCTGCCGGGCCCGCTCGTACGCCAGGGTGCAGCGCCGCGACAGCGCTCCCGCGCCCCGGTGCACGCTGGCGTACCAGGGGAGCAGTTCGGTGACCGCGTCGGCCGCGGCCCGCGCGCACGGCGCGGTGGCCGCGTAGTCGAGGTTGATCTCGCCGGGTACGCCGAGCACGTCGAGCGCCGCCGACGGCGCGGACGCGACGGCGGGCAGGCTGGGCAGCGAGGGTACGAGAGTGACGGACACGCCGGAACCTCCGGGGTCAGGGACCCCGGGTGTGCCTGTCGGGACGGGGTCCGCGCTTGCCCAGCACGCCGATCGGGCTGGGCCCGGTCATCACCCGGGGCACCCCACCGCGAACTCGACGAGGGTTGCCGGCCAGCAAGCCGGGGCTTGACGCTGGCGCTCGTGACCTGCCGGCAGCATAGCGGCTGTGGATGCGCCCGGACCAGCCGGCGGCGGATGGCTACGCTGACCGCATGGCCGACACCCCGCCCGGTGCACCCCTGCCGTCGCCGCCGCACACGCCCGCGGCCCCGCCCGCCGGCTCGTCACCCGGGATGCCGCCGCGCCGCTTCGGCTGGGTGCGGTTCCTGGTGCTGGCCGGGGTGGTGCTGCTCATCGCCGCGTGCGCGGTCTTCATGGTGTTCACCCTCGGCCAGTCGCTGGGCGTACAGGCGCTGCTGGTCGGGGTGGTCGCCGCGATCCTGCCGGTGCCGGTGCTCGTCGCCTGCTTCCTCTGGCTCGACCGTTACGAACCGGAACCCCTGAAATATCTGATCTTCTGCTTCGCCTGGGGCGCGTTCGTCTCCACGGCCGCCTCGCTGAACGTGAACGAGTTCGCCGCCGGACGCTTCGCGGACTGGGGACTGCCGGATGCGCTGACCGGCGTGCTGGTGGCACCGTTCATCGAGGAGCTGACCAAGGCCCTCGGCCCGATCCTGCTGCTGATCTTCCGCCGCCGGGAGTGGTCCGGGATCACCGACGGCCTGGTCTACTGCGGGCTCTCCGCAGTCGGCTTCGCCATGGTGGAGAACATCCTCTACCTGGGCGGATACGGCTACGCGGCCGGTGCCGACCGGTACGGTCCGGCGACCGGTACCCAGCAGGTGATCGCCATCTTCATCGTGCGGATCCTCCTCTTCGGGTTCGCCCATCCCCTCTTCACCTCGATGACCGGTGTCGGCCTCGGGGTGGCCTCCCGTACCGCCGACCGGCGTGTCCGGGTGCTGGCCCCGATCGCCGGCCTGCTGCTGGCGATGATGCTGCACGGGACGTGGAACCTGCTGCCGACGCTGACCCAGGCCACCGGCGAGGCAGTGATCATGCTGTACGGCTTCCTGGGCCTGATGGTGCCGGTGTTCTTCGGCGTGGTCGGGCTGGCCGTGTGGTTGCGCGCCTGGGAGGGACGGCTCACCGAGCGGACGCTGCCCGACTACGTACGCGCCGGCTGGTTGAGCCCGCCCGAGGTGGCCGCTCTGAGCAGCCTGGGTCGTCGGCACGCCGCCCGGAGCTGGGCGCGCCGCGTCGCCGGGGACGCCGGGGCGCGGGCGATGCGCGGATACCAGCTCGCGGCGACCCGGCTGGCCCTGCTGCGCGACGGGACGCTGCGCGGTCTCGACCGCAAACCGGCCGACCGGGAGCGGACCGCCGTCGAGGAACGTCAACTGCTGGAGGCGATCACGGCGTACCGGTCGTACTTCGTGGGCCGCGATCCGCAGGCCCCGGCCGGCGTCTGGGACGGCAGCCAGTACCACCTGCGCTTCCCGGACGGTACGCGGCGATCGGTCGCCGCGCCCGACGAGCCGGTGGTGCCCATCCCGGTGGTGCTCGCCCCGCCGCCCCCGGTCAACCACCCGCCGGCCGGCTGGCATGAACTACGCCCCGCCGCGCCGTGGCCGCACGGTCACGCCTGAGCGCGGCCGGGCGGCGGGTCAGGTCATCAGCGTGGTGAGGAAGTCGCCGAGCCCCTGGGCCATCGCCATGAGCGCGACCCCGATCCCCTTGAACAACTGCGCGGCACCGTCCGGGCGGAACGCCATGAAGTAGATCAGGAACGCGACGCTGCCCCAGGTCAGCAGCTTCTTGACGAATACCGGCATCGTCCCTCCCCAGGGCCACGGTCGCCGGCTGGCTTCCCGTCGTACGCGCCGACAAACGGCGCGACCGCGCTCGGGGGGAGGTCTACAGGTAGAGGCCGGTGGAGTCGTTCTCCACCCGTACGGCGGCCACGGCGTGCACGTCGCGCTCGCGCAGCAGCACGTACCCGCGGCCGTGCAACTCGACCTCGGAACGCTCGTCCGGGTCGAAGAGCACCCGATCGCCGGAGACGATGGCGCGGACGTTCGGCCCCACACCCACGGCGGTCGCCCAAGCGAGGCGCTTGCCGACCGCGGCGGTCGCCGGGATGACGATGCCAGCGGTGGAGCGACGCTCGCCCTCGCTGCCGTCCATCCGCACCAGCACACGATCGTGCAGCAGGCGGATGGGCAGGCCGGAGTCGAGATCCTGGTCGGCGGTCACGGGGCAGACGCTACCGTGTCGCAGGTGACCGGCTGCCGGTGGTTACGCCCACGGCGATGCGGGCATTGTGTGGCGGAACTGCCCTACGGTGTCGGGAACGGACGTATGCTGTCCGACCTGTCGCCCTGGGCGGACGACTCTTCTGCCAGGAGGTGCGCTTGAGCCGCTTCGAGCAGGTACGCGGGCGGCTGCGCCGCGCCTACCAGTCAGGACAGAAGTCGGTGAGCATCGCTGAGCAGACCCCGGGCGACGCCCCGGAGACGCCGGGAGTGGCCTCGCCGGCCATCCCTGGGCCCGTCGCACCGGCGAAGGCCACGGTCGTCGGCGCGGAGCCTCCGGTGGACCTGCACAGCTCGACGTCCAGCCGGGACGACGCCGACGTGCCGCACGGCCTACGGATCGCCGCCGCCTGGTGCTGGCGGCTGATCGTGATCGGTGTGGTGGCCTGGGCGCTGCTCCGGATCGTCGGCACGGTCCGGATCGTGATCATCCCGTTGGCCATCGCGATGCTGCTCTCGGCACTGCTCGCGCCGGCCGTGGGCTGGCTGCTGCGCGCCCGGCTACCCCGTTCGATGGCGACGGCAGTGGTGCTGGTCGGCGGCCTGGCGGCCGTCATCGGCACGCTCACCCTGGTGGTCAACGAGTTCATCCAGGGCGTACCGGAGCTGAGCGAGAAGTCGTCGCAGGGTGTCCGGCAGATCCAGAACTGGCTGAAGACGGGTCCGCTGCACCTGTCCGACACCCAGCTCGACCGCTACATCGACGAGGCGCAGGGCTGGATCAACGACAACACCTCGAAGTTCACCAGCGGCGCGCTGAGCACCGCGGCGACGCTGGCGGAGGTGCTGACCGGCACGCTACTGGTGCTGTTCGCGACGTTCTTCTTCCTGCGCGACGGCAACAAGATCTGGCGTTTCGTCGTACGGCTGCTGCCGGTGGCCGCCCGCTGGAAGGTCGACGACGCCGGCCGGGCCGCCTGGCAGACCCTCGTCGCGTACGTCCGTGCGACCGTGCTGGTCGCCTTCATCGACGCCGTCGGTATCGGCATCTTCCTGGTCGTCTTCGACGTGCCGTTCGCCTTCCCGCTGGCGGCGCTGGTGTTCCTCGGCGCGTTCATCCCGATCGTCGGCGCGGCGCTCTCCGGAGGCGTGGCCGTGCTGGTGGCGCTCGTCGACAGCGGCCCGGTCACCGCGCTGATCATCCT
Organism: Micromonospora sp. NPDC005172; assembly: GCF_040608555.1. Taxonomy (NCBI): domain Bacteria; kingdom Bacillati; phylum Actinomycetota; class Actinomycetes; order Micromonosporales; family Micromonosporaceae; genus Micromonospora; species Micromonospora sp. NPDC005172. The sequence continues at coordinate 19,419 of NZ_JBEXIL010000034.1, forward strand.
GGGTGCGGTGATCGGTGTGCAGCAGGTGGAGGGGCACATTCTCCAGCCCCTCATCATGGGTCGGGCGGTGGCCATCCACCCGCTCGCGGTGATCATCGGGATCGCGGCGGGAGTGGTGCTCGCGGGTATCACCGGCGCGCTGGTCTCCGTGCCGCTGATCGCGGTGCTGAACACCGCGGTACGCCGACTGGCCGCCCGCACGGTCCCGGACACCCCACCAGACGCCGTAGTAGTCGCCTCCCAAGCCCCCTAACCCGCCCCGCCCCCGCCCTACCCCGCGCCCCCCGCGCCCCCCGCGCCCCCACGCTCCCCACGCCCCCGCGCTCCCCACGCCTCCCCGCTCCGCGATCTTGCACTTTCTGTCGCGGCATAGAGGGCATACCGTGCTAAATCAACCACAGAAACCGCAAGATCGGCGGGGTGCGGGGTGCGGGGTGCGGGGTGCGGGGTGCGGGGTGCGGGGTGTGGGTGGGGGGTCAGGTGGTGGCGAGGCGCTTTAGGGCGCCTCGGGCCACCTCGGGGCGGGTCGTGTACCAGAACGGGGGTAGCGACCGGCGTAGGAACGGCCCGTAGCCCCGGGCGGTCTCCAGGCGCGAGTCGAGCACCGCGACGACGCCCTTGTCGCCGGTAGCCCGGATGAGCCGGCCCACTCCCTGTGCGAGGCGTACCGCGGCGATCGGCACGCTGACCGCCGCGAACCCGGAGCCGCCGCCCGCGTCGACGGCTGCGGCGCGGGCCGCCGCGAGCGGTTCGTCGGGGCGTGGGAAGGGCAGCCGGTCGATGACCACGAGCTGGCAGGCGTCGCCCGGTACGTCCACTCCCTGCCAGAGCGACATCACCCCGAACAGGCAGCTGGACTGCTCCTCGCGGAACCGGCGGACCAGCAGCGGCAGCGCCTCCTCGCCCTGCAACAACACCGGCAGGTCGGTCCGCGCGCGCAGCAGCTCCGCCGCCTGCGTCGCGGCCCGCCGGGAGGAGAAGAGCCCGAGAGTACGACCACCGAGCGCCTCGACGAGACCGAGCAGTTCCTCACCGGCCGCGTCGGGCAGGCCGGAGACGCTGGGTCGGGGCAGGTGCGCGGCGACGTACAGGATGCCCTGCCGCGCGTAGTCGAACGGCGAGCCGACGTCCAGTGACCGCCAGCCCGGCCCCTCGGTCGCGGGGATGGTGGTGGCGTCGGCCAGCCGGCGGCCCGGTGTCTCGGCGGCCGGGCGGCCCGCGCCGGTGCGGGCGGCCATCGTGGCGGCAGCCGGTGACGCCGGGACCGGCGGCGCGTCCAGGCCGAGGGCACGGGCCACCGTGTCGAACCGGCCGCCGAGCGCCAGGGTGGCCGAGGTGGCGACCACTGTGCGCTCGTCGTACAGGTGGGCGGCGAGAGTGCCGGCGACCGAGAGGGGCGCGACGACAAGTGCCCGACGGTTGCCACTGTCGTTCTTCTCCACCCAGGCCACGTCGTGGTCGGCCTCTTCGAGGAGCCGCTGCGCGGTGGTGGACAGGTCGTCCATGGCGGCCTTGGCCTGCTGCTTGCGGACCGGGTCGGGATCGTCCGACTTGATGTCGCCGATCGCGTCCAGGGCGGCGCGGGTGGCCGAGTCGAGCAGAGTGCACGCTTGGTGCAGCGGCGTCGGCAGGCCGGCGGTGAGTCGACCGGCCGGCGCCTCGGCGAGCCCGACGGCGAGGGCGTCACCGGCGGCGGTGAGCGCGTCGGCCGTCTCCGGTTTCAGCAGCGGCCGGGCGCGTCGGGTGGACCGGTCGATCATCTCCGGCACCAGTTCGGCCTGGGCGGCCGAGGAGACACGGTCGGCCAGCTCGTGCGCCTCGTCGACGATGAGCAGCTTGTGTGGCGGGACGATGTGCCGGTCGGCCAGCATGTCCACCGCGAGGAGACTGTGGTTGGTCACCACGATGTCGGCCTCGCGGGCGCGGGCCCGGGACGCCTCGGCGAAGCACTCCGCCCCGAACGGGCAGCGGGTCGCGCCGACGCACTCCCGCGACGGCATGGAGACCAGCCGCCACGCCTGGTCGTCGACGCCCGGGTCCAGTTCGTCGCGGTCGCCGGTGTCGGTCTTCTCGGCCCAGTCGCGCAGGCGCTCGATCTGCTTGCCGAGCCGGCCGGCCTCGCCGAGCCACTTCGTGCCGCCGCCGGGGCGGGCGGCCGGGGCGTCGAAGAGGGTTTCCTCCGGCTCGTCCGCCGTGGAGTTGTCCAGTCGGGCCAGGCAGAGGTAGTGGTGGCGACCCTTGAGGACCGCGAACGTGGGCCGGCGGCCGAGCAGCGGCTCGACGGCGTCGGCCAGCCGGGGCAGGTCGTGGTCGACGAGTTGGGACTGCAACGCCAGCGTGGCCGTGGAGACCACCACCGGACCGTCCACGGTCAGGGCAGGTGCGAGGTACGCCAGCGACTTGCCGGTGCCGGTGCCCGCCTGCACGAGCAGGTGCTCGCCGCTGGTCACGCACTCCTCGATGGCGGTGGTCATCTGCTGCTGACCGGGGCGCGCCATGCCGCCGGGAACCGCGCCGACCGCCGCCGCGAGCAGCTCCGTGCCGCTGGGCCGGGCACCCCGCCGCCGGCTCGTGCCGCGGGCCGAGGGGGTGGCGGAACCGGTGGCGGTGCGGGGCGGAGTCACCGTGCGACGGTACCCGTCGGCGCCGACACCGACAGCGCCCATCCGCCCGCGTGGCGCGCACCCACCTGTCGCGTTACGGCTGCGCTACGACGTGTGGGCGGTATCGGTTAGGGTGCGAATCATGCCGAGCGACGTGGTCCGAGTGATCTACCGCAAGTACGACGGCAGCGCGCACCGTGACTACCCGGCCCGTCGCCTCGCGGAGGACGACCTCGGCGTCTGGCTCGGCGTCCCCTTCGGGACCGAATCGGTCTACCACGGCCGTCCGTCGGTGGAGAAGATCCCCTTCGTCCTGCTGGTGCCCCACCACGCCTGGTGGACGTGCATGTTCAACCCGCCGCCGCGCACCAGCGAGGTCTACTGCGACATCGCCACGCCGGCCCGTTGGGAGTCCGACGACACCGTCCACCTGATCGACCTCGACCTGGACGTGGTCCGACGGCGGGCCACCGGCCTCGTGGAGTTGCTCGACGAGGACGAGTTCGCCGAGCACCGGGCCCGCTTCGGCTACCCGGAGGACGTGGTGGTCGAGGCCGAGGCGGCGGCCCGGTGGCTGTACGGGGCTCTCGGCGACGGCACCGAGCCGTTCGCCACGTCGTACCGCAAATGGTTGGCCCTGGTGGTCTGAGCCGGCAGCGGCTCACCAGCGCGGCGGCCACCGGTCGTCGTCGAGCAGCGGCGGCAGGCCGGTCAGCTTCAGCGGGTTGAGCTGGTTGAAGATGCCGGTGATCCGGCCGTCGTCCACGGTGAACGCGGTGACCAGCCGGATCTGCCTCCCGTCGGTGTGCGTCGTCTCCATCTGCAAGCCCAGGGCGCCGTCGACGAGCACCGAACGTGCCCGCACCCGCTGCGCGTACCGGCCGGTCCGGCCGAACAGGCCGAGCGTGAGGCGACCCACCGCGTCAGCCCCGACCACCGGCCGCAGAGCCGTCGGGAAGTGCCCACCCGCGTCGCCGACGAGGACCACGTCCGGCGCGAGCACCCGCAGCAGCGGGTCCAGCTCGCCGGACTCGGTGGCGGCCACGAATGCCGCGAGGACACGCCGTTGCTCGGCCGGGTCGGCGGTGTGCCGGGGCGCATCCGGTGCGGTGACCGCCCGCCGAGCCCGGGAGGCGAGCTGCCGCGCGCCCACCTCGCTGGTGCCCAGGACGTCCGCCACCCGGGCGAACGGCACCGCGAACACGTCGTGCAGCACGAGCGCGACCCGCTGCTCGGGCGCGAGCCGTTCCAGCATCACCCGCAGGGCGGTGCCGACCTGGTCGGTGCGGACCGCGCGCTCGGCGGGATCGGGGGCATACCCACCGCCGGCCACGCCGCCGTGCAGCGGGCTCACGACCGGCTCCGGGAGCCACTGCCCGGGGTACGCCTCCCGACGGACCCGAGCCGAGCGCAGGACGTCCAGGCAGAGCCGGGCACAGGTGGTGGTCAACCACGCGGAGAGGTCGCGGATCTCGGCGCGGGCGGCCGGGTCGGCGAGGGCGCCGGCGTACCGCAGCCAGGTCTCCTGCACGGCGTCCTCGGCTTCGCTGCGACTGCCCAGCATCCGGTGGGCCACCGTGAGCAGCCGCCCCCGCTCGACCTCGAACTCCGTCGCCAGGTCCCGCACGACCCACCACCCTCCCCGCTCGCCAGGTGCCCTGGCGTACATCCTCCAACCAACCGGACGTGCCGGTGGCCCCGGACGTGACGGCGGGCTGGTCACTCGTGGCGGCCCGCGACGGACGAGGGGCCGCCCTGGTGGGCCTCGGCGGGCGGAAGGTGCGGGGGTGGGCGATGATCCGAGGATGAGCGAAAGCGGGCAGGAGCAGGGCGAGCGGATCGTGGCACCCCACGGCGGGTCCGTACGGGATCTGCTACGGGTCACCGCGCCCGTGGATCTCGCCGCGATCGACCCCCGGTCCACGCCCGGCCTGCCGGACGCCAAGGCGATCGGCGAGCGCCGGAAGACCTGGGCCCGTACGCAGGTGGAGTTGATCGGCGAGGAGCTGGGTCGGCAGCAGGAGATGCTGTTCGCGATGGCCAAGGCCGGCTCGGCGGACCCGGCGCGCCGGGTGCTGCTGGTGCTCCAGGCCATGGACTGCGGTGGCAAGGACGGCACGATCAAGCGGGTGGCGGGCGCGATGAACCCGCTGGGCCTGCACATCCGCTCGTTCGGACCGCCGACCCCGCAGGAGCTGCGGCACGACTTCCTCTGGCGGATTCGCCGCGAGCTGCCGCCGCCCGGGTACGTCGGGATGTTCAACCGCTCGCACTACGAGGACGTGCTGATCGCCCGGGTCGGCGCCCTGGTGCCGAAGGCGACCTGGCGGGCGCGCTACGAGCAGATCAACTCCTTCGAGCGGGAGCTGGTCGACGACGGGGTGACCGTCGTGAAGGTGATGCTGCACATCTCGTACGCCGAGCAGGGCGAGCGGCTGCTGGAACGGCTCACGGACCCCCATAAGCACTGGAAGTACAACCCGTCGGACGTCGACTCCCGGGCGCACTGGGACGACTACCAGGCCGCGTACACCGAGGCCCTGAGCCGGTGCGGCACGGACGTCGCGCCGTGGTTCGTGGTGCCGGCGGACCGCAAGTGGTACCGGGACTGGGCCGTGGCCCACCTGCTCCGTGAGACGTTCGACACGCTCGGTCTGGGGTATCCGCCTGCCGATTTCGACGTCGCGCACGAGCGTGAGCGATTGGCCGCTGGGGGAGCGGGGACGGTTGGGACGCCCGAGATGAACAGCAGATGAACGACCGGTGAATGTGGCCTGGCCAGGGGTGGGCCGGGGAATTTGCGGTTCTGGCGTTTCCTAGCATTCACCGAGCGGACGCCTACGGACGCCGCCACCCTTCCACCGACGCGACGAGGTCTGTGCTGTGAAGTTTTCCTTCCGCCCCACCGAGGGCGCCTTCTACGAGCTCTTCACCAGGGCCGCGCAGAACCTGGTCCGGGGCACGGCGCTGCTGAACGAGCTGGCTCTGCCCGGTGTCGACGTGCAGTCGGTCAGCGAGCGCCTGACCGAGGTCGAGCACGACAGCGACCAGATCACGCACGATCTGTACAAGAAGATCAACTCGACCTTCATCACGCCCTTCGACCGGGAGGACATCTACCGGCTGGGCTCGCTGCTCGACGACGTGATGGACCACCTGGAGGCGGTCGGCGACCTGCTCTACCTGTACGGGCTGACGGAGCTGCCGGCGCTGCCCCGCGAGCTGCACGAAATGGTCAACGTGCTCGACCAGCAGGCCAAGCTGACCGCCGAGGCGATGCCCCGGCTGCAGTCGATGAAGGACCTCGAGGACTACTGGATCGAGTGCAACCGACTGGAGAACGAGGGCGACCGGATCAACCGGCAGCTGCTCGTCCGACTCTTCTCCGGCGAGTACGACGCGTTGACGGTGCTGAAGATGAAGGAGGTCGCCGACGAGTTGGAGGCCGCCTGCGACGCCTTCGAGCACGTGGCCAACACGGTCGAGACCATCGCGGTCAAGGAGTCCTGAACCGGTGACTCCCGAACTCATCGCCGTGCTGGCGGTGATCGCGGTTGCCCTGGCGTTCGACTACACCAACGGCTTCCACGACGCTGCCAACGCGATCGCGACAAGCGTCTCCACCCGGGCGCTGACACCCCGGATCGCCCTCGGCCTCGCCGCGGTGGGCAACTTCTTCGGCGCACACTTCGGTGCCGGGGTCGCCAAGACCGTCGGCGACGGCCTGGTCACCCTCCCCACGGGGGTGAGCAGCCTCGGGGTGGTCTTCGCCGGGGTGCTGGGTGCCATCGCCTGGAACCTGATCACCTGGTACTTCGGCCTGCCGTCGTCGTCCTCGCACGCGCTCTTCGGCGGTCTGGTCGGCGCGACCCTGCTGTCGACGGGCGGTCTCGTGCAGTGGGGCAACATCGGCGAGAAGGTCATCCTGCCGATGGTGCTCTCGCCGATCGTCGGCCTCACCCTCGGTTACCTGCTGATGCTGGCGCTCCTCTGGCTGTTCCGCAAGGGCCAGCCGGGCAGGCTCAACCGGGGTTTCCGCCACGCGCAGACCGTCTCCGCCGCCGCCATGTCCGTCGGCCACGGCATGCAGGACGCCGCCAAGACGATGGGCATCGTGGTGCTGGCGCTCTACACCGGCGGTTTCCAGGAGAGCAAGACGCACATCCCGGGCTGGGTCTTCTGGACCTCGGCGACGATGTTGGCCCTCGGCACGTACGCCGGTGGTTGGCGGATCATCCGTACCCTCGGTCGTAAGATCATCGACCTTGGGCCGCCGGAGGGTTTCGCCGCCGAGACGGTGGCCAGCGCGGTGCTCTACTTCAACGCCCTGGTGCTGAAGGCCCCGATCTCCACGACCCACACGATCACCTCGGCGATCATGGGCGTGGGAGCGACGAAGCGGCTCTCGGCGGTTCGCTGGAACGTCGCGGGCAACATCGTGATCGCCTGGATCATCACGTTCCCGGCCTCCGCGCTGATCGCCTGCGTCACCTACCTGCTGGTCCGGCCGCTGTTCGGCTGACCGGACCCGACGCGTGACAGGGCCCCCCGGACACCGGGGGGCCTTTCGCGTTCACTCGTAGCGCACGCCGATCTGCTCGCGGACCGTGTCCAGCAGGGCCATCACCTCAAGGGTCGTGGTGTGCGGCACCAGCGGGCTCTCGGTGAGCCCGGCGGCCAGGCAGCGCCCCACCTCGATCGCCTCGTACTGGTAGCCGTTGCCGGCCTCCTCGGCTGTGATCGTCTCGGGCTCGGCGCCGTCCCGGTGCAGGGTCAGCGAAGCCGGTCGGAAGAACGGCTCCGGCAGGTCGATACGGCCGCTGCTGCCGGTGACCGAGGCGGCCAACGAGCTCGCACCGACCATGCCGCAGCTCAACGTCGCCACCGCTCCGCTGTCGTACCCGAAGAGGATGCCGGTGTTCTCGTCGGTCCCCTCCGGGCCGAGGTGCGCCCAGGAGCGGACGTGCTGCGGCACGCCCAGCAGCAGGTGCGCCAGGCTGATCGGGTAGATCCCCAGGTCGAGCAGCGCGCCCCCACCCAGCGCCGGGTTGCGCATCCGGTGCTCCGGCGGGAACGGTCCGGCCACCCCGAAGTCGGCCCGCACATTGCTCACCGTGCCGATCGCCCCGTCCGCGATCAACTCGACCGCCCGCAGGATCAGCGGGTTCGTCCTCATCCACATGGCCTCCATCAGGAAGACCCCGGCGGCGCGGGCGGCGTCCACCAGCTCGGTGCTGGTGGAAAGGTCGAGGGTGAACGGCTTCTCCAGCAGCACCGCCCGGCCGGCGGTCAGGCAGGTCAGTGCCGCCTCGTGGTGCGCGGCGTGCGGAGTCGCCACGTAGATCACGTCGACCTCCGGATCGGCGGCCAGCTCCACCCAGGAGCCGTACGCCCGCTGCGCGCCGTAGGTGTCCGCGAACCGCTGCGCGCTGTCGACGGAGCGGGAACCGACCGCGACCAGCTCGGCGTCCGGCACCAGCCGGAGGTCTTCGGCGAAACGGCTGGCGATGTGGCCGGTGGCCAGGATGCCCCAACGAGTCATGCTGGAACGCTAGCTGAGCGACGTGAACCGCCCGCTGCCTGGCCGCCGCCCAGCTCATCCGTCGGGACCTCGGCGCGCTCCTGGCCGCCCCGCGCCCCGCGCCCCGCGCCCCGCGCCTTGCGCCGAGGCCGCGCGCCGGACACTGCGCACCGCGCGCCGCGCCGGCCGGGCCACCCCTCACCTACGCCCTTTGCTCTGCTTCAGCCGACGCAACAGTGCCGGGGATTTTTGTTGCCTGGGTTGAAGCAGAGCAAAGGATGTGTGGGGGGGCGGGGCCGGCCCGCCTGCGCCGACTGGGCGGGGCCGGCCCGCCTGCGCCGACTGGGCGGGGCCGGCCCGCCTGCGCCGACTGGCCGGGGAACTAGGCTCGCGGCATGACGAGCGACAGCGACGGCTTCGCCGCCCCGGCCGCCCTGGTCGAGCACGCCCGCCGGTTCCGGGCCGAGGGCGGCACCCCGGCGGTGCCCCGGGTCGCGGCCACGGTGCTGCTGCTGCGTCCGACCGACACCGACTTCGAGGTGTACGTCATCCGCCGCGTCGCCGCGATGACCTTCGGCGGGATGTACGCCTTCCCCGGGGGCGGGGTGGACCGCTCCGACTCGGAGGCACACCTGGACTGGGCGGGCCCGACACCGCAGGAGTGGGCAGGCCGCCTCGGCGTCCCCCCAGACGCGGCCCGGGCGGTGGTCTGCGCCGCCGCGCGGGAGGTCTTCGAGGAGGCGGGTGTGCTGCTCGCCGGCCCGGACCCGGCGACCGTGGTGGGCGACGTGAGCGGCGACGACTGGGAAGCGGCCCGGCAGGACCTGGAGGGTCGCCGGCTGGGCTTCGCGGCGCTGCTCGCCAACCGTCAGCTCACCCTGCGGTCGGACCTGCTGCTGCCCTGGAGCCGGTGGGTCACTCCGGAGTTCGAGCCACGGCGCTTCGACACGTACTTCTTCGTCGCCCTGCTGCCGGCGGGACAGCGGACCCGCGACGTCTCCGGCGAGGCCGACCATACGCTGTGGATCCGGCCGGCGGATGCGCTGGCCCGGGCACAGGCCGGTGAGCTGACCATGCTGCCACCGACGCTGGTCACGCTGGCCCAAGTGGTGGCCGCTGGCGACCTGGCCGGCGTGGCCCGCGCGGCAGCTCAGCGGGACGCCGCCACCCCGGTCACCCCACGCCTGGACCTGCCGCCGAACGGCGAACCCCGCTTCGTCCTCGGGTGACACGTCGGGTGCTGAGGCGGTGCCGGGAACGGCACCGGCGCCCACGCCGGGAGGGCGGGGCGCCGGTGAGCGGGCGTGACCGGCTCAGCCGAAGCGGCCGGTGATGTAGTCCTCGGTCTTCTTCACGCTCGGGTTGCTGAAGATCTTCTGGGTGTTGTCGTACTCGATGAGCCGGCCCGGGTCGCCGGTCTTCTCGATCGAGAAGAAGGCCGTCCGGTCCGAGACCCGCGCGGCCTGCTGCATGTTGTGGGTCACGATGATGATCGTGAACTTGTCCTTGAGTTGGAACATCAGGTCCTCGATGGCCAGCGTGGAGATCGGGTCCAGGGCCGAGCACGGCTCGTCCATCAGCACGACCTGCGGCTCGACCGCGATGGTCCGGGCGATGCACAGCCGCTGCTGCTGACCGCCGGAGAGGCCCGCGCCGGGCTTGCCGAGGCGGTCCTTGACCTCGTCCCACAGGTTCGCCGAGCGCAGGGCCTTCTCGGCCGCGTCCTCCAGGATCGACTTCTTCCGGACGCCGTTGAGCTTCAGCCCGGCCACCACGTTCTCGAAGATGCTCATGGTGGGGAACGGGTTCGGCCGCTGGAAGACCATGCCGATCGTGCGCCGGACCGCGGTGACGTCCACGTCCCGGTCGTAGATGTCCTGGTCGTCGATGGTCAGGCTGCCCTCGACGCGGGCTCCCGGCAGCACCTCGTGCATCCGGTTGATCGACCGCAGGAACGTCGACTTGCCGCAGCCGGACGGCCCGATGAGAGCGGTGACCGTCTTCGGCTCGACGGTCAGGTTGATGTTCTCGATCGCCTTGAAGCCGCCGTAGTACGCGGTGACGTTCGAGGCGGAGACGCGCTTGGCCATGGTGGTACCTCCGGGGTTCATCGGCTGAGCCTGTTGCGACGGGCCAGCAGCTTCGCCGCGATCGTCAGGATGAGCACGAGGGCGACCAGGGTGAGTGCCGCGGTCCACGCCCGTGCCGGCGCGTACTTCGACGCCTCGCCGGCCTGCTGGTAGACGAAGAGGGCCAGCGACGACTGGTTGTTCTCGAAGGGGTTCGTGTTGATGGCGGCGCCACCGCCGGCGACGAGCAGGACCGGTGCGGTCTCGCCGGCCGCGCGGGCGATCGCGAGCATGACGCCGGTGACGATGCCGGGCAGCGCCGTGGGCAGCACCACCCGCAGGATTGTCTTCCACTTGGGTACGCCGAGCGCGTACGCGCCCTCACGCAGCGGGGCCGGCACGAGGCGGAGCATCTCCTCGGTGGACCGGACGATGGTAGGCAGCATCAGTACGGCAAGGGCCAGCGCGGCGGCGAAGCCGGAGAAGCTCGGCCGGCCGCCGTTGAACCACGGCGACACGATCAGCACCCAGAACGCCAGCACGAAGAGGCCGGAGACGATCGACGGGATGCCCGTCATCACGTCCACGAAGAACCGGATCGCGAAGGCGAACCGACCCCGCCCGTACTCGACGATGTAGATCGCGCAGAGGACGCCGAGCGGGACGGTGATCAGGGTGGCGATGCCGACCTGCTCCAGGGTGCCGACGATCGCGTGGTACGCGCCGCCGTTGGCGTCCCGGGCCCCGATGTTGTTCATCGAGGTCTGGAAGAAGTTGCCGTCCAGCCGCTCGGTGCCCTTGCTGACCAGCGTCCAGACGACCGAGATGAGCGGCAGAACCGCCAGCACGAACGCGGAGTGGATCAGCGCGCTCCAGGTGCGGTTGCGGGCCGACCGACGCCCCTCGACCACGTTGGCCGCAGCGAAGAGCCCGGCCAGGTAGAGGATCGCGCCGAGGACGACGACGAGGACCGGTCCGCCGATGTCGGCGCCGTAGACGATCACGGCGGAGAGTGCGAGGGCCGCCACGGCGATGACCGGTGCCGCGTACCAGGGCAGCCGCCGGGCTCGCAGTGAAGCCGGCTGGGCCGGCGGCCGGGTGCGGTGGGAGGTGACGGTTGTGGTCATGCGGCGGACTCCGTGAACTCCCGGCGGCGGTAGATGATCGCCCGCGCGATGATGTTGACGATCAAGGTGATCGCGAACAACACGAGGCCAGAGGCGATCAGGGCGCCCCGGCCGGTCTCGTTCGCCTCGGCGAACCGGTTGGCGATGTTGGCCGCGATGGTGTTACCACCGGACTCGAGCAGGTTGAACGAGATGGCGTAGGTGGAGCCGAGGGTCAACGCCAACGCGATGGTCTCGCCCAGCGCGCGGCCGAGGCCGAGCATGACCGCGGCGATGATGCCGGGGCGGCCGTACGGCAGCACCGCGGTGCGCAACATCTCCCAACGCGTGGCACCCAGTGCGATGGCGGCTTCCTCGTTGGCCTTCGGCGTCTGAAGGAACACCTCGCGGGTGAGCGAGGTGACGATCGGCAGGATCATGATGGCCAGTACCAGGGAACCGAGCAGGATCGAGTTGCCGTAGGGGCCGTCGCCGCCAAAGATCGGGATCCAGCTGAAGTACTTGTTGAGCCAGACAGAGAGGTCCGACACCGGGCCGATGAGGTAGTCGCGACCCCAGAGGCCGAACACCACGCTGGGTACGGCAGCTAGCAGGTCGATCAGGAAGCCGAGGCTGTTGCCGAGCCTGCGCGGAGCGTAGTGGGAGAGATAGAGCGCGATGCCCATTGCCACAGGTACGGCCATGAGCAGCGCCAGGGCGGCGGTGAGCACGGTGCCGAAGGCGAGTGCGCCGATGCCGAACGTGGGCGGGCTGTCGTTCGGAAACCAGCCTTCGAAGGTCCAGAAGTTCGCGGAGTTGGCGCGTAGTGCCGGGATCGCCTTCGCGACCAGGAAGACCGCGATGGCCACGATGATGACCAACACTGTCGTTCCGGCAGCCAGGGTTAGGCCACGGAAGGCCCGCTCGGCCCCGAACTTCCGGTTACGGGGCAGCGTGTCGCCGCCGCCGCCCAGCCCGGTGCCGCCCGGGAAACGGGTGCTGACTGGTGCCTCGGCCTCACGCGCCGAGGCACCGGCGGGCCACTCGTGACTTTCGGTCACGCGCGTCCCACCGGTGCCGGCGTCGGCCGAGCGGTGAGGGGTTTCACCCATCTGCTCGCTCGATTCGATTGCGGAGGTGTGGGGTCGGGTCAGGAGAGGTTCTTTACCGCGGTCTCGACCTTGGTGCGGACCGTCTCGGGCAGCGGGGCGTAGCCGAGGTCGGTCAGGGAGTTCTGGCCCTCAGCGCTGGCGGCGTGGCTCAGCAGACCCTTGACCAGCTTCAGCTTGTCGGCCGCGAGGCCCTTGCTGCAGACGATCTCGTACGTCGCCAGGACGATCGGGTAGGCCCCGGCCTCCTTGGTGTTGTAGTCGATCGATAGCTTGAGGTCGTCGCCCTGGCCATCGATCTTCGCCCCGGCGATGGTCTTGCCGGCCGACTCAGCGGTCAGCGCGGCCCACTCGCCGGCACCGTTCTGCACCTTGGCCTTGTTCAGGCCGGAGTTCTCGGCGTACGACCACTCGACGTAGCTGATCGTGCCGACCGTGCTCTTGACCTTGCTGGCCACGCCGTCGGACTTGGCGGCACCGATACCACCCGGGGCCTTCCACGCCTTGGCGTTGCCGAAGGTCCAGTCCGACTCGGCGGTCTTCGACAGGTATTTGGTGAAGTTGTCGGTAGTGCCCGACTCGTCCGAGCGGTGGACCGTCTGGATGGCGGCGGACGGAAGCTTGGCGTCCGGGTTGTCCGCCTTGATGGCCGGGTCGTCCCACTTGGTGACCTTGCCGGCGAAGATCTTCGCCAGGGTGGCCGGCTTGAACTGCAGGTTGTCCACGCCGCTGCCGGCGTTGTAGACGACCGCGACCGGGCCGATCACCATGGGCAGGTTGAGAGCTTTGCCACCGGCGCACTTGGCGTCGGCCTGCGGCTGCTCCTCCGGCTTGAGCGCGGAGTCGGAGCCGGCGAAGTCGGCGGTCCCGGCGATGAACGCCTGGATGCCGGCACCCGAGCCGGAAGCCTCGTAGTTGATGGTGGTGCCAGCACACTTCTGCTGGTAGGCCTTGATCCACTCGGCCATGGCGTTCTTCTGGGCCGACGAGCCCTGGGCGTTCACCGTGCCGGTACCGCAGTCGACCGCGGCGGCGGAGCCCGAGGCGCTGGCGCCGGAAGTGGGCTCGTTGTTGTCCGAGCCGCATGCACTGAGGCCGAGCGTCGCGGCAAGAGCGAGGCAGGCAATAGTGCCGTACCGCTGGAGCTTCACCTGAGGGGTTTCCCTTCGCGTCTGACTTGGCGCCCCGATCCCGGGGGCCGAGGACCGGCACTGACCGGCTGACACGAAAGTTAGAAGTGCCAGGTAGCCGGTTCGCCGGTCGCGAGTGAACGCGAGGTGAACACGTGCGGCCCCTGAGGTGACCGCTCGCTGAGGGTGAGTTGTCCGTTAAGTGAACTGCGATGCACCTGTCGGAAGTATGGTTATATTTCTAGTACGCTGTTATCTCGCCGACACATTTCGTGACCAGCCGGCGACCTGACCACTGCGGCGAGCGCCGGAACCTCAGACTCGGGCGGCTTCGCAATCGGTTCTGCCTCGTCCCCGCGCTGGGTTAAATCCTGACCCCCTAGGTGTTGGCTGGTCGTGGGATCTGGATGTTGTCCTGTCAGCGTGGATGTCGAATCGGCGACTTTTCGATCGTTCCATCCGACCCTCCAGCGTCGAAGCGCTGCTCGTACATGGAGATGAACCCGCGCTTAATGCGAGGCTGCGATGGGATGAAGAGAACCGTAAGAGAATGCTCCCCGACCCATTCATTGACATTCCCGTCTGGGGTGGTAATCCTATCTCAAGGCGAACGCGAGGGAAGGATATTGCAATGAAGGTGATTAGTAAGATTCCGCGGGCCATGGCGGTAAGTGCTGCCACTGTAAGTCTGGGCTTGATCGCTACAGGAACGCCTGCCCTCGCGGCACCTTACACGGTGTGGGCCTGGCATGATGCGAATGTTCGATCCAATACCAGCACCAGCGCCTCCGTTGTTGGCAAGATCTATGCCTCCAACAGCTACCCCGCTGAGTGTTACGTCATTGGTCAGACGGTCAAGGATCTTGGCTACACGAACAAGTACTGGATTCTGATTGATCTGAAGAATGGTGGCCACGGTTGGGTTAGTGGAATCTATCTGCAGGGTGATCAAATGGGTAATGTGAATAGCGAATGTTAGGCCTGATGCAGATCGCTGAGACGCCCTGGTTCGGCACGGCGGAGCCGCAGCCACACCGCAATTGGCAGGCATATCTCCTGGCGCTTTGCGGGTGTTAGCCCCACCCCATTGAACGGTGGTGCTTTCCTCGTCTGGGCTGGCAGAACCATGGTGAGGTTCTGCCAGCCCGCTACGGCCGGCCTTCAGCCCAGGTGGTAGTTGATGTGCGCGGACCATCGGGCGAATCCGAGTCGTTCGTACAGGGCGACAGCCCCGGTGTTCGAGTCGTCGACGTAGAGCATCACCCGGTCCAGACCCCGCTTGTCCCGCAGGTACGCGAGCCCCGCCGTGGTCAGTGCCCGCCCGAGGCCACCGCCGTGTGCGGTCGGCTCGACCCCGAGCACGTACACCTCGCCGATGCGGGCCGACCCGGGCCGCTCGTGCACCTTCGTCCAGTGGAAGCCGAGCAGCCGGCCGGTCGCGGTCTCCTCGGCGAGCAGGAAGCCGGCGGGGTCGAACCACGGCTCGCCCAGACGGACCCGCAGGTCGTCCGAGGTCCACCGGCCCTGTTCGGGGTGCTCGGCGAAGGCCCGCGCGTTCAGAGTCAGCCATGCCGCGTCGTCCGCGCCGGGCCGGAACGCGCGCAGCACCACCCCGTCGGGGAGGCGTGGCTCGCCCAGCGGCGCCGCCAACGGCCGGCGGAGTTGCCAGAGCACCCGGGTCCGGGTGAATCCGAGGTCCACGGCGAGTGCCGCCGCCGACGGGTGGTCGCCGTGCGCCCACGCCCGCAACGGTCCGGTCGCCGAGGCGAGCACACCTCGGGCCAGCGCCCGGCCGGTGCCCCGCCGCCGGTACGCCGGGTGCACCACCAGCTCCACCCCGATCCCGTCCACCGGGTCGGTGGTGTCCAGGTGCGCGTACCCCGTCAGGGTGCCGTCGTCCGCGCGGGCCAGCAGGTGCACGGCCGGAGCGTCCGGGTCGCGCAGGCGGAGCAGGACGTGCTCGTCGAGCGGGTCCGCGCCATCGGTGTCGCCCGCCGTGCGGGCCAGGGCCAGTACGCCGGCGATCTCCGTGGGGGACAGTCGGTCGGTCCGGGTCACCTGGTCGCTGGTCGGCTCCGCGCTGCTCATCCCGTCACCGTAGCCGCTGCGTCCCGTGCGTCCCGGACTGTCTGCCGAGTAGCGCCCTGGACCCGTCGCCGGAGGAGGATGACCGGCTCACGTCGGGTCGGTGGGCAGCGCCTCCAGCTCGTACCGGGCGCTGAGTTCGGGCAGGATTCGGCGCAGCGCGTCGACAGTGCCCTGCCGGTCGCCGCCGGCGTCGTGCATGAGCACGACGCCCCCGGCTCGCGCCTGCGCGAGCACCGTCGAAGCGATCTTGTCGGCGCCGGGCGCCTGCCAGTCCGACGGGTCCACCGACCAGTGCAGAGGGGTCATGCCGAGCTGCTGGGACACCGACACCACCGGGTAGGTCCAGGCGCCGCCGGGTTGCCGGTACCAGACGATCGGGGCGTCCGGCACGGCCGCTCGGATCGCCTCGTTGGTGCGTACCAGATCGGCGCGGATCTGGTCGGCGGACCGGTTGCCCAGCGTGACGTCGTGGTGCCAGGAGTGGTTGCAGAGCGTGTGGCCGTCGGCGACGATGGCCTGGATCAGGTCGGGGTGGTCCTGGGCGTTCTCGCCCACCACGCAGAACGTGGCCTTGACGTCGTACTCGCGCAGCGTCGCGAGGACCTGCGGTGTGTAGCGCGGGTCTGGACCGTCGTCGAAGGTCAGCGCGAGTCGGGCGGTGCCGGTGCCGGTGTGGGCGCCGAACAGCTTGTCGCCGCCGGCGTCGCGGCCCGTGCCGTCCTGGCCGGCCTCGGTGGGACCGGCGGCGTTCTGGCTGGCGTTGGCGCTGGGGCTGGGGCTGGGGCTGGGGCTCGCGGCCGACGGCCGCTCGGGTGGTTGGTCGGCGTAGTGCGGCCCGTCGGCGTCGGTGGTGACGCCGGTGGCGTGCCGCTGCGGCTGGTCGGGGACGAGGCTGCGGCCCAGCACGTACGCCGAGCCGAGCAGCGCCGCCACCACCACTGTCACGATCCCTGCCGCCCGCGCGGTCGAGCTGACCCGCGTCACGGCTTCCATCCGGTCGGCCGGAGCCGCCGGCCCGTCGCCCCCGTGCTACCTGCGCGCACCCTGAACCCCCTTTTGCGACAAACCCGGCAGTCAGAATAGGACCGGCGAGATGCGCAAAAGGGGCATATGGGGAATCAGGTGGAGCTAGACGGGCAGCGGTGCGTGCTCCGCCTCGGGCAGGGACCGCGACGGCGGTACGACGAACTTGTAGCCCACCTGGCGGACCGTGCCGATCATCGACTCGTACTCGGAGCCGAGCTTGGCGCGCAGCCGCCGGACGTGCACGTCCACCGTCCGGGTGCCACCGAAGTAGTCGTACCCCCAGACCTCGCGCAGCAGCTGGTCGCGGGTGAAGACCCGGCCCGGGTGCTGGGCCAGGAACTTCAGCAGCTCGAACTCCTTGTAGGTGAGGTCGAGCGGGCGACCCTTGAGCTTTGCCGCGTACGTGTCGGGGTCGATGGTGAGTTCCCCGGCCCGGATCGAGCCGCCGGCGCCGGCGGTCGCGTTGCTCAGGCGACCGACCGCGAGCCGCAGTCGGGCCTCGACCTCGGCGGGGCCGGCGGAGGCGAGGATGACGTCGTCGACGCCCCAGTCCGCGTTGAGCGCGATCAGGCCGGCCTCGGTGACGACCGCGACCAGCGGCACGCCGAGCCCGGTGGCGTGCAGCATCCGGCAGGTCGCCCGGGCCTCGCTCAACTCCGACCGGGCGTCCACCAGCACCGCGTCCGGGCTGGGCCCGGCAACCAGGGTGCGGACGTCGCGCGGCGCGGTGCGCACCGAGTGTGGCAGCAGGTCGAGTGCCGGCAGCACAGCCGACGGTTCCCCTGCGCGTGCGGTCACCAGCAGCAGGATCTCCACGATCACCTCCGTCCCGGCGGCGCATCGCCGCACGCGACCAGACACACTCGTGAGGGAGTGCGCTGAGAAATTGCGTGGTCCCGGCGTCGCTGACGGGCGGGTAAGGCGTTGAGCGTAACCGATCGCCTCGGCTGCGCCCGCAGGCCATTTCCTGTTTGTCTAGCTTGCCCCTGATCGTGGCACAGGTTTTAACGTTGCTGAAACCCGTGACCGTCGCGTCGGGCGGCCGATCTGGCACGATCGGGGCGTGTTTCCCTCTACCTCGCCCGACGCCGGCCGCGATTCGTGGGTCGACGGCCCCCGTCCGGGTCCGGCCGCTCCGACCCGTGGCCACCCGCCCGCGCCGCGTACCGGGCCGGCGCCCGCCGAGGGCGAGCGCCGTGAACGTGGTCCGCGCCGAGCCCGTCGTGCCGGAGAGCCGGCCCGTCGCAGCGAGGACGAGGTCGACGAGCCGGAAGAGGAGGTCATCCCTCCGGTCGAGGTGCACCGTCCGCTGGCGCTGACCATCGCCGGCTTCGCCGCGCTGCTCGGCGTGGGACTCGTGCTCGGCGCGCAGACGTCGGGACCGGGCCACCGGCTGCCGTTCGCCTTCATCATCTTCGGCGTCCAACTGCTGTTCGTCCTCGCCTGGACGATGGCCATGCGCCCACCGGCGTTGCTGCTGGTCGGCGGGATCAGCGCCGTCGTCGCCGCTGCCGCCGACGTCGCCGCCGTCCGGAGCGACATCGCCGGTCTGGCGCCGCTGGGCTACCTGGCCGTCGGCGGCTTCCTCGCCGCCGTGCTCGGCCAGCTGGTCCGCCGGGTCGACCGGGTCCGGGTCACCGACTCGCTCGGCGCCACCCTGCTCATCGTGGTCGGCGTCGTGGCCTTCGGCACGCTGATCGTGCTCAGCCGCATCCCGGCCGGCACCCAGGCGATCACGGTCTGCCTGACCGCGAGCGGGGTCGCGTTGACCGTCGCCCGGCTCACCGACGCGGTGCTGCCGTGGCCCCGGCTGGCCCCGCAGGTGCCCCGGGGCGCGGCCGGCGTCGTCGGCGGCGCGATGGTGGGCACGCTGGGCAGCGCGCTGCTCGGCAGCTATCTGGTGGCCCCCTTCACCCCGACCAAAGCCGCGGTGATCGGCCTGGTCGCGGCCGTCACCGCCGTCCTCTCCGACCTTGCGGTGGGGTACGCGGAGGCAGGCCGCCTGATGGCCGGAGAGCCGCCCACCATGTGGGTCGCCCGGCACATGCAGGGACCGCTCGGTGGGTTCGCCCTGGCTGCGCCCGCGGCGTACGCCATGTGCATGCTCTTCCTCTGAGCCCACGGTTGAGGCCGGTGCCCGTCGGGTACCTTCCGTTGCGCCGCGCTGCGGCACGAGTTCGGACGTCCCGCCGTGTCGCGGCGGGCAGAGACAGGAGGCGGCGTGGCCGACGATTATCCGGCTGGCGAGACCCGGCCCCGACGGCGCGGACGCAAGGTGCTCATCGGCCTGGTCGTCCTGCTCCTCGTGGTGGCGGGTCTGCTCGTGGTCGCCGACCGGGTGGCGGTCGGCGTGGCCGAGCGGCTCATCGCCGAGCGGGTCAGCCAGGAGATCAGCAAGCAGGGCGCGCAGTCCACGGCACCCGACGTCGAGGTCGGTGGGGTGCCGTTCCTCACCCAGGTGCTCGACGGGCGGTACGAGCGCATCTCCATCTCGCTGCGGGACGTGCAGGCCTCGGTCGAGGGCGACGCCGTACGGTTGCCGGTGCTGGACGTCGACGCCCACAACGTGCGGGCCTCGCTGGACACGCTGCGTTCCGGCCAGGGTGACATCGTGGCCGACACGGTGAACGGCACCGGCACGGTCAGCTACGAGAGCCTGGCCGCGCTGCTGGACCGGCCCGGGCTCACCCTCGGCGAGCAGGGCGGCAAGCTGGCCGTCACCGCCCCGGTCGACATCCTCGGCCGGAAGTTCACCGTCGCCGGCACCGCCGACGTCACCGTCGGCGAGAACGGCAAGGTGGCCCTGCGGTTCAACAACCTGGACGCCGCGGGTCTGCCGAACCTGCCGCTGGCCCGCACGGTGCTCAACAACTACGCCAAGGGCATCTCCATCGACGTGCCGCTGCCCGACCTGCCGTTCCAACTCGCGGTCCGGAAGGTCCAGCCGTTGCCCGAGGGGCTGGCGGTCACCGCCGACGCGAAGAACGTGCCGATCAACTCCGTCAGCTGAGTGGCGCGTCAACGGTCCGGGCCGCTGGGACGACGCGGCGGCCCGGTAGCCGGCCGATTCCCGGATGGTGGTCGCTACGGTGGCAGCCCGGTCACTGGCTGGTAGGCTCCGTGACCATGGGGACCCACCTCACCAAACGGCGCGCGGTCGACCTGTGCCGCGTGGCCACCTGCCTGTGTCGCCCTGTCATCTGACGGCGGGGCTGTTTTCGGCCGCCTGACGGCGGCCACCGGCACGCAGGGTCCTCGATCCTTTCCGGTGATCCCACCGAATGCCCGGCAGCGGCGCCGTCGCACGAACCCCGTGATCCCGTCCTTCCGCTGGGTCCCGCGCGCGGTGCGACAGTTCAACCCATCGATATTCGCGCGTTGGCTCACCATCCATCCTCACCAGGGAGTGATTCGATGAGTCGCGACACCGCACTCGTATCGGCCGAGTGGGCCGAGAAGAACCTCGACGCCCCGGGCGTCGTCTTCGTCGAGGTCGACGAGGACACCTCGGCCTACGAGACCGGCCACATCACCGGCGCCATCAAGATCGACTGGAAGACCGACCTCCAGGACCAGGTTCGCCGGGACTTCGTCAACAAGACCCAGTTCGAGGCGCTGCTGTCCGAGCGGGGCATCAGCAACGACGACACCGTGATCCTCTACGGCGGCAACAACAACTGGTTCGCGGCGTACGCCTACTGGTACTTCAAGCTCTACGGTCACCGCGACGTCAAGCTGCTCGACGGTGGCCGCAAGAAGTGGGAGCTGGACGCCCGCCCGCTGGTCACCGAGACGGCGACCCGCCCGGCGACCCAGTACGTCGCGCAGGAGCCGGACACCTCCATCCGGGCCTTCCGCGACGAGGTCGTCGCCGCGATCGGCACCAAGAACCTGGTCGACGTGCGCAGCCCCGACGAGTTCGCCGGCCGGCTGCTCGCCCCCGCCCACCTTCCGCAGGAGCAGGCGCAGCGGGCCGGTCACATCCCGACGGCGATCAGCGTGCCGTGGTCCAAGGCGGCCAACGAGGACGGCACCTTCCGGTCCGACGACGAGCTGCGCAAGATCTACGGCGACGCCGGGCTGGACGACGGCAAGGAGACCATCGCGTACTGCCGGATCGGTGAGCGGTCCTCGCACACCTGGTTCGTGCTGCAGGAGCTGCTCGGTCACCGCAACGTGAAGAACTACGACGGCTCCTGGACCGAGTACGGCTCGCTGGTCGGCGTGCCGGTCGCTCTCGGCGACGAGCCCGGGGAGGCCTGACGATGACTGCTCCCACCGCTGCGGGCTGCGCCGCACCCGACCAGGCCGCGCCCCTGCCGGCCAGCCTGGACCTCGAGAAGGAAACCGTCATCACCGGCATCGTCCGCTCGGCGGCGGACGAGGTCGTGCCGGGCGCGTACGTCCGGCTGCTCGACTCCACAGGTGAGTTCACCGCCGAGGTGGTGACCTCGGCCGCCGGGCAGTTCCGGTTCTTCGCCGCGCCGGGCTCGTGGACGCTACGGGCGCTGTCCCGGCACGGCAACGGCGACGCTGCCGTCACCGCTGGCCGGGGCATCAACGAGGTGGCCGTAACCGTCGCCTGACCCACCGCTTCGATCGACCGGGGCCGGTCACCCTGCTGGGTGGCCGGCCCCGGTCGTGTGTGCGGTCAGATTCCGGTGGCTCTCGTGCAGGACGAGGCCGGGTCGAGGACGACGTCGAGGGTGTCGACGATGCCCGCCCTGACACGCGTGCGCTGCGTCTGCGGTATCCACCCGTCCTTGGCGACGATCACCTCGTAGCGACCCTTCGGCAGCCACCAGACGTACCGGCCGTTGGCGTCCGCGGTCAGCGTCCAGCCGGTGGTCGTACCCACCCGGTTCACCCGAACCGTCGCCGCGACCCCGACGGTGACCCCGGCGCAGGTGATTCCGGTGACGGTGCCCTGGATCCTGCCCCAGCTGGCCGGCGGTGACACGGTCATCCGCATCGGCACCGCGGGGACCCGGTACGGCGTGTCGGATGCGATGCCCAGCTCGCCCGAGTAGGTGCCGGGCTGGGCCACACCGGCCGAGGCCGAGGCGCGCAATGTGACGGTGACCGTCCGGGAGGCGCCCGGTGCGAGGGTGAACGTGGCGGGTTTCGTCGTCAGCCAGGGCAGGTCCGCCTCTCCGGCGCACAGCTCCAGGCCGCCGAGCCGTTCACCGTCCGTGGAGCCCACGAACGAGGACGGCGAACCACCGATCTTGTACGCGCCGCAGGCGGCGGCGCCCCGGTACCGACCGGACTGGACGTTGGGCAGGTCGCGCCAACTCCCGACCACCGGGTCGTACGCGATGGTCCGGTTGGTCACCGTGGTCGACGCGCCCGTGACCCCGCCGGCCAGGACCAGGAGGTCACCGGCCGCCGCGTACTGGGAGCCCCACAGGTCCACCGGCAGGTTCGGCAGGGGCCGCCAGGCGTCCGCCGCAGGGTCGTACCGGTAGGCGTCGGTGTAGTCGGCGTCGCCGGTGCCCCCGGCGCAGTAGACCGCGCTGCCGATCCCGCCACAGGAGAGCCAGGACACCGTGTGCGGGTACGCCGCACCGGTGCGGAACGTGCCGGTGCCCGGGTCGAAGACGACGAGCCGGTCCGATTCGGCGCAGTCGTTGTCCCGGCAGCCACCGACCAGGTAGACCTTCCCGCCGGTGACCGCCCCGCCGGCCGCCGCCACCGGGAAGGGATCACCCGCTCCGGCCAGCGTGCTCCACGTGTCCGTGGCCGGGTCGAACACGTCCACCGAGGCGACGGTCTCGTCGTCGGCGCCCCAACCACCGAAGACGTACAGCTTGCCGCCGACGGCCGCCGCGACCGGCTTGGCCCGGGCGCTCGGCATGTCGGGCAGCGCCGTCCAGGTGTCCGTGTCGGGGTCGTAGCGCCAGGCCTTTCGTTCCAGGCCGCTGCCACCGCCACCGCCGACGGAGTAGACCTTGCCGTCGAGGGTGGCCGCCGCGTTGTCGTAGACCGCCGCCGGAAGGGCCGCGATGCTGCTCCAGGCGTCCTGCGCCCGTGGCGCCGCCTCGGTTGCGGCCGGGCCGTACGCGGTGCCCGCGCGGGCCTTGCTGATCCCCTTCGTCCTCTGCTCCCGCAGTGGCGCACCGGCTTTGGACGGCAACTCGAACCGGCCGCTGCGTTCCACGAGGTTGACGGCGGCCGGCGCGCTGCCGGTGTTGCGTATCCGCAGCTTCGCGGTCCGGGTGCTGCCGTACGGCTGGTACGACTGGACGGTCGGCGGCGTGACGGTGAGCCGACCGGCGGCGAGCGCCACGTCCAGGCGACGGACGTCGTCGGCCGGCACCGTCACCGTCTCCGTGGCCACCTGGTACGGCGGTCGACTGGCGGTGAGCCGATGTGCGCCGGTCAGCCCGGAGAAGAGCCAGTAGAAGCCGTCCGGCGTCCTCGGGTCGTCCGGCGTCGGCGTGGACCTGCCGCGGTCCTGCGGGCGGTCGACGCTGACCACTGTGACGTCGTTGAGTGGGGTGTCGGTGTTGCGGTCGGTGGTCACGCCGAGCACCAGGCCGCCGGGTGCGGGCACGCAGTCACGGTTGACCACCTGTACGTCGTCCACCTGCCACCACCAGGCGAAGCTGCCGTGGAAGCGGAACCGGACCCGGACGGCGGAGGCCCCGGCCGCCGGATCGAGCGGTACCTCCTCGACGAGCGGTCCGCGTCGGCTGGTGGTCTGGTGCCAGACCGTGTTCCAGGTGGCGCCGCCGTCGGTGGAGACGTCCACGTCGGCGGTGTCGCTCACCCCGACGGCCCGCCAGTCGCTGTGGAACCGCAGGACCGGTGCCGGTGTGCCGCGCAGGTCGACGCTCGGGGTCACCAGGTCGGTGTCCTGGGTCCGGCCGGAGCCGAGACGGTCGCTGTCGGCGATGGCGAAGGCGCCGCTGCCGCCGGTGAGGTTGCCCCGCTCGCCGGCGTCGGTGAAGGTCCAGCCGCCGTCCTCGGTCCGGTTCCGCACCGACCAGCCGTCCGGGGTGGCGCTGCCGTCGAAGCTCTCGTCCAGCAGGGGCGTACCGAGGCTGCCGGTGTAGCCGGCCGCGGTGCACGAGGTCTCGACCGGTACGGCGATGTCGGCCGTCACCGGACCACCCACGGTGACCACGTCCCGGGTGGCCGTGCGGTAGCCGGGGTAGCGGGCGGTGACGGTGAGCCGGTACGTCGTGTTGCCCGGCACGGTGAACGTGTACCGGCCGGTGGCCGGGTCGGTGAACACCGGTCCACCGGGACGGCCGGCGACCTCGATCCGTGCGTAGAGCGGCCAGCCATGCCCGGAGGCGTCGGTGATCCGGCCACTGACGGTGACGGACGGGTTCGCGGCCAGGGCGAAGTCCCGGGTGACCTCCCCGCCCTCGGTGACGGTGACGGTGGCGCTCTGGCCGGCGTACCCGTAGGCGCTGACGGCGACGGTCGCCTCGCCGGCCGGCACGGTGAGCGCGTACCTGCCGTCCGCGCCGGTGGTGACGCTGCGGGTGCCGTCGCCGACTGTCGCGCCGGCGAGCGGGTCGCCGCCTCCGGCCGCGGTGACCGTGCCGCTGATCCGCCCGACGGCGCCGCGCGGCGCGGCCGCTACCGCCGCGTACGCGTCCAGTCGGCCCTCGCCGAACACGTTGTTGTCGGCGGCGGTGCCTCCGCAGGCGGTGGCGTCGACGTCGTGGGCGGTCCGGTCCAGCAGCTCCTCGGTGGCGGCGATGTCGCCCCTGAGGGTCGGTGCGGCCGACCAGAGCAGCGCGACGGTGCCGGAGACGTGCGGCGCGGCCATCGAGGTGCCGTCGTAGGCGGCGTAGGAGTTGTCGGGGACGCTGGAGCGCACGTTGCTGCCCGGTGCGGCGACGTTCGGCTTGTACGACCGTGCGTCGGTCCCGCCGCCCCGGCCGGAGAAGTCGGAGATGGTGTTCTGCACGTCGTACGAGCCGACCGCGTACGCGTCGGTGTTGTCTCCGGGTGAGCCGGCGCTGCCGCAGGCCGGACCGTCGTTGCCGGCGGAGAAGACTCCGAAGATGCCGGCTGCACGCCAGGCCGCGATGGTCTGCTGGAACCACGGGTCGCCCCCGGCGCCGCCCCAGGAGTTGTTGACCACGTCGGGGCGTAGGTCGGGGCGGGGGTTCTGCCCGTCCAGGTCGGTCGGGGCCAGCACCCACTGGCCGGCCGCGAGCAGCGAGGCGTCGGTGCACGAGTCGGTCTCGCAGCCCTTCGCGGCGATCCACTTCGCGCCGGGAGCGACGCCGATCTGGTTGCCCGCTCCGTCGTCGCCGACCATCGTGCCCATGGTGTGCGTGCCGTGGCCGGCGTTGTCGCAGGGCGCCGCGCTCGGGCACACGCCGGCCGGGTCGTACCAGTTGTGGTCGTGGTCGAAGGTGCCACCGCCGAGGTTGCCGCGGTACGTCCCGACCAGCGCCGGATGGTCGTACTGGGCGCCGCTGTCGATGGTGGCGACGACCACGCCGTCGCCCCGGTCGCCGAGTTCGCTCCACACCCGCGGGGCGTTGATGTTGGTGAGCCCCCACTCCGGGCCGTTCGCCTCCGCGCGGCTGCCGGTGGCGGGCGTCGGTCGCAGCAGCGGGTAGCTGCGGCTGGGCTCGATTCTCGCCACCTCGGGCCGCTTGGCGATCTCGTCGAGCAGCCCGCGATCACCTGTCACGCGTACCGCGTTGGCGATCCAGTACGCGGTGTGTGGCGCCTTGCGGCTGGTGAGCAGCTTGCGCAGACCCTTCTGGGTGCGCGTGGCGGTCGTGGTGAGCAGGCGGTGCACCTCGCGGGCCCGGTCGTCCGGGTCACGCAGCTTGGCGGTCCTCGCCACCGGCGCGGTGCTGCGCAGGTAGACCAGGAAGGTGCCGCTGCCCGTCGTGCCGAGTTGGCGGAGCAGTCGCTGGTCGACGCGGGCGGGCGCGGGTCTGGGTTGGGTGGCGACCGCGGGCTGGGCGGTGAGGGCCAGCAGGGCGGTGCCGCATGCCACGGCGGTCCGCCAGACAGCGGATCTCGGGTTCGATGGTCGGAGCACTGTTCCTCCCCACATGGGGTCCCGATGGGTTCGGGACCTGCTCGGACGGTGCTCAATGACTAACGATCGGCCGGTGACCTGGCGTTATTCAGACCGAGTGGCAGGTTGTCGGGCCGTGGGCCACTGCCATTCGGAGCGGAGGACAGCTCGTGACACCATGGCCGGGTGAGCGGTGCTGTCCAGACGGGTTGGCCCCCGTCGAGCGACCCCGCCCCGCCGGCACACGCCCGGCGTGGGCGGCGCTGGCTGCTGGTCGGGACCGTGTTGTGGGCCCTGCTGCTGGCCGGGCTCACCTGGCTGTCGGTCCGGAACGACCCGCCGACGGTGCGCGAGCAGCGCACGCTCGCCGAGGCCGTCCCGGTGGTCGAGCGGGCGGTCGGTGAGCTGGCCCGTGCCGCGGGGACAGCCGGGTTGCTGGAGCTGGGTCCGGCGCGGGTCAGCGCGGGATGCCGCGTCACCCCGCTCGCCGACGGCGCGAGGCTGCGTCGCGAGGTCGGTGTGCTGGCGCCCGCCGGCACCGAGCGGACCGTGCTGACCGCCATCGCCGATCGACTGCCGGCGACCTGGCGGGCCGGGGTCGGTCCCGGACTGGACGGCCCGGAACTGCGCGCCGACGCCGGAGAGTTCGTCGCCGTCGAGGGGCGGCCGACCGGGGACGGGCGGCTGCGGTTGACCGTCGACACCGGCTGTCGGCCGCCGGGCGCCGGCTACGAGCCCGCGCCGGCCACCGCCGCCGGCCCGGAAGCGGCGGCCCTCACGGCTGCGCTGACCGCGCTGAACCGTCCGGCCGACGGCGCACCCGAGCTGGTCACCGCGCCGTGCCCGGACGGCACGCTGGCCCGTACCGCACGGTCCGCCGCCGGCTCAGGTCCGGCCACGGCCAGCGCACTCGCCCCGCTGGCCGGCGGCAACCCACTGCTGGACAACCCCCCGGTGTACGCGTACCGCGCCGGCGACGCGACCGTGCTGGCCGAATTCGGCCCGGACGCCGCACGGGTGGCCGCCACCGTCGGCTGCCCCGGTTGAGTCGCCGGGTCAGCCGGCCGTCTCCTGGTCCTGCGGACCCCGGCTGCGACCCAACGCGTCGACGCGGCCCCAGCGGCCGGGGATGTCCAGCAGTTCCACCCGGCCCATCCCCGGCGGTACGGCCGGATCGATGATCAGGTGTTCGCCCTGCGGTTCCAGCCCGAGCATCACCCGCAGCAACAACAGCGGGGTGCCGCTCGACCAGGCCTGCGGGCTGCACGCGGTGGGGTACTCCACCGGGTAGCCCGTGCGGCTGCGGGCGTACCCGGCGAACGCCTCCGGCAGCCGCCCGTCGAAGTACTCCGACGCGGCCAGCATCGCGTCGCAGATCCGCCCGGCCTCCTCCCGGTAGCCGTACCGGCTCAGTCCCCAGGCGATGATCGAGTTGTCGAACGGCCAGACGGTACCCACGTGGTAGCCGATCGGGTTGTAACGGCCCTCGCCCTCGGCGAGTGTCCGCACCCCCCAACCGGAGAAGAGCCGTGGCCCGAGCAGATGTTCGACCACCTTGCCGGCCCGGGACTCGTCCACGATCCCGCTCCACAGCAGGTGCCCGATGTTCGACGTCAGGGCGTCGACCTGCTGTCCGTCGGCGTCCAGGGCGAGCGCGTAGTACCCGCGGTCGGCAATCCAGAAGTCGCGGTTGAACCGCTGCTTGAGCGCCGCCGCCTCCCGCTCCAGCCGGTCGGCGTACGCCGGGTCGTTCCAGACCTCGCGCGCCAGGCGGGCGGCACGGATCTTCGCGTCGTACGCGTAGCCCTGCAACTCGCAGGTGGCCCGGGGGAAGCCGGGCATCCGGCCGTCGGCGTACGAGATGGCGTCCCAGGAGTCCTTCCAGCACTGGTTCTGCAGCCCGGTCTCCGGGTTGCGGGTGCGGTACCAGAGGTAGCCGGTGCCGAGCAGGTCGCCGTAGGTGTCGATCCACGCCAGTGCGGAGCGGATCTGCGGCTCCAATTGCTTGACCAGCGCGGTGTCACCGGTCCAGCGCTCGTACTCGTCGATCAGGATGACGAACAGCGGCGTCGAGTCGGCCGAACCGTAGTACGGCGAGTGGGGCTGCTCCTCGAAGCCGGCCGTCTCGCCGTACCGCAGCTCGTGCAGGATCTTGCCGGGCTCCTCGTCCCGGAAGTCGTCCACCCGATGGCCCTGCAGGCCGCCCAGCATGCTGATGGTCGGCGGGATCAGCTGCGGCAGGAACGGCAACACCTGCAACGAGGTGATGATGCTGTCCCGGCCGAACAGGGTCATGAACCACGGCAACCCGGCGGCGATCAGCCGTGTGCCCAGGGCGATCGACTCGTAGCGCAGCGCGGCCAGGTCGTTGAGGCTGCGCCGGTACGCCCCGGCCAGCGGCTCGCAGTCACAGCCGAGCGTGGGCGCCCGGTCGATCAGCGCCCGGTGCTCGGCGCGGATGGCGTCCCCGCCGCGGCTGCCCGAGAACGGCAGGGTGGTCCGGATGTCCTCGCCCCGTGCCCCGTAGACGATGGTGGAGATGTGCAGCCGGGTCGTCCACTCGCTGTTGCGGTGGATCCGGACGCGGAACGTCATCCCGGCGACGTCGACCTGCGCCGGCACCGTCGAGCGGATCTGGGTCTCCCGGTGGAAGCCCTCCCGCCGGTACGTCAGGCGCAGCTCGTTGTCGGTCACCTCGACCGTCGTCCGGCCCACCTTCTGCTGGGCGTGCTTGATCTCGAACAGGTCGGCGAAGTCGCTGCCCATCTCGATCCGGACGGTGAACTCGGCCTCCTCACCGGAGTGGTTGAGGACGGTCAGCTCCTCGTCGAAGCCACCCCCGATCTCCCGGCTGCGGATCACCGAAGCCTTGGCGTCCAGGTAGTGGGTGGGTTCGCCGGGCGCGAGGAAGAAGGTGGTCCGGTACGACTCGCTGGCGTCCACGGAGAGGGCGTGCAACCGCTGGCCGTCGAGGGTGAGCACCCAGCTCGACAGAAAGCGCGTGTCGAAGGAGAACAGCCCGGTCGGAAAGTCGAAGGACGGCTCGATGTCTCCGCGATGGTCGGTGACCAGGAAGGTGTTGCCGTCCAGGATGCTGACGAGGTCCTTCACGAACGCCGCCCGACTGCCTCGCGGGCGACCTCGCACGGGTCCCTCGTGCCCGGCGGGTCCGGGAAGAAGCGGCGGAAGGCCAGGAAGAGCACCACGTCACCGCTGAAGGTGCTCTCGTTGCGCAGCACGGTGGCGAGCGCCTGGGCCTCGCCGGTGATCAACCTGTCGAACAGGGTCGAGCTGCTGTACCAGATGGCGTCGGCGGGACCCCGTTCGCGACTGCTCTGGATTGCGCCCGGCCGCATCCGGACCAGCCAGTGCTCGGTCTGGTGGTCAGTGCCGAGGTCGATCTGGAGGGTTCCCGCGACCAGGCCGCGCAGGACCGTCGGGGCGCGCTCCGGCAGGGATTCGAAGAACCGCTGGGTCGCCTCGGTCACAATCGAATCGTAGGCAGCGCTTCGGGTTGCCGGGTCGGTATCCGAACTCCGCCACCCGGCTGAGTCAAGGATCAGTACACGAGCGCCTGTGCGCCCTCGGCCAACGCCTCCTCGACGAACACCGCGGCACCCGCGATCCGCACGCCGGGCAGTACGTCGTCCGGGCCGATCTCCCGGCGGGCCGCGCACTGGGTGCAGGCGGTCACCCGACCGCTGGTCAGGATGACGTGCAGCAGCTCGGCCAGCGGTGCGGAGTGCGGCAGCTCGAATTCCTGGGCGCGGCCGGGCAGCGCGAACCAGGTCGACTCCCCGGTCAGCCAGAGCGAGACGTCCACGCCGGCCGCGACCGCCGTGGCGGCGACCGTGAACGCCTGGGCGCAGCGCTCCGGGGCGTCCGCCCCGGCGGTGACCTTGACGACGAGAGAGCGGGCCATGAGGCCCAGCATAGGATGGTCGGGATGGTTACCGAGATCGGGTTCGTCAGCCTGCTGGTCGCCGGCCTGGGCGGACTCGCCGGTGGCCTGGTCTACCTGGCAGTGAAGATTTCGAGGGGACGCTGGTGAGCGCGAGGAGTGAGCCGGGTTTGCGAGCCCCGCAGTCGCGAACGAAAGGTGGCTCCGCGTGAGCGACGAGAATCCGCTGCAACCGCCGTGGCTGAACGCGCCTCCGGTCGACGAGTACCCGTACGAGGAGAGCTACGACCTGCGCGTCGGCCCGAAGCTGCACCCCGCGCTGGACGGCCTGCTGCCGTACGTCGGTCTGTGGCGCGGTCGGGGCAAGGGTGGCTTCCCCACCATCGAGGACTTCGACTACGCGCAGGAGATCCGGATCAGCCACGACGGCCGACCGTTCCTGCACTACGAGTCGCGGGCCTGGATCCTCGACGAGCAGAGCCGGCCCGTCCGCCCGGCCGGGCGTGAGGTCGGCTGGTGGCGGCCGGTGCTGGTGGACGGCCGGGCCACCGACGAGTTGGAGGCCCTGCTGACGACTCCGACCGGTGTGATGGAGTTGCACCTCGGCAAGCGCTCCGGCACCCAGGTCGAGTTCACCACCGACGCGGTGGTGCGGACGGCGACCGCCAAGGAGGTCACCGGAGGCCACCGTCTCTTCGGCATCGTCGAGGGCGCGTTGCTCTACGCCCAGGAGATGGCCGCGCTGGGTCACCCGCTCAGCCCGCACCTCTCGGCGCGGCTCGTCCGGGTCGGCGGCTGACGCTCAATCGACGGGGAAACCCAGCAGTTCGTGCAGGGCGGGGGTACGCGGGCAGCGGTCCCGGCGTACCCCGTCCAGCATCCGCACCTCGGCGAGTCCGCGTACCGAGGAGCTGAACCAGACCCCGTCGGCGGTGTGCAGCTCCTCGGGCGTCACCATCCGCTCGGCTCCGTTCAGGCCCAGTTCGTGCGCGTGGGCGAGCAGCCAGGCGGCGGTCGTGCCGGGCAGGATGCCGGTGGTGGCGGCGGGCACCGTGCAGATCGTGTCGCCGGTGAGCCACACCACGTTGGCGATCGGCCCCTCCAGGGCGTACGCGTCCGACGAGACCCAGAGCACGTCGTCCACCCCAGCCCGTCGAGCCCAGCGGCGGGCGGCGCTGTTGACCGCGTACGAGGTGGATTTGATGCCTGCCGGCAGCCAGTCCAAGCCGGTACGTGCGTCGGCGGGCACCCCCAGCGGCAGGATGGCCACGGTTATCCCGTTCCGACGGGCCGTCAGTGACGACTCCGGCACCGCGCTCAGCGTGGTGTAGACGGTCGGCGGGCCGCCGGCCTCCGAGCCCCGGGTGCAGACCAGACGCAACGCGCCCTCCACCTCCGCCGGCCAGCCGGCGAGCACCGAGTCGAGCAGATCGGTGAGCGTGTCGGTCGGAGGCAGCTCCAGGTCGACGGCCGCTGCCGCCGTGACCAGCCGGGCCAGGTGCTCGTCGCGCAGCCACGGCCGCCCGTGGCGCAGGTGCATCGACTCGAAGAGCCCGTCGCCGCGCAGGACGCCCAGGTCGTCGCCGCGGAGAACGGGTTCGTCCGCCGGGATCGGGCCGCGCCCCAGCACGGCGATCCGTGTGCTCGGCGTGGCCGAGACATTACCGACGGACGACGTCACCATGACCGTCGAGCGTAGCGGCGGTCGGCGGCGCGCAGGAGGTCGGCGCGATTGCCGAACTATGATCGGACGGTGTCCGAATCCTCCCTCGCGGAAATGCTCCGGGCCCGTGGGCTGCGGCTGACGGCCCAACGGCAGCTCGTCCTGCAGGCGGTGCTCGATCTGGGCCACGCCACCCCGGAGCGGGTGCACGCCGCCGTCCGGGAGGTCGCGGCCGGGGTCAACATCACCACCATCTACCGCACGCTGGAGCTGCTGGAACGGCTCGGCCTGGTGACGCACACGCACCTCTCGCACGGTTCGCCGACCTACCACGCGGCGGGTGAGCACCAACACGTCCACCTGGTCTGTCGGGAGTGCGGCGCGATCGACGAGATCGATCCGGAGCTGCTCCGTCCGCTCGCCGAGCAGTTGGAGGCGCAGCGGGGATTCCGGGTGGACATCGGGCACGTGTCACTCTTCGGCGTCTGCGGCCGTTGCGAGAACGGGGACCACAAATGATCGACATCGCGGGTGCGGTGGCCGTCGAGAGCATCGACGAGGCCAGTCGCGACCAGCCCGACCCCGCGCACGTCGCGGCGGGCGTACGGGGCGTGGCGGCCCACTACGGCGATCCGCTTCGCGAGCAGCGTGTGCTGGACACCGAGGTCGGTCTTGTCGACAGGTCACACCGGGGGATCATCGCGGTGCCCGGCGAGGAGCGTGCCGGTTGGCTGCACACGATCACCTCGCAGCACCTGTCGACGCTGTCCGCCGGTGAGGGCACCGAGCTGCTGGTGCTCTCCCCGCACGGGCACGTCGAGCAGCACGCCCTGGTCGCCGAGGACGGCGAGACAACCTGGCTGGACACCGAGCCGGGGGCGACGGATGGCCTGCTGTCGTACCTGGAGAAGATGCGGTTCTTCAGCAAGGTCGAGCCCCGCGACGCGACCGCCGAACGGGCGCTGCTGTCGCTGGTCGGACCGGCGGCGACGGAGGCCCTGGGCACGCTGGGCGTGACCGGGCTGGCCGCACCGGACCTGGTCCCGGTGCCGGGTCCGAAGTTCGCCGCCGGCGCCGTGCCGCCTCGGGCAGGCATCCGGTACGACGTCCGCCCGCTGCCGATCGGCGGCTGGGCGCGACGTGGCCTCCTCGGCGTCGACCTGCTGGTGCCCCGCTCGGCGATGGAGCAGGTGGTCGCCGAGTTGCGCGGCGCGGGCGTGCCGGTCGCCGGCCTGTGGGCGTACGAGGCGATCCGGGTGGCCGCCCGGCAGCCCCGGGTCGGGGTGGACACCGACCACCGGACCATCCCGGCCGAGGTGGACCTGATCGGTCCGGCCGTACACCTGGACAAGGGCTGCTACCGGGGTCAGGAGACGGTCGCCCGGGTGCACAACCTGGGCCGGCCGCCGCGTCGCCTGGTGCTGCTGCACCTCGACGGGGTGACCACCGACCAGCCGCCGACCGCCGGTACGCCGGTGACCCTCGACGGTCGGGCGGTGGGTTTCGTGGGCACCGCGGTGCTGCACCACGAGCTGGGCCAGGTCGCCCTCGCCGTCCTGAAGCGGAACGTCCCGGACGACGCCGCGCTGATGATCGGCGAGAGCGCGGCGGCGATCGACCCGTCCTGACCGGCACGTCTAGGATCGCCGGCATGACGACAGGGACGTTGATCACGGTGGCCCCGACCGGCGCGGAGTCGGCCAAGGCGGAGGTGCCGGCGCTGCCGGTGACGCTTGACGAGCTGCTGCGCACCGCCAAGGAGTGCGAGGCGCTCGGTGCCGCCGTGATCCACGTCCACATCCGCGACGACGAGGCCCGGCCGACCCTCGACCCGGCCCGCCTGGCCGAGACGGTGGCGGCGCTGCGGGAGAGAACCGACCTGATCGTGCAGCTCTCCTCCGGCGGCGCGGTGACCGACCCGGAGGCGTCCCGGCTCGCCGTGCTCGACGCTCGCCCGGACATGGCCTCCTGCACGATGGGCACTGTCAACTTCGGTGACGACGTCTTCCTCAACCGCTGGGAGTTCATCGTCGACCTGCACACCCGGATGCAGGAGCGCGGGATCGTGCCGGAGTACGAGATCTTCGACCTCGGCCACCTGTCCGCGTTGCAGCGGCTGCTCGGCAGGTACGGGCTGCCGGCCGGTGGGCACGTGCACGTGGACTTCGTGATGGGTGTGCCGGGCGGCATGCCGGGCACCGCCGAGACGCTCGTCGCCGCACACCGGATGCTGCGGGACCTGCCCGAGGGCACCACGTTCTCAGCCACCGGCATCGGTCGCAGCACGATTCCGGTGCTGCTGGCCTCGTTGTCGACCGGCGGGCACCTGCGGGTCGGCATGGAGGACACGGTGACGTACGCCAAGGGCCGCCCGGTCGAGTCCAACATGCAGTTGGTCGCCCGCGCGGTCGGCTTCGCCCAGCTCGCGCAGCGGCCGCCGCTGACCACGACCGAGGCCCGCGCGCTGCTCGGCCTGTAAGGGCGAGGGCTTCCCGCGCCCCTGTCACCCGGGCGGTGGACGGCCTGGTCACCCCGCCGACGGACAGTCCAGCCTCCTGGGTACCGTCCAGCACGTGGGAAAGACGTACGAGGGCGGCGTACCGCTCGCCGAGGTGGTCCGGTCCGGGTTCGTGGAGGGCGGGCACCGCGGTTCGGTGGTGGTGCTGGACGCGACCGGGGCGCCGCTGGCCGCCGCCGGGGACGTGACCGCGCCGATCTTCCCGCGCTCGGCCAGCAAGCCGATGCAGACGATCGGGATGCTCCGCGCCGGACTGCCGCTCACCGAGCCGGCCGACCTGGCGCTGGTCTCGGCGAGCCACGCGGGGGAGGACTTCCACCTGGCCCGGGTCGGCGCGCTGCTCGACCGGGCCGGGCTGGACGCCTCAGCGCTGCACTGCCCGCCCGACCTGCCGGCCGGGGCGGCGGCCCGGGAAGCGGTGCTGCGCGCCGGGGGCGGACCGAACCGGGTGCAGATGAACTGCTCCGGCAAGCACAGCGGGATGCTGCTGACCTGTTCGGCCGCTGGTTGGCCGCACGACGGCTACTGGCGGCCGGAGCACCCGTTGCAGCAGGGGCTGCGGGCCGCAGTCGAGGAGTTCACCGGCGAGCCGGCGGCGGCGGTGGGGGTGGACGGCTGCGGCGCTCCCGTGCTCGCGGTGTCGCTGACCGGCCTGGCCGGGGCGTACCTCCGGCTGGTCGATGCCGAGCCCGGCTCGGCGCCGCGCCGGGTCGCCGACGCGATGCGCGCCCACCCGGAGATCGTGGGTGGCACCCAGGCCGACGACACCCGGCTGATGCGCGGCGTTCCGGGCCTGCTGGCCAAGGTCGGTGCCGAGGGCGTGTTCGCGGTCGGACTGCCGGGCGTCGGCGCGGTCGCTCTCAAAATCGACGACGGGGCCGACCGGGCCCGGATGCCGGTGCTGGTCTCGGCCCTGCGGCGGCTCGGCGTGGACGCTCCCGTGCTGACCGAGTACGCCGAGGTGCCCCTGTTCGGCGGCGGCCTCCCAGTCGGCGCAATCCGCCCCCTCTGGTGAACCACCCCACCCCACCCCACCCCACCCCGCCCCGCCCCGCCCCGCCCCGCCCCGCCCCGGGCCACGGCTGTCACGGCTGTCACGGCGACCCCGCCCGTGATCATGAAGTTATTGCCACGACACGCCGTCGCGGATGGCAACAACTTCATGATCAACGGGGTGATGCAGTGGGTCCGAGCCTGGGCCCGAGCGCGGCAGCGTTGGGGTGCGGGTTGCTCAGGGCAGGAAGTCGAGCAGGGCCGCGTTGACCGGCTCCGGACGCTCCAGCGGCAGCAGGTGAGCGGCGTCCGGCACGTCCGGCAGCCGTACCGCGTTGGGGGCCTCGGCGGCGATCCGGTCGGCGAGCCGGCGGATGTCCGGCACGTCCGCCGCGCCGGCGGCGACCAGGACGGGGATCTTCAGCTCGCCGAGACGTCCGATCGCCGGAGGCGTCAGCTCGCCCACCTCCACCGCGCCGAGTGCCAGTTCCGCGGCCAG
This sequence comes from Micromonospora sp. NPDC005172, assembly GCF_040608555.1. Taxonomy (NCBI): domain Bacteria; kingdom Bacillati; phylum Actinomycetota; class Actinomycetes; order Micromonosporales; family Micromonosporaceae; genus Micromonospora; species Micromonospora sp. NPDC005172. Next base: position 54,649 of record NZ_JBEXIL010000034.1, read on the forward strand.
GGCGCGCTGGTCCATCTCCTGTGCCAACGCCAGCAGGTCGGTGTCGACGTCGGCGGGCTGACGTGCCGGGCCGACCACCCAGAAGCGCACCTCGCCGGCCGCGCCCGCGACGAAGTCGTCCGGATCGACCTCGCCGACCAGGTCGTCCCAGAGGTCGTTGGCTTCCTCGGACCACTCGTTGCCGGAGACCGCCGTGTCGAACAGGGCGAGCGCGCTCACCCGGTCCGGGTGGGCCAGGGCGGTGTCGACGGCCACCGATCCACCGAAGGAGCAGCCGACCAGAGCGGCCTGAGGCAGGTCGAGGGCGTCCAGCAGACCGGCGACGTCGTCGTGGTGCGCGAACGGCATCGGCGGTAGCTCCGAGTCCCCGTATCCGCGCAGGTCAGGGACGATCACCCGGTGTCGGGTGGCGAGCGCGGGCAGGACGTCCCGCCACATCCGCCGGTCCGCGATGCCGGCGTGCAGCAGGACGACGGGCGAACCGCTGCCGGCCTCGTCGTACGCGATGACTGCTCCATTGACTGTGATCTTGTGCACCACCGGACCGTACGGACCGGGCGGGGCGGCACGCAAACGGGACGCTGAGACTTTGCTAACTCTGGCTAGCATTTTGCTTGCAGGAGTTAGCAGGTCGGTCTAGCGTCGGCGGCATGGCGACACCAAAGGACCTTCCCGACGTTGGCGGGTTCATCCGCGATCTGCGCCGCAACGCCAAGATCTCCCTGCGCCAGCTTGCCGAGCAGGCGGGGGTCAGCAACCCGTACCTCAGTCAGATCGAGCGCGGTCTGCGCAAGCCCAGCGCCGAGGTGCTCCAGCAGCTGGCCAGCGCGCTGCGGGTGTCGACTCCGGCGATGTACCTGCGGGCTGGGCTGCTCGACGACAAGGAAGGCCACGGCGTGCTCGCCGCCATTGCGGTGGACCCCGACCTGACGATGGCCCAGAAGCAGTCGCTCAGCCAGATCTACGAGACGTTCCGCCGGGAGAACGCCCGACTGTCCGAGGCCCAGGCCGCGACCGGGACGACCACCCAGGGCGCGACCGGGACGACCACCCAGGGCGCGACCGGGACGACCACCCAGGCCGCGACCGAGCCGACCACCCCGACCGACGTCGCCGACGCGCCCGCCGACGTGGCCAACCTGGCAGCGACCGGTCCCACCACCGCGGGCGGCACCCCGACCGAGGCCGTGCTCGAATCGGTCGCCGTCACCGAGGCAGGCCCGGCACCCGCCCCGAGCAGCACCCCCGAAAAGCTCGCACCCGCCCCGAGCAACACCCCCGAGAAGAAGAAGGCCGCCGAGACGGCCGAGGAGGAGACGTCATGACCGAGCCGAAGACCAACCGCATCCCCGCTCCGATCTACGCCGCCGCCGGTGCGGCCGAGCTGGCTCTCGAGCAGCTCCGCAAGCTGCCCGCGGCGGTCGGTGTGCACGGCACCCGGGTCGTCGCCGACCTGGGTGGCCGGGCGGTTCTGACCGGCTTCGAGCTGCGTCAGAAGGCCACCGAGACCCTGCGTACGGCCAACGAGACCGCAGGCACCCTGCGCGACCGCGCGCAGGCCGAGCTGGACCTGGCCAAGCTGCGCGAGTCGGCCGACCTGGCCAAGCTGCGCGAGGTCGCCGACATGGACAAGCTTCGTGCCGCCGCCACCCGCAATGCGGCCGTGGTGGTGACCGCGGCGCAGGCGGCCCAGGGGCGGGCGTTCGCCGCGTACGGCGCGCTGGTGGCTCGTGGCGAGCGGGTCGTCGGCGCCGGCGTGATTGAGGCCGCCGAGACGGTCAACGCGGACATCGAGGCCACCGAGGCGACGACCGCGACGACTCAGGCCGCGACGACGACTCAGGCCGCGTCGACGACCCAGGCCGCGACGTCGGCCCCGGCGGAGGTGCCGAGCCCGGCCGAGGTCGCCGAGATCGCCGAGGCCAAGCCGGCCGCCGTCAAGAAGGCCGCCCGGGCGAAGGCCCTGAAGCCGGCCGAGACCCCGTCGGCCAAGCTGCCCCGGGCCACCAAGCAGAGCCGCCCGGCGGCCGAGTAGTTCGTCCTGTCGGCGATCCCGACGGCGTCCTTGACGGACGTAGTCGGGGTCGCCGACATAAACTTGCCGGCATGGCCACCGCCGCGCCGATCTTCGCGTTCGAAGTCCGCTACGTGATCGAGCTGATTCTGCTCGTCTTCGCGTTGATCATTCAGGGTGTCGCGTTGGTGCATGCCATCACGCAGCGCTCCGACGCCTTCTCCGCCATCGGGACGCTTCCCAAGGGCGGCTGGATCGCCATTCTGGCGGTCTGCCTCGTGCTGATCCTGCTCAGCCGTGGTCCGATCAGCCTCTTCGGACTGATCGGCATCGCCGCCGCGCTCATCTACCTGCTCGACGTGCGGGTCGGTCTCCGCGATCTCAGCGACGGCAAAGGGTTCTGGTGAGAGGTTTTCGCTGGCCTCCTCCACCGGACAGCGGTCCCCGTACCTGGGGTCCGGGCCCGGGCGGGCCGCGCACCGGGCGGCCCGCGATTCCGGACCCGGAGACCGAACTGGTCGCCACGCCGCACGGCGTGCAGCTCGAACGCCTGGTCACCGGTGTCGGTGATCCGGTGACAGTCTTTGCCCACGGGCTGGGCAACGGGATCGCCACCACGCGACCGTTCGGCAGCGGGGTGGCCGGTCGTCGGCTGTTCTTCCAGTTCCGGGGGCACGGTCGCTCGGAGTCGCCGGCCGGCCCGTGGACCTACCTCGACCTGGCCCGCGATCTGCGGGCCATCGCCGATCTCGGCGGTGCCAGCCGGGCGTTCGGAGCGAGCCTCGGCGCGGGCGCGCTCTGCCGCCTGCTCGCCGAGAGCCCGGAGCGCTTCGAGAAGCTGGTCTTCTTCCTGCCGGCGGTGCTCGACGAGCTGCGTGCTCCGGTCGCCTGGGAACGTGTCAACGCGCTGTTGGAGGCCGTCGGGAGCGGTGACGCCTCCGCCGTCGCCGATGTCGTCTCGCTGGAACTGCCGGCGGCGGTCCGCAACACGCCGGCCGGATGGGCGTACCTGCGGCAGCGGCTCGACCAACTGCTCCGCGACGGCCTGGCCGACGACCTGGCCACCCTGGCGGGGCAGGTGCCGCTGACCGACGCGACCGCCCTGGCGGCAGTCACCGCGCCGGCTCTGGTGATCGGCTGCGCGGGCGACGACCTGCACCCGGTCGAGGTCGCCGAGCAGCTCGCGGCCGCGTTGCCCCAGGCCACTCTGCACGTGTACGACCGACCGGGCGTTCTCTGGTCGGAACGCGCCGACCTGCGGGGGCGCATTTCCGGCTTTCTCAACGAGTAACGTGCCCTGTCATGGGCGTCACACAACATGGCCGGACGCACCGGCTGGATCTCGCCGACCCGACCCTGCGCGAGTGGACCTGCACGGTCCTGCACGCCGACCCGGAGCAGGGCATCGTGCTCGACCGCTCGGCGTTCTACCCGGGCGGCGGCGGCCAACCACCGGACCACGGGGTGCTGCTCTGGCAGGGCGTGCAGACCCGGATCGTCGGCACGCGCAAGGGCGACGAGCCCTACCTGATCCCCGCCGAGGGTGACCCGTTGCCGCCGGTCGGCACCGAGGTCGTCGGCGCGGTGGAGGACGAGCGCCGCACCCGTCTGATGCGTACGCACTCCGGGCTGCACGTGCTCTGCGGTGTGGTGTTCCGCGACTTCGGCGCGCTGGTGACCGGCAACTCGATGGAACCGGGCGAGGCCAGGATGGACTTCAACCTTCCCGAGGTGCCGCCGGACTTCAAGGCCCGCATCGAGGAACTGGTCAACGCCGAGGTGGCCGCCGACCGCTCGGTCGCCACCCGGGTGCTGCCGCGTACCGAGGCGTTGGCCCTGCCGGACATCATCCGCACCCAGTCCAACCTCATCCCGCCCGACGAGCAGGAGGTGCGGATCGTCGACATCGTCGGTCTGGACGTCCAGGCCGACGGTGGCACCCACGTCGCGTCCACCGCCCAGATCGGCAAGGTGCAGGTGGTCAAGGTGGAGAGCAAGGGCCGGGCCAACCGGCGGGTCCGCGTCAGACTGGTGGATTGACAAATTCGGACGGCGGCTGTCAGGTATCGCTGGCAGCCTCGCAGGCATGACACCACCGCTCGCAGGAAAGGTCGCGCTCGTCGCCGGAGCCACACGGGGCGCCGGACGACAGATCGCGGTCCAGTTGGGTGCCGCCGGCGCCACCGTGTACGCCACCGGTCGCAGCAGCCGCGCCGGCCGTTCGGAGATGGACCGACCGGAGACCATCGAGGAGACCGCCGAGCTGGTCACCGCGGCCGGCGGCACCGGCATCGCCGTGCAGGTCGACCACCTCGTACCGGAGCAGGTCCGCGACCTGGTCGCCCGGATCGACGCCGAGCAGGGCGGTCTCGACGTGCTGGTCAACGACATCTGGGGCGGCGACCCGCTCGTCACCTGGGACAAGCCGGTTTGGGAGCAGCCTCTCGACAAGGGTTTCCGCACCCTGCGGCTGGCCGTGGACACGCACATCATCACCAGCCACTTCGCGCTGCCGCTGCTGATCCGTAAGCCCGGTGGCCTGGTCGTCGAGATCGGCGACGGCACCAAGGCGTACAACGACGAGAACTATCGCCTCTCGGTCTTCTACGACCTGGCCAAGACCTCGGTCAACCGGCTCGCCTTCAGTCAGGCGCACGAGCTGAAGCCGCACGGCTGCACGGCGGTGGCGCTCACTCCCGGCTGGATCCGCTCCGAGGCGATGCTGGAGCACTTCGGCGTGACCGAGGAGACCTGGCGCGACGGCGCCGCCACCGACCCGCACTTTCTCATCTCGGAAACCCCGGCCTTCGTCGGCCGCGCGGTGGCCGCGCTCGCCGCCGACGAGGACAGGGCCCGCTGGAGCGGCCGGTCCGTCGACGCCGGCACGCTGTCGAAGGTGTACGGCTTCACCGACGTCGACGGCAGCCAGCCGGAGGCGTTCCGTTACATCAGCGAGGTCGTCGACGCCGGTAAGCCGGCCGACGTCACCGGCTACCGCTGACGTCACCTGTCACGGCCGGGTCGTCGTAGCGTGCGGCGGCCCGGCGCGCCGCGTCCGCCATGCGTCCGCGCAGCTCCGGCGGGTCGAGCGCCTCCACCTCCGGGCCCAGCGCCAGCAACTGGGTGTACGCGACCTCGACCGATTCCACGGGCAGTCGCGCCACCACCCAGCCCTGCCCGTCCGGTTCGCTGGCGGCGGCGACTACCTCGTCGTACACCTGAGGGGCGTCGACCATGTGCCGGAGCCGGCGCAGGCCGGCGGGGCTGAACCGGACGGTGACCTCGGCCCGCAGCATCGTCCGCAGGAACGACCCGGCCTGCTCGCGCCAGTGCCCGGCCAGGTCGAAGCCCTCGTTGCGCGCGAAGGACTCCTCGCCGACCTCGACGCCGGTCACCCGGTCCACCCGGTAGGTGCGCATGTCGTCGCCGACCCGGCCGACCAGATACCAGGTCGCGCTCTTGAGCACGAGCCCGTACGGCTGCACCCGCCGGGTCACCTCGTCCTCGCCGCGCCGGTAGCGCAGCCGCACCACCCGGTCGCCCCAGACCGCCCGCGCCAACTCGGCCAGCCACGGCGGTGGTGGCGTCTCCCGGAACCACCCCGGCACGTCTAGGTGGAACCGCTGTCCCGCGCGGACGGGCGCGTCGCGCAGGGCCGGTGGCAGTGCGGCGAGCACCTTCAGCTCGGCGGCGGCGACCGCGTCGGCGAGTCCCATGTCGCCGGCCGGGCCGGGCAGACCGGCCAGGAAGAGCGCTTCCGCCTCGTCGCGGTTCAGCCCGGTCAACCGGGTCCGGTAGCCGCCGAGCAGGCGGTACCCGCCGGCCCGACCCCGGTCGGAGTACACCGGCACCCCGGCGGCGGACAACGCCAGCACGTCCCGGTAGACGGTCCGCTCGGAGACCTCGAGCTCCCGCGCCAGCTCGCCGGCAGTCATCGTGCCGCGCGCCTGCAACAGCAGCAACAGTGAGATCAGTCGGGACGCGCGCACCCGCCCATCCTGCCCGGTGCCGCTCGCCGTCCGGCAAATTCGATCACCTGTCGTTAGGCTGCTCGATCGTGGACGCCAGCAGAATCGCCAACCCGGTGACCGGGGCCGTCGGACGCTTCCTCCTCGGGGTCAGGTTGCTCCTGCGCGGACTGGGCCTCTACGTCCGCAGCCCGAAGCTGATGCTGCTCGGCATCGTGCCGGCGCTGATCTCCGGCGTGCTGTTCGTGGCCGTGTACGCCACCCTCGTGTACTTCGTGGACGACCTCGCCGCCCTGGTCACCCCGTTCGCCGACGACTGGTCGAGCACCGGCCGCAGCCTGGTCCGGGTGATCGCCGGGCTGGCCTTCCTGGGGATCGGCGGCCTGCTCGCGGTGATCAGTTTTACCGCGGTGACCCTGGTCATCGGTGACCCCTTCTACGAGAAGATCTCCGAGAAGGTGGAGGAGCGGCTCGGCGGCACCCCGGACGCGGTGGACGTGCCGTTCTGGTCGTCGCTGCGCCGCAGCCTCGCCGACTCCGTACGCCTGGTGGCCCTCACCGCGCTGGTCGGCATCCCACTCTTCCTCGCCGGCTTCATCCCCGTGGTCGGCCAGACGGTCGTACCGGTGATCGGGGCGGCGGTGGGTGGCTGGTTCCTCGCCGTCGAGCTGGTCGGCGCACCCTTCTACCGACGTGGGATGCGGCTGCCACAACGCCGGACCATCCTCAAGGCGGACCGGCCCATGGCCCTCGGCTTCGGTGTGGCGGTCTTCCTGTGCTTTCTCATACCGCTCGGCGCGGTGCTGGTCATGCCGGCCGCCGTCGCCGGCGCGACCCTGCTGGCCCGCCGCTCGTTGGGTCAGACGATCGAGGAGAGCTGACGTGGAGATCACCCTGATCGAGGGGGACATCACCGGCCAGCAGGTCGACGCCGTCGTGAACGCCGCGAACTCGTCCCTGCTCGGCGGCGGCGGGGTGGACGGCGCGATCCACCGACGTGGCGGACCAGCCATCCTGGCCGAGTGCCGCGCGCTGCGCGCGTCCCACTACGGCAAGGGGCTGCGCACCGGGCAGGCGGTGGCGACCACCGCCGGTAACCTGCCGGCCCGCTGGGTCATCCACACGGTCGGCCCGGTCTTCTCGGCCGCCGAGGACCGCTCGGGGCTGCTGCGCGACTGTTACGCCAACAGCCTGCGGGTGGCCGACGAGCTGGGCGCGTCCACCGTGGCGTTTCCGCTGATCTCCGCCGGGATCTACGGGTGGCCGGTCGACGACGCCGTCCGCCAGGCGCTCTCGGTGCTCCGCTCGGCCACGTCGGCCACGGTCACCGAGGCACGTCTGGTGCTCTTCGGCGGGGACACCCATGCAACGGCCCGCGAGGTCTTCGAGGCGGCGTAGGCCACATGCCATGATCACTTGATGCTGAGCAGTCCGAAATCGCTTCTGGCAACTGGTCACCATCAAGTGATCACCCCGCAGACGCGGTGCGCCGGGGCCACGAGTCCAACCTTTTGAAGGGGTAGGCATGCAATTCGCACTCATCGGCATGGCCGTCGCGGCGCAGAACCCGACCGAGAGCGCCGCCTGGTTCGCCGACCACTTCGCCTTCAAGGTCGGCATCGACCTGGGTTGGTACGTCAACACACAGCACCCGGACCATTCCAACCTGAGTCTGGACTTCGTGCAGCGCGATCACGAGTCCTGGCCGGAAGCGACGCGCGGCAAGGAGATCGCCGGCACTCTGCTGGCTTTCCTCGTGGCCGACGTCGAGACCGAGTACGCCCGGCTGGCAGCGGCCGGGCTCACGGTGGTCATGCCCTTGGTGACCGAGCCGTGGGGGCAGCGCCGATTCCAGGTGGCGGGTCCGGACGGGCTGCTGATCGAGGTGCTGCAGAGGGTCGCCCCGGATCCGCGCTGGCTGGCGGAGAACGGGTTGGCGGGATGAGTGCCGTCATGACCGGTGCGTTCGTGATCGAGGTGCGCTCGGACGACAGGCTGCGCTACTTCAAGATCGCGCCCACCCCACAACATTCCGTCAGGAGCGCTTAGCCGACGTGGTGGCTCAGAGAGCGGCGGTCTTCACCAGGTCGACGAAGCCCCGCCAGGTGTGCCGGTCGAACCGGAGGGTGCCGCCATCGCGATCCTTCGAGTCACGAACCGCGATGACATCCGGAAGGTTGTCGGCGACCTCGACACAGTCGCCGCCGTTAGAGCTGCTGCGGGTGCTCTTGCGCCAATGGGCGCCGGTCAGGTCATCCATGCTCGCGCTCTCAGAAACTCGACGGTCTGGTCTCGCGGAAGCGCTACCGACCTCACGCTATCCCGGAGCGCCTAGAGCGAAGCGGCGTCAGTAGCGAAAGACCACCGAGCTTGCCCGAAGGTCTTGTCGTTATGGCCGCTCAGAGGGTGGCGTTCTTCACCGAGTCGACAAAGCCCTGCCAGGTATGCCGGTCGAACCGGAGTGTGCCGCCATCGCGGTCCTTGGTGTCTCGGACGAGGACGACGCTCGGCAGGTTGTCAGCAACCTCGACGCAGGAACCGCCGTTGTTGCCACTCTTCGTGCTCTTACGCCAGTGTGCGCCGGTCATGTCCATGATCCCGCTGCTTTCCTGATCAGGTCTAGGGACTGGAGACGGGACAGAGCCTCGCTCCTGATGCGCTCCCATCTGCGATTGAGCGTAGCAACGTCCGCAGCCTCGCTGACGATCTGCGCACGTGCCTGGCTGTCAACGTGTGCCACGTGCTCGCCGCTCGGCAACTCGGCCACGATGAATCCGCCCCCAAGACCGGGGTACATCCCGACGTCTCGGGGCACGACCAGCACTTGAACTGCGGGCAACTGCGCGCACTTGGCGAGGTGTTCGCACTGTTCTCGCATGAGCGACCTGTCGCCGTACGCCGACTGATGCAGCACCAGCTCATGGACGACCGCCACCAGCAACGGCGGACGTTCACGACGAAGGATGGTCTGCCGGTCGATGCGAGATGCAACGACGTCGTCAACCTCGTTCGCCGTCAACGCTTCACCCGCGAGCGTGGCCCGCGCGTATGACTCCGTCTGCAACAGGCCAGGTATCCACGTGTGCTCGAACCAGCGAATCGCGACCGCCTCCCGCTCCCAGTCGACCCATGCCCGCAGCCATTGCGGCTCACGCCGCTTAAGGACATCGGGCCATAGGTCCGCAACGTCCCTGCCGAGGAGAGAAGCCAGCTTTGCACGGCGACGCGGCTGAGGCACACGTCCCGGGCTTATCCACCGTGCTGCCGTCTTGGGATCAACACCTGTCTGAGCTGCCAAAGTCTCGGCTGTCTCGCCGGCCTCGACCATGGCGGCCTGAAGTGCGTGATTCATCCCGCCTCCACGATGGACGTCACGAACGTCCCCTGAGAATAGACCAACGTCGTGTACTGATCCCGTCACTCTTCGCGAGGGTATCGGGTGAGCGGCATTGCTGGTGGAGGTGTAGCCCGGCGGCGGTGTCAGCCCGGGGCCGTCCCGTGGGAGCACTCACGGGCGGCCCCTCCCGGCCCATCGGAGGGGGAGACATGCCCGCACCACCAGGACCGACATTCCGGGCCGGCGACCTGCTGCGCCTGTCGGCCACCGCGAGCGTGCAGTTTCTGCGCCCGATAACCGTGCGGGTCATCCGCGAGTTGGAGTGGGACACGTACGACGGGTGGGTGTGGCTCGACGCGTACGAGCTGGGCGCGCGCGGTGACGCGGTCGCCCGGCGGGAGCTCTACGTGCGGCGCGAAGGCGTGCAGCTGTTGAACAACCGTCAGCCCGCGTGCGCCCGATGAGCCCGCGACCGCGCCCGCATCACGCCGGCCTGCCGCACTGGCGCTGTACCCGCTGCGGTGCCCATTGGCCGTGTTCGGCTGCGAGGCTGTCGCTGCTGGCCCGCTGGCGTGGCGATCGACTCGGGATGCTGCTCATGTTGACCACGCTCGCGCGGGAGGCGTTCGCCGACGCGCTGAAGCTGGGCCTGCGACCGGACCCGGCAGTGTACGTGGCGCGGTTCCTGGAGTGGACGCGTCCGCGCAGCGACAGTTGACCAGCGTGGTCAGGTGAGGTCGGCCAGGCAGGTCCACTGGGACGCCACCGGGCGGTAGCCCAGCCGGGCGTTGATCGCCAGCATCGGCGCGTTCGACTCGTCGTTGGAGGTGTACGCGATCCGTACGCCGTTCTCGGCGGCCCGGTGCAGCGCCGCCGTCTTGGCCAGCCGGGCGAGGCCTCGACCCCGGTACGCCGGGACGGAGCAGGTGTAGTCCGACCACATCCGCTCACCGTCCCGCTTGACCAGGCTGAACGCGGCCACGTCGCCGTCGACCTCGGCGGCGGTGCTGGCGAACCTGTCCAGTCCGAGGTTGTCCCACACGTCGTACCGCCAGCTCTCGAAGCTGACCGCGTCGACGGGTACGTCACCGGGTTCGTCGACGGCCGAGGCGACGTCGGCCTCGTAGAGCAGGTGCGGGTCCATCTCCGCGATCGGACGCAGCCGTACGCCCGGGGGTTGCTCGGGCAGGGCGGGCGGCGGGTTCAGGTCCAGCGCCGAGTAACGCACCTCGCGGCTGGGCGTGAAGCCGTGCCGGCGGGCGAACGGCAGCGAGTCCGGCGTGGCCGTGGCGCGTACGCGACGAACCCCGAGCGGGCGGAGGTGGTCGGTCGCGGCGGTCAGCAGCTCCGTCCCGATGCCCCGGCGGCGGTGGTCGGGATGCACGTGCAGCATGCTGACGTCGCCGAAGCCCTGCACCGAGGTCGAGGTGTTGGGCTCGGCGGACGTCCAGCCGACCACCTGGCCGTCGACCTCGGCCACGAGCGCGGTCCAGCCGTCGACCGGCGGCGGATCGGCGATCATCTTGCGCGTCGACTCGACCCCGCGCACCAGGTACGGGTGGACGATCGCCCGTAGGGCCACCACGGCGGCGGCGTCGTCCGGCTGCGCCACACGGATACGCATGTCAGGCCCCCGTCCGTACGGCGGCGACGGCCTCGACCTCGACGAGCTGGTCGGTGTAGCCGAGCACGGCCACACCCAGCAGGGTGCTGGGCGGATCGTGGTCGCCGAAGAAGTCCCGGACCACCTCCCAGACGGTCACCAGGTCCGCCTGCCGCGACGATGCCACGTACACGGTGGTCTTGACGACGTCGGTGAGCCGCGCGCCGGCCGCGCCCAGGGCGGTCTCCAGGTTCGCCATCACCTGCCGGGCCTGCGCGGCGTGGTCACCCGGGGCGACGGTACGACCTTCGGTGTCCAGCGGGCAGGCGCCGGCGGCGAACACCAATCGGGCGGGCGGTTCGACGGTCGCCGCGTACGCGTACTCGGCGACGTCGGAGAGAGCGGGTACGTGCAGCAGCGCGACAGGTTCCGGCATGCCGGCGAGGCTAACGACGATCGCCCGCCGCAGCGACGGATTAACCGACCCCTGCCCCGTGCTCGGCATCGGTAGGGTGCTGCGCCGCGCCGTCGACGTGACTGGCGTCGGTCGCCCGGAAGCGTCGGACTTCGAGGCGGAGCTGTGACAGGCAACAACTTCACGGAAATAGTGGCCTCACGGCGCCGGGAGACCACTACTTCCGTGAAGTTGCGCGGATCTTGAAGCGAGGCGGGACGGGTCAGGCCGACCCGCGGATGATCAGCTCGGTGTCGAGCATGACGGCCTGTTCGATGGTCTCCCCGGCGGAGAGCCGGAGCAGTTGCCGGGTCATCCGTCGGCCGAGTTCCACGATGGGTTGCCGGACGGTGGTCAGCGGTGGCTCGGTGTACGCGGCGGTCTCGATGTCGTCGAAGCCGACCACCGCCACGTCCTGTGGCACGCGCCGGCCGGCCTCGCGCAGTGTGCGCAGGGCGGCGTGCGCCATCAGGTCCGAGGCGGCGAACACCCCGTCCAGGTCGGGATGGTCGTTGAGCAACTGGTGCATCGCCGCCGCGCCGGATTCCCGGGTGAAGTCGCCGACGGCGACCAGCTCGGGTAGTCCGGCGGCGGTGACCGCCTCCCGGTAGCCGTTCAGCCGTTCGATGCCGGCGACCATGTCCTGCGGCCCGGCGATGGTGGCGATCCGCCGCCGACCGCTGTCGATCATGTGTCGGACGGCGGCGGTCACCCCGCCGACGTGGTCGACGTCCACATACGGCACCGGTACGTCGCCGAGCGGCCGACCGCTGACCACCACGGGAATGCCGAGGCGGGCGAGCGTGCCGGGCAGCGGGTCGGCGCCGTGCAGCGAGGCGAAGAGCACCCCGTCGACGTGGCGACCGGTCGTGTACCGCTCGACCCGCTGGTGCCCGGCCGGTGAGCCGGCCAGCATCAGCACCAACTGCTTGTCGGCGGCCTCCAGCTCCTGACTGACCCCGCGGATGATGCCGGGGAACACCTGGTCGTCGGAGAAGACCCGGGTGGCCGCCTCCGGCATGACCAGGGCGATCGAGTCGGTGCGCTGGGTGACGAGGCTGCGGGCGGCGAGGTTGGGCACGTACCCCAGCTCGTCGACGGCCCGCTTGACGGCCTCCCGGATCGGCTCGGCGACGGTGGTGGAGCCGTTGACCACCCGGGAGACGGTGGCTCTGGACACCCCGGCCCGAGCCGCCACCGCCTCCAGCGTCGGCCGCTGCGCCGTCGTCATCGTGACTGTCCCCCGCTCGTCACAGCCCGTTCCGGGAGATCACCTCCTGGTACCACCGGGCGCTGGCCTTCGGTGTGCGCCGCTGGGTCAGGTAGTCGACGTGCACGATCCCGAACCGCTTGCGGTAACCCTCCGCCCACTCGAAGTTGTCCAACAATGACCATACGAGATACCCGCGCAGATCAACGCCCCGGGAGATCGCCTCGTGGGCGGCCCGCAGGTGCCCGTCGAGGTAGGCGACCCGGTCGTTGTCGATCACCTGCCCCAGCTCTCCGGACGAGTCGGCGCCCGCCTTGTCGGGGAACGCCGCGCCGTTCTCGGTGATCAGCAGTGGCACGCCGGGGTAGTCGGCGGCGATCCGCTCCAGCAGCCGGGTCAGCCCGGACGGCTCGATCATCCAGCCCATGTCGGTGAGGGGTCCGCTGGGCGGCAGGAAGTGCACGGCTCCCTCGGTGCCCGGGTACGCGCCGTTACCGCCACCGTCGGGCCGGCCCGCGACGTAGGTCGGCGCGTAGTAGTTGATACCCAGCAGATCGATCGGGGCGGCGATCAGCTTCTCGTCGCCGTCCTGGATGAACGTCGGTTCGACGATGCGCGCCACGTGCTCGCGAACGTCGTCGGGGTAGCCGCCGGCCAGCAGCGGGTCCAGGAAGATCCGGTTGTGCAGGCCGTCGACCAGGCGGACGGCGGCGGCGTCGGCCGCGCTCTGCGGGTCGGCCGGTCGTACATCGGCGGGGTTGATGGTGATGCCGACGCTGCGCGCGCCGGCCGCGCGCAGCGCCCGCGCGGCCAGGCCGTGCCCCAACAGCAGATGGTGTACGGCGCTGAAGGCCGCCGCCCCGTCCTGCTCGCCTGGGGCGTGCACTCCGTTGGCGTACCCGAGGTAGGCCGAGCACCACGGCTCGTTGAGCGTCGTCCAGGTGTCGATCCGGTCGCCGAGGCGGGCGTGGACGGCGGTGGCGTACGTGGCGAAGTGCTCGGCCGTCTCCCGGTTGGTCCAGCCGCCGCGGTCACCCAGGCTCTGCGGCAGGTCCCAGTGGTAGAGGGTGACGATCGGGTCGATGCCCCGGGCGAGCAGCGTGTCGGTGAGGCGGTCGTAGAAGTCCAGCCCGCGCGGGTTGACCGGGCCGCTGCCGTCGGGCTGGATCCGAGGCCAGGCGACCGAGAACCGGTACGCCGCCAGGCCCAGCTCCGCCATCAGCGCCACGTCGTCGGCGTACCGGTGGTAGTGGTCGCAGGCGACGTCACCGGTGTGGCCCTGGTAGACCTTTCCCGGCGTACGGCAGAAGGTGTCCCAGATGGACGGACCGCGACCGTCGTCGCGGGCCGCGCCCTCGATCTGGTACGCGGCGGTGGCCGCACCCCAGAGGAAGTGTTCGGGAAATCGGATCTCGTTCACGCCTTGACCGCACCTTCCATGATCCCGCCGATGATCTGGCGGCCGAACAGCACGAAGACCAACAACAGGGGCAGCGTCGCGATGGCCGTCCCGGTGAACACCTGCGACATGTCCTGGTAGTACCCGTCGGACAGCGCTCGCAGGGAGAGCTGAACGGTCGGGTTCGCCGGGTCGTTCAGCACAGCGTACGGCCACAGAAAGTCGTTCCAGGTGGTCATGAACGTGAGCAGGCCGAGCACGGCGGCGGCCGGGCGCAGCGCCGGCAGCACGACGTGCCACCAGATCCGCGCGGTGCCGCAGCCGTCCATCCGGGCGGCCTCGATCAACTCGTCGCTGATGGCCTGGCCGGCGTACTGCCGCATCATGAAGACGCCGAATCCGGTGACCAGCACCGGGACGATCACCGCGGGCAGCCGGTCGTTCCACTGCAACTTCGTCATGAGTAGGTAGAGCGGGATCACGCCGAGCTGTGTCGGCACCATCATGGTCGCGATGATCACCAGCAGCAGCGCGTTGCGGCCCCGGAAGCGCAGCTTCGCGAAGGCGAACCCGGCCAGGCTGGAGAAGAACACCACCGAGACGGTGACCGTGGTCGCCACGATCACCGAGTTGATCAACCCGGTCAGGAAGTATGCGTCGGTGTTGTCGAACAGTCGGGAGATGTTGGCGCCCAGGTTGTTGCCCGGTGTGATCGGTGGCGGCAGTTGGCCCATGGCGTCGCTGGTGCGGCTGGCGACGACGAACATCCACCAGATCGGGAAGATCGACAGGGCGGCTGCGGCCACCAGGGCGAAATAGGTGAGCGGGCTGGTCCGCCAGAGCCGACTCATCGGGTGCCCTTCCTGCCGGTGCCGGCTGTGCCGCCGAGACGGCGCAGGACCAGCACGTTGACGGCCGCGACGACCGCGATCAGCGCGAAGAGCAGCCACGCCACCGCCGAGCCGTACCCGAAGTTGTAGTGCGGCGCGAACGCGTTCTCGAACATGTACATGGTCAGGGTCTGCGACTCGCGCAGCGGTCCGCCGCGGATCGGGTTGGTGCCGGAGTGGAACATTCGGGGCTCGGTGAAGAGTTGGAGACCGCCGATGGTGGCGATGATGGTGCAGAAGATGATCGTCGGTTTGAGCAGCGGCACGGTGACCGACCAGAACTGCCGGGCCCGGTTCGCGCCGTCGATCGCCGCCGCCTCGTACAGGTCCCGAGGGATGGCCTGCATCGCGGCCAGGAGAATCAGCGCGTTGTAGCCGGTCCACCTCCAGTCGACCATGGCGGAGATCGCCACCCAGGACGCGATCCGGTTGGACTTCCATTCGATCGCGTCCAACCCGACAAGGTCGAGCAGCCAGTTGACCATCCCGAAGTCACGGGAGAAGAGCACCCCGAAGACGATCGCCACGGCGGCCGTGGAGGTGACATTGGGGACGAGCACCGCCATCCGCCAGCCCGTACGCGCTCGCAGCCCCCGGTTCAGCAGGTTGGCCAGCCACAACGCGGCGAGCAGCTGCGGCACGGTCGAGATCACGAAGATGCCCAGCGTGTTGACCAGCGCGTGCCAGAAGTCCACGTCGGCGAGTAGCCGGGTGTAGTTCTCCGCGCCGACGAACGGGTGGTCGGTACCGAGCAGGTCCCAGTCGTGCAGCGAGACCCAGAAGGTGTACGCCAGCGGATAGACCCCGAACACCGCGAAGAGCAGGAAGAACGGGGCGATGTAGAGGTACGGCGAGTAGCGGGTGTCGAGGTGGCTGAGTCGACCCGACGACCGGCGGGTGGACCCGGTTACCGGTGCGACCGGCGGGCGGGCGTCGAGCTGGACGGACATGCCCGGGTACTCCTTTCCGTCGTGCGGGCGGTGCCCCGGCTTCCGGAGCCCGCCCGCACGTTGGCTCGGGCTACTTGGCGGCGGCCTTCTTCGCGTTGGTCACCGCGTCCGTCCATCCCTGCGCGGGGCTGCGCTGGCCCAGTTCCACGGTCCGTACGGCGTTCTCCACCTCGGTACGCACGGCCTGGTTCTTGGGACCCATGTAGACCGGCTTCAGGCTCTTGGCGCCGGTGCCGAAGATGGTCCCGACGGGCGCGTCGGAGAAGTACGCGTTGGTCGACTGGGTGATCGCCGGATCGTCGAGGGCCTGCGGCGACGACGGCAGCGGCCCCTTGGCCTTGAACGCGCCGATCTGACCCTTGGCGCTGGTCAGGAACTTGGCCAGCTCGATGGCCTCGGCCTGGTGCTTGCTCTGCTTCGGCACGGCGAGGTGCGATCCACCCCAGTTGCCGCCGTTGCCGGGCACCCGGGCGATGTCCCACTTGCCCTTGGCGGCCGGGCCGGCGTTGCCCTCGATGACCCCGGTCATCCACGCGGGGCAGGCGATCGTGGCGAACTTCGTCTGCTTGAAGGCGGACACCCACTCCTCGGACCACGAGCCGTACCTGCCGGAGAGGCCCGAGTCGATGATGTCCATGGTGGTGTCCCAGGCCTGGCGTACGGCCGGGTTGCTGTCGACGACCAGTTTCTCGCTGGTGTCGTAGTAGCTGTAGCCGGTGCTGTTGCCGGCGGTCTGCAACAGGATCGTGTTGAAGGTGTTGGTGGCCGCGTCGAGGAAGGACGCCCCGGTCTTGGCCGCGACGAACTTCTCCCCGGTGGCGATGTAGTCCTGCCACGTGGGCCAGAGCTTCGACACCTCGTCCCGCTCGGTGGGCAGGCCGGCCTTTTTGAAGAGGTCCGTGCGGTAGCACATGGCGATGCCGCCGACGTCGGTGCCGAGGCCGATGAGCTGCTTGCCGTCGGCGGTCAGGCCGGCGTTCCACTTCCACTCCAGGAAGTTGCCCTTGAGATCGGCGGCGCCGTGGTCGAGCAGGTTGACGAAGTTGTTCGGATTCGCCTTGTACTCAACGAGCAGGCCTTCCTCGATGGCCACGATGTCGCCGGCGCCCCGGCCGGCGGCGAGCCACTGGGTCAGCTTCGGTGAGTACTCGTCGAGGTTGCCGCCGGTGCCCCGCTCGACGATCTTCACGTCGGGGTGCGCGGCCATGTACTCCTGGTAGAGCTGGTCGTAGCCGAACTGGCCGAAGACGTCGACGGTCAGCGTGATCGGCCCGTCCGCCTCGGCGTCGCCGCCGCCGCCGCAACCGGCGGTGACGAGCAGGGCGGTCGTGGCGGCGAGGGCCACCGCGGCGAGGCGGCGGCGCGGAAGGACAGCCATCGTATGGACCTCTCTCAACGTGAGGTGGTGGTAGAAGGCCAAGAGAGCGCTCTCACGCCAGGGTGGTTGCTTCCCCGCACCCTGTCAAGAGAGCGCTCTCTCGAATCTGTCTCCGCCTATGTGACGAGGGCGTCACCCCCGCCGGGGTGACGCCCTCGTGACGTGCGGTGGCGCGAGATCAGCCGGTACGCAGGCCGTCGAGCAACGCACGGTCGCCCGTGATGTCGAGGGTCTCGAAGCTGACCCGCCCCCAGAGCGCCAGCAGCAGATCGCTCGCGGTGCCGCTGACCTGCGCGCGGGCATGGTGGTCGTCGTGGTCGAAGATGGTCGCCGTGTCGAGCAGCGCCACCCCCTCGCCGCGCAGCCGCAGATACCACTCCTGGTCCGCGTCGGTCGCCGCGATCTGGACCACCCCGTGCCAGTCGCCCTTCGACTGCCGCCGACCGGCGGGCAACCAGGTGTCCAGCACCTCGCTCACCCCGTCGGCGGCGAGCTTGGCCTCGACCGGCTCACCGGCCGCGATGGCGAGTTGGGCGTCCCAGCGGTGCACCGCCGTCTCGTGTGCCATCCGGCGCGGCCAGAAACCGGCCCTCTTCGGCTGCGGAGCCCAGTTCCAGGCCGGCGCCTCCGGGTCGAGCCCGTCGAACAGGGTCATCAACCGGTCGTACCCCTGCTGCCAGAGCTGGAGCGGGCTCACCCCGGACGGCATCGCGGACGCGTCCCGGCGCGGCGGCGCGTCCGTGCTCCCGGACCCGGCGAACGAATAAACCCAGTGGTAGAGGCCCGCGAGGTGCAGGGTGAGATCATTGACTGTCCAGCCGGGACAGGACAGCACGGGTGTCTCCGGCGGTGCCTCGGCAACCGCCGCGGCGAATGCCGGACCCTCGGTCCGGAGTGCCCCAATCCAGAAATCCTTGCTGCCCTGCACTCTGCTCATCGCCATCCTCCCGGGGGTGCCGGGCCACCAGTAGGTGCCGCGGCTGCCCATCAGCCTAAGGTGAAAGACGTGTCAGACGCCTACGCCCAGCCGACAACCGAAGCCGATCGTGCCATCCCTGGTCCACTGGCCAGCTACACCACGCTACGGATGGGCGGACCGGCCGGGCGGATCATGGCCGCGACCAGCGCCGACGAGATCATCCAGGCGGTACGGGCCACGGACGAGCCGATCCTCGTCCTGGCCGGCGGCAGCAACGTGGTGATCAGCGACACTGGCTTCCCCGGCACGGTCGTGCTGGTGCGCTCGCGCGGCCTGCGGGTCCTCGCCCAGGACGCCGAGTCCGTCACCGTACGTGTCGAGGCCGGCGAGCCGTGGGACGACCTGGTCGCCGCCACGGTCCGTAACGGCTGGGCCGGCCTGGAATGCCTCTCCGGCATCCCCGGCTCCACCGGTGCCACCCCGATCCAGAACGTCGGCGCGTACGGCCAGGAGGTCGCCGAGACGATCACCGGCGTCGAGGTGTACGACCGCCTCGACGGCACCCGGCAGACGATCCCGGCGGCCGACTGCGGGTTCGCCTACCGAGGCAGCATCTTCAAGTACCAGGACCGCTGGATCGTGCTCTCGGTCGACTTCCGGCTCACCCGTTCGCCGCTCTCCGGCCCGGTGCGCTACGCCGAACTGGCCCGGGCGCTCGGCGTCGAGGTGGGCGAGCAGGTGCCGCTGGCCGACGCGCGCGCGGCGGTGCTGCGGCTGCGCGCCGGCAAGGGCATGGTGCTCGACGCGGCCGATCCGGACACCCGCTCCGTCGGCTCCTTCTTCACCAACCCGGTCCTCGACCGGGCGACGTACGAACAACTCCTGGAACGCTCCGCCGAGCTGGGCGACCCGCCCGCGTGGCCCGGAGCGGACGGCCTGGTCAAGATCAGCGCCGCCTGGCTGATCGACAAGGCGGGCTTCGCCAAGGGGCATCCCGGCCCGGGTGGCGTCGCCATCTCCAGCAAGCACACCCTCGCCCTCACCAACCGCAGCGGCACTGCCAGCACCACCGACCTGCTCACGCTCGCCAGCACCATCCGCGACGAGGTCCACGCCCGCCTGGGCGTGACCCTGCACCCCGAACCAGTCCTCATCAACTGCACCCTCTAACCCCCCTCGCCCCCCCCCCCCGCCCCCCCCCCCCCCCCCCCCCCCCCCCCCCCCCCCCCCCCCCCCCCCCGGGGCCGGGCCGCCCC